>JAYTNJ010000064.1:0-29722 GCA_043748345.1 Saprospiraceae bacterium
GCGCCATATCTTACTCTCATTTCATTCCAGTCTACTTTCTGCATGGCGGGGTCATAAAAAAAGTCTCTGTATCTTCTCCACGTATCCTGAAAGATTTGCTCCCATTCCTGCTTTGCTACCCACTGCATGGTCAACCCATCAGTAGGTATTGGTTTTTCTATCTTTTGGCCTGCAGCAACGGATATAACACCATACTGCCGGTTGCTTTCGACGAGGATGGATTTGCCATCTGCTGATACAGTAAAATTACCTACTTTATCCATGATGGTTTTTTCTTCCCTTTCTTTGATGTCATAGTATTTTAAAGATGATGTATTTTCCGATGATCCGGTATTGGCATTTCTTAGATAAATCAGCTTACCATCTACGGCAGACATTTTGCCCAGATTACCGGCCTTCACAGGCAATAATACTATCCTGCCTTCAAAATTTTCGAATTCAATATTGGATTTTGTAACTTCTTTTTTCTTTTCTTCAGGCTTTTCAGTTTTGTCAGTTTTTTCTGATTTGTCAGACTTTTCAGGTTTAACAGGTTTGTCCGTTTTTTCAGTCGCAACCACCAGAATAGTATCATTTTTTGTCGGTAAAAGAGATGGGGCGTCTTTATTTAAATTTACAGATGCAATCTCAGTCGAGTTTGGATAAATCCATGTACCGTCGTCAAAAGCTGAGTAAGCTACATCCATTTTACGGTTGGTCTGAAAAAATAAGTACTTTCCGTCCTGGCTGAATGTGGGTTTCTCATCTGTATAAAAACCTGAGGTGACCTGGTGTAATTTTTTGCTTTCGGCATCATATATAAAAATAGCCTGATTGGCATTTTCAAGGGTGAGAGCAAATGACAACCATTTGGAGTCAGGAGACCAGCTAATAGAAAACAAACCTCTGCCGCCATGACTTGTATTCCAGTTGGTATTGCCAGCTTTTTCTATCAAACCACTACCCGCATCTATGATCAGTATGTCATTCTTTTCATCGATAAATGCCATTTTTTTACTGTCAGGTGACCAGTGTAGCATATATCCGAATCCACTTTTACGGCTTGAAAGTTGTTTGGATGTAGCTTCACCCTGAGTATTTTGTACCCAGATCTCGTATTCGCCGGACTGGTCACTCCACCAAGCTATAGTTTTTCCGTCAGGCGACCATGCTGGCTTCTGATCAAATGCACCACTGGATCGGGTCAGGTTTAATGATACTCCCTCTTTATCAGGAACATTAAAGACTTCTCCCCTGGCTTCAAAAACGATTCTTTTAGCATCGGGAGATACCGTCATATTAGCAATACTTCTGCTTACATTTTTCTGCTGAGGAATTTCAGTCATCAGATCACTGACTACATTTACTTCTACTTTTTTGTATTTGCGACTGATCAGATCCATGAGATACAGGTCTCCGCCCATTTCAAATACCAGATCCTTATTTCCGGCTGATAGAAATGATATGTCAAAGTCCTTAAAATTGGTGATTTGTTTCATGGTTTTGTTTCCGGTTTCATATGCCCAGATATTCAGACGCATATCTTCATTTTCATCAGACAGGAAAAATATCGTATTACCTGCCCATGCCGGTTTGCCATCGATGGCAATTCTATTGGTGATATTTTCTACCTTTTTTGTCATCATATCGTGTATGAAGATATCACTGTTATTTCCACTACGGATTCTTTTGAAAGGATAGTTTTCTGTGATTTTGGTGATATACGCCAGTTTTTTACCATCAGGCGAAAAGCTGGCCAGTTCGCCGTAAGGTATAGGCAACTTCTCAGGTAATCCACCCTCTTTTGAAACCATATAAAATTGATTCAGCAATCGTCGTCCACCATTATCCCCGGCGGATCCGAAAAGTAGTTGCTTACCATCAGGGTGCCATTCGATCATCCTGTCGGGAAGAGATTCATGTGTCACACGTGTGGGAACACCTCCTGTCACCGGCATGGTATAGATGTTCTGGCTGCCGTTATATCCCGCAGTGAAAGCGATAGACTTACCATCAGGAGAAAATTTGGGCCAGGATTCCTCTCCTGCCGAATTTGTCATTTGCAAGGCTGTGCCACCGGTTTTTTCGACCATCCAGATATCTCCTCCGTACACAAATACGATGTGCGAGTCTGATACATCCATATAGCGCATCAGTTTAGCACTGATCTGGCTGTTAGATGGCGAGGAGATCATAGTGATCAATAGGATTTTTAAAAGGTTTTTCATTTTTTTTGATTTAGATGGATAAAAAAGGTTTTCATTTGATTTACATTATACATTTGGTAATAGATGTGCCTGGTTTATTTTTACGATTCAAGATCGTTTTTGCTTAAATACAGAATACAAATATCCCTGTGGGGAAGTCGTGGATTTTCTTTCCTATTTCCAAAATTCTGCATGGTTGATATATAATATTCTACAATTGTAAGGAATTTCTGACAAGGTACACATGTTTCAACTCGTTGTTAGTTATCTATAATTTGATTATTAAATTATGCCAATGGAAAGTCCTGCTTGTTCTTTTTGTTGCTGATAATTTTTTTAATCATAACGATCTGCCCTAAATGATAATAACTATGTTCTATCATCGCCTCAATGTTGCGTTGATAGGTTCCATACTTTTCATTTACAAATCCTTGCTGTAACTTTTCATCCGGCATTTGATCTATCAAAGAAGCAAACTCTTCACTGTCAATCCAGAATTTTGATAGAAAGGTTTCCCACGCATCTTGAGATGTAATAGCCGGAAAATTGAAACTATATATATCTTTTATGTCGAGACTGCCTCCTTTAAAAACATTATTTATTCCTTGGATATAGTAATGAATATGCTGCGCTAAAACAGCTATAGTGTTTAATGAATTACATTCTGCAGTCGCTGTTTGCCAATTCATTTCAGAAAGTTGGTCTTTATAATTTGTATTAGCTATCCAGGTTCCATTTAGGATCACTTCTCTAAAGCGTTTGGCTATTTGATGTGTGTTTTCCATTTTTTACTAATTGGATTTTAGTTTTTATAATATTGTGACTCTTTATGTTTTACTGACATCAAAATCAATCCGATGAGAAAATAGGATATCTTCACAAATTTGTCCTTCTATTCATGCTATTAGAGTTTAGGTATTTGATTACAAAATTTACTCCCTGAACAAGTTAGAGGAGTATAGATCTCAGCACGGATTTTCCATATGCCGTCTTTCTTGTGCCACTTGGCATAATAGGTTCCTGATAGTGTCAGTTTTCCATCAGGCTCTTGCCAATTACCTATCCATGTACCGGTTTCTGAAGCCATATTCCAGACCTTAAAAACATCTATTTGTTTGGGTGTGCGCACATATATAACGTCTTTTTTTGTTTTGAAATCCCGGACAAATGTCTGTCGATTGGATTCCTGACCTGATACTTCAACATTGCGCGATGACACAATATGGAAATCTTCAGTCCAATAAGCGGCAACGACGATTGTGTCATGTGATGCAATAGCGTCATTGGATAGTTTTCTAGTTTCACGTATTTTCCGCTCGTCATTGGAATGGACTTTTTTCTGTCCACAGATGGTCATACACCAGATTGATAAAAAGAAAATCAAACATGCCCGCATATCATGTAAATCGTGTAGCATTTAAAAATCCGATAGGCTGTGTTGTGTCTCCTGTCATAGCAAGGTCTGCCATGATTTCGCCTACTACACTTGCAAACTTAAATCCGTGACCACTGAAGCCGGTGGCACAAACCACATCTTTTTCATATCCGGGTACAAAATCCAGGATAAAATTTTCATCCGGGGTATTGGTGTACATACAGGTTTTCATCACATGGGTACTCTCATAGCCATCGGGAATAAATTTGTTAAGCGCATAAATGATTGTATCTTCATCTTCTTTGGTAGGGGTGCGGCTGATGTTATCTGGGTCTGAAACCGCACCTTGAAAATGATGAGCCACCTTTAAACCGATTGGGCCACCAAACAGCGCTGCTGATAAAATAGGGAAACCGTAGAATATACCTGGTTTCTCGTCATCGGCAATAGTCCAGCAGGGAAAATTTCCAAGTTCAAATTTTTGCCAGTTTTTTGGTTTCATCCAGGCAATCATTTGACGGGTTACTTTCAAGTTTTTTGATAGATCAGGCAACATACTTCCTGCCCATGGGCCCGCTGTGATGACGAGTTTTTTACATTGATAGGTGTTCTTATTTGTTTTGACGTAGATGGTGTCAACGGATTTTTTCCACTCGATTGTTTTTTCTTTTGTGTGGATGTTTGCCCCCAGTTGGATTGCTCTCTCGGTGTGAATCAGGACACTATGCTCGGGTCGCAGAAAACCGGCATCGGGCTCTATCAATCGCTCATAACCAGCAGGAATATTAAACTGTGGAAATCGTTTATTCTGTTCCTGTTCTGTCATCTCATCTATCTGAATGGAATATTTTGTAGCTGACTCCCGGAGACCTTTGATGAGTCCATGATCGGCTCTTCCAAAATATAATAAGCCTGTTTTGTAATACAGTTTGGCACCTGTTTCATCTTCCAGTGATTTCCAGTTTTGATATGCTCGATCCAGAAGGGGAACATAATCGGGATGTTCAAAATATGCCTTTCGGATGATACGGCTTTGTCCTGCATGTGAACCCAACTCGTGAGGAATGTCAAACTGCTCTAAACCAAGGACTTTATATCCCTTTTTGGCCAGATGATAGCACGTCGCTGAGCCCATGCTACCCACTCCCAGTACTATTACATCATAGTTTGTTTGTGCATTTGTTTTTTCCATAGCTCTGTTTGTGCTGGTGTAAAATGCTGTAGATGACAATGAAGCAACGGTGATACCTGCTGTTTTTGCAATAAAATCTCTACGTTTCATAAGTATTTGGCATTTAATGGCATCTACTGGCTATAATAATTTTTCAACATACTTTGGGTACTACCATACCATTAAGTTTAGTTATTTACACTTCAAATATATGAATAATTTTACTTTACTCTTCAAAATATATGTAAAATACAAATTAATGTAAAGTGTCGTGTAGATAAGACAAATTTTGAGGTTTTTAATCAACCCATACCCTTCTATTAAAAAAGAAGGAGTTATTGTTGCTGCTTAACTAAATGCCATTGATAAAAAAATTGTATATTAAATTTTGTTGTTATCACTCTGCTTCTTGTATAAACCCCAAATATATTATGCTTTCTATGCCAATATCTATCGAAGTATGAAGGATAAAAATAAATCAATGCAAGTCCTTTCAGGTTCCTTTGTCAGTGCCTATGCAAAAAGTGGCTTCCGAAATAACGGGAAAGGCTTTTAGGTTTTACCTAAGTATTGTTTTTCATCCATCACTTGATTTTTTTAGGTTTTGGTTCAGGCAATTCGTCAACGGTAATTTTCACTAATTTTCTCAGCCATTCTCTATCGTCCAATTTTTCTTCAATTAAAAAACTTGGTTTTGCTCCCGGATATGGCGATGCTTCTACAACGTCAAGTATGTATTCCCTCCCCGACTGAGTCGGCTTAATAAATAATTTGTTATCGCAAACAAGACCGAACAATTTATTGTCAAAATATATTCCGTACTCACCAAACATTTTCTTGTTTGTAACTTGTCCTGAAAAACCCATTTGGTCCATGATAAAATCTACAAATTTCTGTTCTGTTGCCATCTTTAAGTTATTTTGTTTCTGTTTTGAATGATTTGAAATCTATCTATATTGAATTTTGGATATTAATTATTTTGCAAAATGCCAAAACTACATTGCTTTTCAATGGATTATATTTTCAATTGAACCCAGATTTATCTGGATGACGAATAAATACAAATCTAAATTTGGCATTAGCCAAAAAATTATCCTTTAAATTTTTCAAATAGATATTTATAAATGACATATCTTATTGTTATTATTATTATTTGGCTAAAGCCAATTGACATTTTTTCGTTTATTTGGAATGGGCTAAAGCTTCATTCCTATTAATGATTCAAAAAACATGGAACTGCTGATAGAAATAATAAAAATTATTTATTGATGTCAAGTTTCATTTTCTTCCGCCATATTCCTGTTCCTATTAAGAAAAAACTAATCAGCAATAGTCCTACGAAAATAATTTTTGTCAATTTACCCACTAGCATGGTAAAAAGTAGAGTGTCAGTTTTACCCGTCTCCAAGAAAACCCAGTCACTTGCTATCCTTGTGGCTAAATCCGGATTACCTGTTTCTAATATAATTATTCCGTCTCCTGTTGTTGGATTTATTCTAATGGCGGTATTAATAGGTGGAGTACTTTTTCCGTCATGCCCAAAAATGTCTTCATTGTCATCAATACCAATGTATAAAATACACCCCAAACCATACATCTTTTCACCCATTATATCCCAATGTGATTTTCTCATTAATTTTAGTGATTCTTGACTAATTTGTCCCTTACCTATTGGTTCTCCCTGTTTACCTTTTAGGTATATTTGAAAAAATATCTCTAAATCTGATAATGATGTGTACAAAGAAGTTGCGGCCAAAGATGTGTAATATAAATGCGGAGCTGTGGTATTATCAGCATTGTAAAACTCACAAAGTTTATTTTTTAAAGTATCATTCAAAATGTAGCTGCTGCTTGTCATTTTTAATGGTTTGAACAGTTGGTCTCCCATAAAGTCATTGAAAGATTGACCGCTTGTCTCCTCAACCAATAACTGCAATAGAGTAAACCCACCGCCAGAGTACTTCCATTGTGAACCTGGCTTAACACCTACTTTAACTACACCGCTTATTCCTTTATCTGCATCCGTTGCTTTGGTAAGCGATTGTTCCAGTGATTGAACAGAATCTCTACTTTCAAAACCATTATAACCAAGTTCATCAGTTAAACCAGCTGTGTGACTTAAGAGCCTTCTTACTGTTACCTGATCATTATCAAATTCACTTGGAGGCAGTTTCCATCTTTTAAGATAGCGGTCAACAGGGGTGTCCAAATTTATTTTGCCCATCTCAACCAATTTCAATATACCTACGGTTGATACAATTTTTGAAAGTGATGACACCTGAAATATCGTATTTTTATCAACTTTTTTGTTTTTTGAATAAAACAGTTCTTTTTCTACTACACCATCTTTCATTATTGTCATAACGAAGTTGCCTACAAATTCTTTTTCAATTTGTTGATTAACTGCTTCTGTAAATAATGTTGGGTTGTTGCTATTTGTAAAGGGCTTGTGCCAAAAACCTTTCAGTGTTCCATAAAAAGCAATACCACTCCATATAATAGAAAGGAAAATAAATGTAAAAATGTATTTAAAGATTCTTTTCATTTACTACATCATTAAGGTGTTTGCCAGCCCTGTTCTTCAAAGGCCTTATTTTAACTATACAATGGTCCTGCTTTAACATCCTTATTTTTAATGTGGCAATACTTTTTGTGTGTTGCATGTTTTTATTTCCAGATTAAAGAGTTGTCAATGGCCGCCACATTGGGTCTGCCTGTCAAAGCCATGGCCATTTCTAATTCATCGTGGAGAATATCCATGGCTTTTGCCACACCTTCAGCACCACCGGCAGCTAAAGCAAAACAAACTGGTTTACCGACCAATACAGCACTTGCACCAAGGGCAATTGCTTTCAAAACATCCGTACCTCGCCTGATACCACCATCTAACAGGATGGGTATTTTTTTATCTATTTTGGAAACAATCGATGGCAATACTTCTATTGTGGCAGGTACGGTATCCAGATTTCTGCCACCATGATTTGATACTATGATACCGGAAGCCCCTATTTTTATAGCTTTTTCAGCATCCTCAGGATTCAAAATACCTTTGAGCAGGACGGGTATTTTTGCAAAGGAAATCAGCCATTCCATTTCTTTCCAGGTAAGTGGTTTTTTCATCATGTGCTGATCGGTACGGTAAGGAGCATAGATACCTTCAGGCAGTCTGAAATTTACCCTCTGTTGTCTATTGCGGGCTCCGCCTACAGGTGTATCTACCGTTACGCATAACGTTTTGCATCCCAGAGACTCCATTTTTTGCACCAGGTTTTTCGTAAATTCGCGATCATCCCTCACATATAGCTGAAACCAAAGTGGCCCGGTAGCTACTTTTTTGATTTCTTCCATGGGAGTAGTAGTAAAAGAACTGACCACATAGGTAGTATTTGCCATACCGGCTCCTCGGGCCGTTGCCAGTTCGCCTTCAGGATGCATGATTTTATGATATGCCGTAGGCGCTATCAGGATTGGATATGCGAGCTCCTGACCAAATAAAGTCGTAGTAGTGTCGATTTTGCTGACGTCATTGAGCACACGGGGGTTTAACTTTATACCGTCTAATGACTGCCTGTTCCATCTCAGGGTGACCTCATCTGCGGCACCACTGGCTACATACTCGTACGCCATTTTTGACATTTTTCGTTCTGCTATTTTCTCAAAATCAAATAGATTAACGATTTCTGATAAATCAACAGGATCATTATTTAAGTTTGTAAAATTAGTTTTCCCGATTGATTGACCCTGACTGGCAAATGGGGCTATCAAAACACCTCCAGTCATTGCAGTCATAGTTCTTATTAAATCCCTTCTGGTTTGTTTCATGTATTTATGTTTAGATCTGAAATGTCAGTTTTTAGAAAAGATCCCAATGAAAAATTGATCATGTAAAAATACTTTTTAATCTTCAAAAAAGGTATGATATTGGACATTTTGATTCAAAGATCATCCGATAAGAGGCAACAAGGAATATAGATTTTAGTGATATTCAAATCCAATCCAGTTGTTTGACCGTCATTTCGCTTTCCACTATGCCTGTATGTTGGGTTTCTTTGGGTTCAAAAAGTAAATTAAATACGATCTCTCCGCTGGTGTGTGGACGGTGCTCCACACCTTTGGGTACAATCAGTATCTCACCTTCCTTTACTTCGATCGTCCTCCCGTCTCTGAAATCCATAAGCAGTGTACCTTTAAAAACCATAAAAAGTTCGTCTTCATTTTCATGGCTGTGCCATACAAATTCGTCTTTTAGTTTACAAAGTTTTACATATTGTCCGTTGAGTTCACCTATGATGTGGGGTGTCCAAAGTTTGTCAAACAATGAAAATTTGTCCATGACATTGATCGATTGTACTTCCTTCATTCTTTTAATTGATTGCGTTTTATCTTATGGATATATTTGTGATGCCTACATTTGATCTGAATCTTTTAGTAAAAAATGTTTCAAAAATAATTCCAGAATAAAAGTAATAAAAATTGACATTATACACACATTCTTTAAAAAAAAATACTGGTGTTCATCAATGTTATCAATGAACTTCCTATAAAGGCTCAAATGATGTATTTTGATTGGAACGATATAAAATTATGATATACCTGACAATCCTGAAAACAGATTTTTTGAAAGAAATTCAATCTGATATAAAATGGGTTTTTGACCTGCTACATTAATTTGTTAAGTTTTTTTTTCGAAAGTTTTTCTTTTACCAGAGTATATGATTGAGTAATGTAGAACTCCCATTTTTTGTTATCGAATATATCCGTATTTTCTATTAATACCCATTTATGTCTTGCAGCATAAGGAGCTGATTTGATTCCTTCCAACTCCATCATTTCATCAAACTCAATATTATTAACTTTTATTGAAATTTTGATTGGGGTTTCAAGTAATATGACACAAAACATTTTATCACCTACCATAAAACAAAGATCGTTACCCCATTTAACACTTTCCATCACGGCAGGGAGTCCTTTACAAATATCTCTTACTGAGTCAATGTCCATTTTTTCAGATGTGCTGTATGTATACTATTTCTTTTTTTTTAACTCAAATTTTAAGTTGTTCCTAACTCAAATTTTTCCTGAAAATAAATTTACGAAAAAGTTGTTAAATATTTCATGTTGGTTCTCTACTTTCAATTTTATCTTATTTTTAATATATCAGGTTGGTTTTTGACTTCAAAAGTAAAAACATCTTTTCTCGAATAATGTCCTACCACATCAAAATCAAGTTTGCTTTTAGCGAGAATGGAAAAGTCCAGCGTTGCGGTTATTAATCCTTCCTGATTCCATAGAGGACCCGCCAACACTTCTCCCATGGGCGATATGATGACACTACCGCCAGAACACATGATTTCAGGTTCATCTTTAATATCTTCACCATATCTATCCGGGTAATCAGATTTTCTGACAAACTGATTGGATGCCATCACAAAACATCGACCTTCCAGTGCAATATGCTGCATGGTATTTTGCCATGATTCCCGGGAGTCAGCGGTAGGTGCGAGATATATTTCTACGCCTTGTTGATACATAGCCATTCGGGCCAGCGGCATATAATTTTCCCAACAAATAAGACCACCTACCCTGCCAATATCTGTGTCAAAACTTACTAATGTGCTCCCGTCACTTTCAGCCCAAATATATCTTTCAAGTCCTGTTGGCTTTAGTTTTCTGTGTTTGCCGATGAGATTTCCCTGCTTGTCAAAATAAAGCAAACTGCAATGGAGTGAGCCACCTATGCTTTCTTTTTCAGTCACGCCCAGCGCTACAAAAAGGTTTGCTTTCTGAACTGCCTGACTGATAACCTTTATATATTCTGAAGTAGTTTCGATACTATTGTTCCAATAATCCAGCCACTGATCCCTGCTTTTATCTGTTCTTCTGCCGAGTACTGCATCAAAGTTCAGCCCTCTTGGGTAACAGGGTATAAAAGATTCAGGAAATAACAATAATTCGCAGCCTTCAGCAGCTCCTTTTTTTATCCAATCTACAACAATATCAACCGTTTTTCCTAAATCAAAAAGTGAAGGTGTTGCCTGTATTACACCTACTTTGATTTGTTTTGGTTTTGTCATTGTTTTTTGATTTGTTTGATTTGTTTACTGACAGATTTCACTCTATGATGAGTTTGAGTGTATTCAATATTTTCTTGTTTTGATTATAAATTACCATAATGTACAATCCTGATTTTAACGATCTCTCAACCTCAATTTCCTGTTGATTTGAGACTATGCCTTCGTCGCATAATTGACCCAATGAATTTATTATTGTAAAGTATTTGGCTTCACCGTCAATTCCTTTTATAGAAACCGGATAGCCCGGACTCACAGGATTGGGTGAAGCGATATAAGGAGATGAGTTATATTCACTACTGGCTAGTGGTTTACAACTGCTAACCACAACGTCAGAATGTGTTTTCAAAAACTCTATGATGGATGTGCAAAATTTATCCGCAAATAAGGCCCTGTTTGATGGAGTATCTCTGACACCAGTGAAGTTTAATTCCACCTGCACGCCACGGGTTACATTGTCCTGAGCAAAACATGTATGATTGGCTGTATTATATCCGCCACGAAAATAATTGGTATTCGTTCCGGGAGATGGTATTTGTTCGCTCGGAACAGACGGATAATCAGCGTTTGTCAGAATCGTTCCAAGTGCTTTTGGTCCTCGCAACAATTGAGCGTGGGAAAATTTACCTACATTATTTCTGGCTAAACAACCTATGGAGCTGTCATTGATATATTTATCTGTATTCAGTACGCTGTCTGATAGTGCGAGTTCGTTATCGTATAACAAATATCCCAATTCAATTCGTTGGATAGGATTCCCATGTCCATGAAGATCAACATAAAATACTTTTTCACTAAATTGCTGCGTGGCCTTGTTTTGGGCCAGATCAATAAAATCTTGAAATTCGTTCCACGCAACTTCTGCTATTGAGTTATTACAAGCTCCATCAGAGATATTTCTGTTGCAATCCAGTTTAGTACGCTTAAGATGGCAAATGATGATGTGTGGATAGCAACCTGTCTTAGCATACAGTGATTTTCTAATTTCGGCAGCCATTTCTATAGTAAAGGCATCTGTGACAGTTGTTGGATTATTGCAAGTCCTGTTTGGAATATCCGATGGAACCAAACTACCACCATGCGGCACTGAGATGACTACAGGCAAAGTACCGATCTGATATTCTATAAAATTGTTATTGCCGTACACTATCTGTTGAGCTATACATGGACGGGACAGTAAAAATAAAAAGATAAAAATTGAATTCGATTGTTTCACTTCTTTATATATATTCTTAATTAAAAGCCATACGGAATCCACCTTATTAAATCATCTTGGTTTTTGATGTTTGCATTTTGATGATTTTATGATTTTCCTTTCAACCATAACAATGCCTGATTTGTAGCTTTATCATTTTCTGATAAGGGCATTTCTTCAAAAGGTGTAATTTCGTCAACATCGACATAATTTGTATATACTTTTCCTTTTCGATCCATATAATAGCTAACTGATATCGTCATGGTAGTCGACTCATCAAGTACCTTCCAATCTGTGACGGTGATCATACCAAGGGTTTTGTGGCCAAAAAATCTGGTATTTTTTCTTCCTTTGAACATCACAGCGATTGCTTCACCAGAACTGGTTGTGTATAGGCTCGTCAATACTGCTACTTTTGGAAATGGTCTGATTTTACAATCATTTTTTAATCGAATGGAATAATCGTCATAATAAAAATCTCCTTCCTTTACATTCCACGACGAGTTTTCATTTTCAGTCAATCCTTTTGAACCACCAACATTTCCATTACCTATTAATAAGCTAATCCCCTCTGCCATGGGATGCATATTTCCACCCCCATTATATCTCAAATCCAAAATCCATTTTTTTGCTCCTTTAGCAGCCAACTCACAGATTTTTTCTTGTATTTGCTTTGCCATCAATGTATTATCTCCCATCGGCAACCCTACTATTCTTACATATCCCACATTATCATGCAGTAATCGGGTTTCAAATTTATATACTTCACCTTCTTGTATCTGATGTAAAATCCTGGAATTAAAAGATTTTTGATGATCTTTCTGCTCTCCGTAATAATAAGCAATCATCTGACTTTTATAAAATATCCTTCCATGTTCATCTCCCATAGATTGTAAAAGATATTTTAAGGCCGTACTAAGATCTGATACACTAGCCGCGTCTTTTGACATCTCAGACATTGTGTTTTTTACTTTGACCCAATCAACCTTCATTCTGTACAGAGATGAACCTTCAGCGTGTGATACTATTTTATCCAAAAGCTGTCTGAGAGTATCATCTTTTTGACAAAAAATAAAAGGTGATAAAAATAATAAAATCAATACTAAGCTTTGCTTCATTATAATTCTTTAGGTAGAAGACAGATGTTTTTGCAAATGCGAAGATAAATAAAAATTGACTGAAAGGGCAGTTAGAAGACATTAATTCATCTAGGGTATATCCATACATTTATCTTGAAAAATTATTAATAAAAACTTTGATGAACCTTCAGAAACTTTAGTACTAAACTAACATTACAGCTTAATTCACACAAAAACGTAGTCATTCACCACACATTTATACTTTTAGCCCTTGCAATTTCGATCATATTTATCGAAGTTCTATGTTATATACCGACCTTTTCCCAATAAACTATTAACGTTGGCAGGATTTTGGTATTTGTGTGTGTATTAACGTATTTTTGCGCCAATTTTAAAAATAAGAAAAAGTACTCATGGATTTTAAAAGCCTGATCGCCCACTGCAAAGAATATGGATTTATTTTTCAATCGTCAGAAATTTATGATGGCTTAAGTGCCGTGTATGATTACGGTCCTTACGGCGTCGAGCTCAAAAACAATATAAAAAGTTACTGGTGGAAGTCGATGGTACAGATGCATGAAAATATTGTGGGCCTTGATGCCGCTATATTTATGCACCCTAAGACATGGAAAGCTTCCGGGCATGTAGATGCTTTTAATGATCCGCTGGTAGATAATAAAGATTCAAAAAAGAGATATCGTGCCGATCAGCTGATAGAAGGGTACGCTGAAAAAATTGAAGCTAAAAACGTCAAGGACGTTGAGAAAGCCAAATCCCGTTTTGGAGATGCCTTTGATGAAAATCAATACAGAACCACCAATGACCGTATCATCGAAAGGCAAAAACAGATAGACGTTGTCCTGGACAGACTGGCCCAGGCTATGAAGGCCGGAAATATGGATGAGCTAAAAAATATGATAGACGAATATGAGATTGTTTGTCCTGAAAGCGGTTCCCGCAACTGGACAGAAGTACGTCAGTTCAATCTAATGTTTAATACCCAACTCGGAAATATAGCCGGTGAAGAAGGTAAATTGTATCTCAGGCCTGAGACTGCCCAGGGTATATTTGTCAATTTTCTGAATGTACAGAAATCAACCCGGCAGAAAATCCCTTTTGGTATCGCTCAGATAGGCAAGGCATTCAGAAATGAAATCGTGGCCAGGCAGTTCATCTTCCGTATGCGGGAGTTCGAACAGATGGAAATGCAGTTTTTTATACGCCCCGGCACAGAGATGGAGTGGTATGAGTACTGGAAACAATCCAGACTCAACTGGCATAAAGCCCTGGGCACTAATCCTGCTAAACTGAAATTTCATGATCATGCCAATCTGGCACATTACGCCAATGCTGCTGTAGATATAGAGTTTGAATTTCCATTTGGCTTCAGAGAGTTGGAGGGTATTCACTCGCGAACAGACTTTGACTTAACCCAACATCAGGAGCTATCCGGTAAAAAATTACAATATTTTGATCCCGAACTGAATGAAAATTATATTCCGTATGTAGTGGAGACATCTATAGGTTGTGACCGTATGTTTCTGGCAATGATAGCCAATGCACTGCAAGAAGAAACCGTTCCGGATGCTGACGGACAGGATTCGGTCAGAATCGTCATGAAGCTGCACCCTGCACTTGCTCCGGTTAAGGTGGCCGTACTGCCGCTGTTGAAAAATAAAGACGAGCTGACAAAAGTAGCGACTGAAATCTACGACAAATTAAAGTTATCTTTTAACTGTCAATATGATGAAAAAGATGCGATCGGACGTAGGTACAGAAGACAGGATGCTATTGGTACACCATATTGTGTGACCATAGATTTTGAGACTCTTGAAAACGGTACTGTGACCATCCGAGACAGAGATACTCTCGGTCAGCATAGGGTAAAAATAGAAGACATCCGGGGGGTAGTACAGGGAAAAGTAGCGATGGAAAATTTATTGGTTTAACCTGAAACTACATTATGTTTGTTAATTTTTAGATGCTTTATAAAAGATAGCTGATGAAAAAGTCAATGATTTTTATTTTAATGCTAGCAAGTTATTTACCTATATCGGCACAGGGTATTTGGACAGGAACTTATGAAGGCACGCTAGATCGGGATCATGTAAAACTGACTCTCAAAACATCTGGAAAAAACGTCATATCAGGCACAATGACTGACTCGGCCAATAAATACGATGTCGAAGGTACATACACCGGCAATTCATTTACCGGAAAGGCCCAAGAAAAGAATCTGGGATTAATCTTTGATATGGTTTCTTTCCTGAATGGAGACCAAATGTCAACCACACTATCTCTTGATGTGTTTGGGAAAATAGAAAAAATGGAGATATCCTTTACCAGATCAGGATCTGTCAGTAAAACAAATCCGACGGCTACTATTGAAGTAAAAAAAACAGTGTCTCATAAAGAAAGAGATCCGTTGGTTGTGGGTCTTTGGGTCAAAGAGTCCAATTATAATTCAGGATATGGTTTTAATGATTCTTATGGTGCTATGAGTGTGAGCGAAAAAATGGAATTTCTGGCTGACGGAAGTATGGCTGATGGGGGGAGTAAGGCAGTCGTCGGCGGATCTAATTACTCAGGGTCATCCTCATCAGGACAAAAAAATATTATAGATGGCCTGAATTGGTACACCGATGGTAATAAAATATTTCTGATAGCTACTCAAAACGGGCAGACTCAGACCATAGAGTTAGGAAAATACTTTATCGAAAACAACAATATGCTGATCACCGGAAGCAATGGGGAAAAGCTTTTGCTATCAAAGCGGTAGGAAAATTATAATTTAAAAAATACTTTTCTGAATATAAATCTGCCAATAATTACCGATTAATCAAAATCAGAGTGAGTGATGTCAGGAGACAGATGTAAAAAAAATTTGAAAATATTAGGGTTCTTCTGGGTCTCCGGATTTACCCTCGATGCTCAATCGCTAGCCGTACCTCCCGGCACTTTCAGGAGTCCGGTGGACTTTGACTACCGCCTGTCAGGAGGGTTTAATGAATTGAGAGAGACACATTTCCATGCCGGTATCGACATCAAACCTTCTACCGGTGCAAAAAAAGATAAAATTTATAGTATCGCCACAGGTTTTATATCTCGTATTCGGGTATCGGCAGGGGGCTACGGCAATGCCTTGTATATCGATCATCCAGAAAGCGGTTATACTTCCGTATATGCGCATCTTGAAGCATTTTCAGGCAGAATAGACAAGTTAGTTAAAAGTCATCAGCTCAAAAAGGAATCCTTTGAAGTAGATATATCATTGACTCCGGACATTTTATCGGTGATGCAGGGAGAAATCATAGGGCTTATGGGCAATTCCGGCTTTTCGTTCGGAGAGCACCTCCATTTTGAAGTAAGGGATACTAAAACAGAAAAACCCATCAACCCATTTCTTTTTGGGTTTACATCTCCCGATAAAACATTGCCGGTTATCCTTAATCTGGCTATACATGGTCTGGATGAAAATTTCCATAAACTTTGTGACGTCAGAATTCCCCTGGGTGATGCCTTAGACGGGCATATATATCTCCAGGAACCTATTGAAATACCTGCATCAAATGTAGGATTTGCTATACAGACCTACGACAGGGCTGAAGGATCAAATAATAAAATCGGAATTTATGGACTTCATGTGTATGCAGATGATTCATTGATTTACAGTTTTCACATGGATAAGATATCTTTTGATCAATCCCGCCAGATCACCGGATTTGTAGACTATGGTGAAAGAAAAAAGACCGGAAATACCTACACACTCTGCTACAAATATCCAGGTAACGATCTTGAGTTTTTACAAAAGAATGGTTCAGCAATAGTATCTCTTTTTGTGGAAAAAAAGACCAAAGTCAGGATAGAAGCTGAAGATTTTTTCAGGAACAGAAAGACTATCATCTTTGATTTGAAAAGAGCAGAATCAGTAACTGATGAAGCTGATTACGGAGAAATCAAACAATGGGTCTATGAAGGAAAAACAGCAGAAATCAAAGATGTCAATGTAAAAGTGTCATTTGATAAAAACGACCTGTATAGAAACATACCCTTTATATTGAACAGAAAGGCTGCAGTAACAGGAAATGCGTCCTACCAGATTCATCACAAATCTGAAGCTCTCAAGTCACCTGTAGATCTTATGATAAAGCCTGAGATCACTTATCCGGCAATAAAGGAGAAAGCGATCATAGTGTGGGTATCTGAAAATGGCAAAAAACTAAACTGTGGCGGAAGCTGGAAAGAGGGTTATATGACATGCCGGATCAGTGAATTCGGCACTTATAAAGTCGAATATGATACCACAGCACCCTCAATAAAAAGCATCAATTTTCGCGCCAAAGCCGGCAATCTGTCCAAATTTAGATTTGCAATCAAAGATAACTATCCTGTCAAAGGGAGAGACGCTAATGATATATCTTACAAAGTACGGATAAACGGAAATTTTGTTATCAGTCCTTACAGCCTCAAGTCATCCGTCCTTGAAATTCCCTTACTACAACTTTCAGCCGGGGAACATGAACTTGAGATAGCAGTAAAAGATCACAGTGGAAACACAAGAAATTTTAAGAAAACATTTACCAAAAAATGAAAGTGAAAAAATAATCTTTTACTTTTTTGCTAAAACTACCACTATTTTATTGAAGTCGGCGGCGGCATTGATGACCTTTTTATATTCGTCAAATACATTAAGTGGAAAATTAATGACATTATAATATTCAAAATTGGTCACTTCAAGGATATTATTGACGATTTTCGCACTACTTTTCCAGCCGGCAGCATCTTTTCCGTCGATTTTTGTCAAGTGCTCCATGTCAAAAGCCTCAGGATTCTGTACTGTATATCCTTCAGGAAGTTTGATTATTATTTTACGGGTATAGTAGTGCGGATAATTCATCTCTACTGGCAGCACTCTTTTATCCGCCTGGTACAGTTCCATCTGTCTGCCTATCAGAACACCCGCACTGAACAAAATATTGTCGCCGGCTTTCTGTATAAGTTCACTGCCATCAAAAGTAACATCCATGATAAATGGCTCTTTCCCCAAATATTTTGATCCGTCATTGGATGTTTTTAAGGATTTATATCCCGGATTTTGTGTAAAATTTTCAGCAATTTCGTTCAGAATCTCTTTGTAGCGGTCATCCGGTACATAGTCTTTTATGATCTGATAGCTGATGGCAGAGTACCCCTGATGTTTATGTACGGTATGCACTTCCGGGTTTTCGACATCTTTAGTAAAATCTATACTAATGTCCGTAAAATCATGGGTTGTATTTCCATCAGGTATCTCTATCATTCGAACCTCACCCTCCCCCATCTTAATTCCTCCGAATTCCCTTTCTTTGATGAATAGGCCATAATTATTGCCATAATTAAAATTAAATAGCGGAATACGATATTCTGCAGAAGTAGGTTCAATATATTTTTTACATCCCGGAAAATAAAATAATATGTCACCTATCTGCTCCAGTGTTTCGAAGTCCTTATCAAACAATGTCTGGTATCTTTTGGATGTCATCACCACCTGATTTTCGATATCAAATCTCCTGAATACTGCAATGTACAGCCTCAACATATCTACATCATTGGCTTGTTTTGATATTATGGCGTCTGCAAATACCTGATTCTCATCAAAATATTTGTTGTGAGAGATGGTTGTTTTTATTTTATTTTCAATCTTTCTGATCTGCTCTGTGAGATCGGAGTATTTAGGTATATCTTTGATAAAAGCTGATATCAATTCATCTATCTTTTTATCTGTTTCGACGTGCAGATTTTCATATACCAAACCAGAATATTCGCGATAGTTATTCATATTTCTGACACCGGAAGCGATATTTTCGTCCAGTTTATATCTGAATATTTTGCTGTGGGCACTTTCATTGGAATATGTTTCGTCTGTCGGAAGTGGCTCTATCATTTCAGCTTCGAGTAAGATGCCCGATTTGTTTTCACCATAAGCTTTCTCCTTGAATTTTGCCTCAGGGAGGCCGTTGTATGATTTATACTTAAAGCCTAGATGATTTGGATATATCAATTCAAATGTTGTACTTACTACAGCTTGACTTCTTTGCAGTTCGATGGTTTTACCTTTAAGAGTGGGTATTTCTTCGAGTATGAACAACTTTTCGATAATAGCTCCTTTTTCCAGTCCATTGACGGCAAAATAATTATATTTAACCCCCGTCTCACTGTTGGATTCTTCTTTGATATCCGACTTATTGAGTTCTATGGAAGTACCACTTTTTAACGTCACCCGTACTCTGTTGGACAGTAGTCGTTCATCCATTCTGAATGGGATATAGACCTTATTATTGCGCTCAATGGCATTGTCTGAATTGATCAGAATCTTTTCATGCAGCAGATAAAATTGTTTTACATCTTTGCCATCAACTACCACTTCTGTTTTAATATGGCGCAGGAGAATTACTTCGTTTTCATTGGACAGACTCGGTGGAACTTCAGTTTTTGTTTCATTGAAGTTGTAATTTTTAAATTCAAAATCCTGACCGGTGATTGGCTGGACAAGTGCCAGGAGAAAAATGGAAAAGAATATATATTTCATGTGTTTAAATTTATTTTTATTTCTAAGGCCACATGGAATCCCCATGATTTAATCATCGTGGTTTGTGATATTTGCATCATGGGGATTTCATCTGTTTGTTTTTTTATTTATTTTTTAATGGTCAAATGGAATTGAAAACTGATATTTATCTGTTGTGTTATCGAACTCACGTTTCGCATGAATAATTATACTGCTCATACTCATTTCATCAGTTCAAATTTTATTAAGTTTTTGAATTTGTTACGTTTTTAAGCCGGTAAAATATCCGTGGGATGTCTTTGAGCCATCCGACGAATTAATATTTATCTTTAAGTACAATGGTTTCCTGATACTTTGTTTTAAGGTTTTTTATTGTTTTATTCCACAGGTCAAAATCGGATTTATCCAATGTGAGTTTTTTATTTTTGAGGTCGAAATCAAGGCTAGCCATATTATCTTTGAGTGTGTAACTGATTTTATACTCCAGCAGAATATTATTTTCTTCCTGATCTTTTGGCATACTTTTTACTTCTTTGCCTTGCGGAATTTCCAGTTCTACCGTAAATTTGTAATTGGTCAAAATGTCAAAATCATACTTGGATTCACGACCTGCTTCTATTACATTTTTTTCAAACGGTTTGAGGAGCATAAGAGATAAAAATGACTCCTTTCCTGCGGTCACCATATAATTTTCCAAAGAAAAGTCGTAATCAATTTTATAAGGTAGATCCCTATTTTTGATATTTTCTTCTTTATATTCTTTAAGCTTAAATTTATTATTGCCTTTTAGTACAAGGCCTTTTATCCTATCGAATCGTGCATTTTTTGATGCATCCCCCATGCTATTCAAAAAACTACTTCTGCTGAGACCATACATATTCATACTACCTTTTCCGAAAATAGTATTCTGGCTCATACTAATTCTAAGCTTTTCTTCCACCAGATTTTGATCAGGGGCAACTACGGGCACTTTTACAATACTGAACGAATCATTGACCTGGATCAACGCCTCTTTACCTTGTATAAAACCAGTCGGCAATCCAAAAATTGTCTCGCTGTCGGTAGCGTCCAGGAAGATGGTTTTGCCATCTAAGACAACGCTGGCTATCATGTGATCATCCACTGCAGGTGTTGAAATTTCCTCATAGGTATAAGGTAGCCTGCGTGTACCTATCCAGCAAATATTTACATCTTTGATACCGGCATATCTGGCCATGCTGGTGATGATGCTGGACATATCTTTACAGTCGCCAAATTTCCGCTCATTGACAAGTCTTGCTTCTCTCGGTATAAACCCTTCATAGCCATATTCAAAAGCAACATATTTGATATTATCCTTTACCCAGTAAAATATGGCTTTTATTTTTTCTTCATCCGTATGCAATGGGCTGACTATACTTTGAGTGATTCTGGCTAATTCGGCATCTTCTGTTTTATTGATCGAGCCCACAAAATTTTTATAATAGCTGTATAATTTATTTACTGAACCGAGGACCGGCACTGTTTTGTCATCTGATGTATAACTTTTAAGGTACACCATTATATGCGGTGCTACATGAAGTAATCCCGGATGATTGCTCTCAAACTTGAGTGGTTTTCCTTTTTTCCTTGTCCAGGTATAGATGGTTTTATTTCGTTTTGTTTTTGTTTTGAATTCTATATCATTAGCAACATTATTAAATATTTTGTATCCTATTTCGATGCCTTTTTCTGCTGTTATTTCTAGCATAGACTCTTCTACCGGCATACTTCCTGTAAATACAAACCTATGTAAAAGAAATGGGTCCAGAAACTCTGACTGGTAATAATACACCTTCCTGGCACCAACTTCCAGATTGGTAAAAAGGAGTTTTTTAGCTTTCACATCACTGTGGAAAACACCACCTGATGATTCAGATTTTTCATTTACCTCACGTACCGGAATTTTTTTATCCTTACCGTCTATTTTTACTGCTGTATAGCCTTCATAATTGATCAGAGGCACCAACTGAGAAAATGACACACTTTCCGAATTATTATGAACACCGTTTTCAGAAAGGATGATAGATTCGTAGTAGTTATCCTGAATGATGGATGGTTTATTGTCCTTTATCGAAAAATTGTAAGACTGTGTCTCTTTGAGCACCAGTTCGCTATATCCCGGATAACGCAGCTTCATCTCATGGATATCCTGAGTGGCGCTGTCTGCTCCAACCAACAGAGAACAAATCAATATCAGACTTTTTAAACTATTTTTTGATAGCGACAAGCATATCTGTATCATATATTGTGTTTAGTAGGTTTTGCCATTAGGATAATAGACGAATCTTTCACCACGTATGTTTAACAGCAATGGGCCTTCCTGGTTTACCGGATTTGTCCTGAATTTTATAATATTCGTTATAATCCATATTTATCGCAAAAACTGAACCAATCCTTTTTTTAATATTTCACAAGTATTTAAATGTAAAAATAAGGGCACAAGTATTATTATTTGCCAAAAGAAATATTGATTGTTTTATCATGATCTGTGTGAAATTATTTCTTACTTTTAATAAAATTCGCATCGATACCCGTATAATGCCGTTTTAGTCAAATTAAATTATATTTGCAGTTCTAAAATTTTTAAGGGTTATGCGTAAATTGTTATTTTTATTCATTGTATTATTTTTATTTTTTAATTCTCACGCTCAAGACCGCTCAAATCACGGTAGAAAATTCGAGCAGCTGGACAATATGCTGAGATCTCCCAATGAATATCGAGGAGCTGACGGAGCGCCAGGGCCTAAATACTGGCAGCAGAAGGCGGATTATAAAATCAGTTGTACGCTCGATACCAAAGAGCAGCGTATTGACGGCTCAGAGACCATTACCTATCACAACAACTCACCGGTAGAATTGACATATCTGTGGTTACAGCTTGATGAAAACGAACACAGCCCGGTATCAACAAAACATCACCAAAATGGATCAGAAATGTTTGATATCATGACTGAAGATACTTTGGACAAGCTAGAATCTGTTACCCAATTGAATAAATATGGCGTAAAAATCCAAAAAGTAGTCTCTGATAAAGGTACACCGCTCAGTTATATCATCAATGAAAGTATGATGCGCATAGATCTACCTCTACCGCTCAAACCCGGGAAAAAAGTGGTTTTCAGCATAGATTGGCATTATTACATGATAGACCGGATGAAAACGCCGAGCTGGGGTCGAGGTGGTTATGAATATTTTGCTGACAATAAAAACTATCTTTATACTGTCGTACAGTGGTTTCCGCGGATGTGTGTATATAGTGACTTTGAGGGCTGGCAAAACAAACAGTTTGTAGGCAGAGGTGAGTTTGCGCTTGCTTTTGGAGATTATGAAGTAAATATCACCTTGCCGTCAGACCATGTGGTTGCAGGTACAGGCGAGTGTCTGAATTATAAAGAAGTGCTTACATCTGCACAACATAACCGCTGGATCCAATCTCAATCCGTCAAAACTCCGCTGGAAATCGTCACCTTGGCGGAAGCTAAAACAAACGAGTTAACACCCATCTCTGCAAAAACCAAAACCTGGAAATATATTGCAAAGAATGTACGTGATTTTGCCTGGACAGCCAGCAAAAAATTTGCTTGGGATGCCATGCCACACTACAACGAACTCGGGCAGAAAGTCATGTGTATGAGTCTGTATGGAAAAGAAGCCTATCCGATTTACAACAAATACAGCACCAAAGTAGTAGATCACACGCTTCGCACCTACTCCAAATACAGCATACCTTACCCATACCCCGTAGCAATATCTGTGGAAGCCGCCAATGGTATGGAGTATCCCATGATTTCCTTCAATCCGGGCCGGGCAGAACCTGATGGTACTTATACTGAAAGATCAAAAAATCATGCTATTCTCGTTATCATCCACGAAGTGGGACATACTTATTTCCCCATGATATTCAATAGTGATGAAAGACAGTGGGCATGGTTTGATGAAGGGATCAATAGTTTTATGCAATTTATTACTGAGCAGGAATGGGACAACAATTACCCTTCTTCGGCCGGACCAGCTCATACCATAGTTGACTACATGAAGCGGCCCAAAGATCAACTAGAACCCATCATGACCAATAGCGAAAACATTGTAGACTATAGCAACAATGCCTATGATAAACCTTCAACAGGCTTAAATATTCTCAGAGAGACGGTCATGGGAAGAAAGTTGTTTGACTATTCTTTTAAAGAATATTGCCGTAGATGGGCATTCAAACATCCTACGCCGGATGACTTCTTTCGTACTATGGAAGAAGCCAGTGCTATGGATCTGGATTGGTACTGGCGAGGATGGTTTTACGGTATTGATGCTGTGGATATTTCATTGGATAGTATCATTTGGTACAAGGTAGATACTGATACAGATCCGGTAAAAAAATCAGATACTATCCAAACCGTCATCAAAAAACTTCCGGATTTTGTGACAAAGCAGCGCAACAGAGAGCAATTAGGTACATTTCCTGTTGAGAGAGATAGTACTATATCGGATTTTTATAACACCTACAAGCCATGGGAGACTGATGATTCCATAGATATTACCATAATTGAGAATGAAATTATGACTAAGGATGAAAAAAAACTAAAATACAACAATAAGAATTATTATGAACTGCAACTCAGCAATAAAGGGGGTTTGGTGATGCCGATTATCATTGAGTGGACTTTTGCAGATGGTACCAAGGAAGTCGAACGGGTGCCTGTGGAAATCTGGCGACTCAATGAAGAAAAAGTCACCAAGGTATTTGTGAAAAATAAAGAAGTAACTTCTATCATTCTGGATCCATATAAAGAAACCGCAGATATCGATGAATCCAATAATAGTTTTCCGGTAAGGGAGATGCCGACCAGATTCCAGTTGTTCAAACAGAGTAAATATCAGGAAAAACTCAATCCGATGCAGAAGGCAAAGCTGAAAGAGTTGAAACCTTGATTTGAGATAAGTATTTTTTTGTTATTTTAAATGACAAATACTTAAATATTCGGTTCTGTTTTTAATTTGCATCAAGCATTATTTAAAAAAATATGGGGTATTGTCTGCTTTTTCAAAACAGAACTATATTTTGTGTGTTTTTTTATGCTTACCATAATTGAGAGCTTGTTTTTAAAGCTAAAAATTCTTCTTAAACTGAAAAAATATCAGATGCAAATCAGAAAAATTGTAAAGTTTTGTGTTACTGTGTTACTCTTTGTAAGCACAATGACCACATCCTCAGCCCAGAATAGTGACGCCCCAAAATCGTTGGGCAACACTTACTACCTTCAAAACTGCTTTGTAGTCAAACAACCAGGAGTAGTACTGTCTGCACAAAACGTTATCATCAAAGATGGATTTATTGCGGAAATAGGTCCTGTGCTCAAGACACCTTTTGATGCCCAGATAATCAAGTCTGACTCTATGTACGTGTATGCCGGATTTATTGATGCATACTCCAATGTAGGTATTGCCAAACCTGAAACCAGGGGCGAACTACCACGTGTACCGGATCCCGGCAATCCACCCAATGATATAGCTGGTATAACACCTCAAATTCAGGCGTCAGATATATATAAATCAACTGACAAATCTGTAGGCGACATGAGAGCTGCCGGATTTGGTATATCACAGGCTGTACCGCGCGGATTGATGCTTCCTGGCCAGAGTGCCATCTATTTGCTGGGTGATGGAGCCAATGACAGAATGCTCATTAGGTCCGGCTTAGCCCAGACTTTCCAGCTTGAGGTCAATAGAGGAGTATATCCATCTACCACTATAGCAGCTATGGCAAAATTCAGGGACTTGTACAAAAATGCTGCCATTGCGGGGGCTCACGAAGAAAAATTCAAACTTACCCCTGCCGGTCTTTCCAGACCTGACTACTCCAAGGAATTGATGTCTCTATACCCTGTCACTACTAAAAAAATGCCGTTGTATTTTGTAGCTCAAAAAACCAAAGATGTTCATAAAGCACTTTCTATGCGTGATGAACTGGGGTTTGATCTTATATTAACGGAAGTGAAACAGGGCTGGCATTATGTTGACAGGATTAAGAAAAATAATATTCCCGTATTGCTTTCCCTTGAGCTGCCCGAAGAAGAAAAAACAGAAGCAAAAAAAGAAGATGACAAAGGCGAAAAGAAAGACTCTACGGCCGCCAAAGAAGTAAAAAAAGTAGAAAAAAAGGAAGTAAATCCTGATAAAGACGAATTTGACAAGAAAAAACAGGAATCTATTAAAGAATATTTGTCTCAGGCATCAATATTTGAAAAACAGGGGATTAAGTTTGGATTTTCATTCCTGAATGTTAAAACAGGGGACATCCGAAAAAATTTAAGAAGGCTTATCGAAAACGGACTTTCAGAAAATTATGCTCTTGCTTCCTTGACCACACATCCAGCGCAGATGTTGGGTATTTCAAATATGTCAGGCACTGTCGAGAAAGGCAAAATAGCCAATCTTGTCGTCACCGATAAACCTTATTTCAGCGAAAAGGTATCCATAAAATATGTGTTTGTTGATGGCAAGAAGTATGACTATTCTGAAAAAGTAAAAAAGACAGATTCTAAACCCTCAGAAGAAGGGAAACTGGTGGGAGTATGGTCATACACAGTAGAAGTACCCGGTTCTACCCAAAAAGGTAAAATAACTATTGTAAAAAATGATGGGGTATATAAAGTCACAGTCATTGATGACTCGTCTCCAAATGAGGTAGATATAGCAGCTGACGTAAATATAGATGGTAATAAAGTGACATTTAATATCATGGCCGATATGGGGCAACCCGTAAAGGTGGATTTTGACCTTCTGTTTGAAGATAAATCCTACAAAGGTTCTGTTTCTTTACCGAATTTTGGTTCATTTCCCATAAAGGGCGATTTCGAAAGCGACCCCCAAATTTAATAATCCTTAAAAAATAAAATACACATGAATAAATATAAATTTTTATTGCTTTGGTTTTTGCAGTTAATTGCCGGGGGTCAGAATGTACTGATCAAAAACGGGACGATACTTACCGTAACACAAGGCACAAAAGAAAATACTGATATACTCGTCACCAATGGCAAAATCACACGTATTGACAAAAATATCGTCGCGCCGGCTGGTGTCAGTGTCATAGATGCCAAGGGAATGTATGTCATGCCGGGTATCATCGACTGTCATTCACACATAGGCCTGGATGTGGTCAATGAAGCTACCAATCCCGTTACAGCAGAAGTAAATGTAGGAGATGCCCTGGACCCATTGGATGTGTCCATTTACAGAGCACTGGCCGGCGGAGTCACGACATCCCACGCAATGCACGGATCGGCCAATGCAGTCGGCGGACAATGCGAAACTATCAAACATCGGTACGGCACTATCAATCCTGACGAACTTCGGATGGAAGGAGCACCGAGAACCATTAAATTTGCCTTGGGTGAAAACCCTAAAAGAGTACACGGTGAGGGTAACCGGATCATGCCCAATACCCGTATGGGTATAGAGCAGGTTTTCAGAAGTGCGTTTACAGATGCACAATTGTATATGAAAGAGTGGGATGACTATAAAAAAGGATTAAAAAAATCATCTCCTGCCTATAATCTGCGACATGAGACTATGGCAGATATTCTCAAAGGTAATATTATCATCCATTGTCATTCGTATAGAGCTGATGAGATTCTTATGCTGATGCGCGTACTAAAAGACTTCGGAGTGAGTAAGATTTGTTTTCAACACGTAAATGAAGGATTTAAAGTAGCTCCTGAACTCGCAGCATTTGGAGCGTCTGCATCAGTATTTGCAGACTGGTGGGCTTATAAGTTTGAAGTATATTACTCTACAGCATATAATGCCGCTATACTTGCAAAAAATGGTGTGGTAACTTCCATCAACTCTGACTCCGAAGAGCTCATCAGACACCTCTATCATGAAGCGGCCAAAACACAAAGATACGGCAATCTCACAGACGATCAGGCGCTGGCTATGATTACCATAAATCCTGCCAAACAACTGGGCATAGAAAAAAGTGTGGGCTCGATAGAAGTGGGAAAAGATGCAGATATTGTTGTATTTAAGGGACATCCTCTGTCAGTGTACGCTATTCCGCAGATGACACTCGTGGATGGAAAAGTAAGATTTGATATCAATAAAGACCCGGATGATGTGCGTGTAGATATCAATCCCGCTGACAAGTATTCTTCATTTTATGAAAATGATGTAAACTCAGAAGAAAGAGGGTGTTTGAGTGGTATTTCTGAAATGCTTATGCAAGAAAATTATGCCAGATATATGCGATTCAAGTATTCTCAAAACCATTCTCACTAACCATTAACAGCTTAAAAAATGAATAAATTTAATATATCGCTCTTCACCATATTATTAGCCCTATTATATTTCCCATCACAGGCACAGCAGGTCAAAAAGGCCGAAAAAGGTGTATTTCTACTCAAAAACGGTACACTGCACACCATTACATCCGGAACATATGTCGGAGATATCCTGCTAAAAGAAGGAATTATCTCGGAGATAGGACGTAATCTATCTCAAAGCCCGGATGCTAAAGTGATAGACTGTACCGGCAAACATATATATCCCGGCATGATAGATGGAGGCAGTCGTGTTGGTCTGTCGGAAGTTTCATCAGTATCTATGACCAATGACTACAGCGAGCTGGGTGACTTTATCCCCCACATGAAAGCTCTCACAGCAGTAAATCCCAATGCGGTAGCCATCCCCGTCACCCGAGTCAATGGCGTGACGACTGTATTTGCAAAACCGGCAGGAGGTACTTTCCCCGGCACCGGAGCATTGATAGACCTTTTTGGCTACAGCCCGGAGCAGATGAATAGCGGCGCAGAAGGAGTTATCATGAACTTTCCATCGACGGGCCGTAGAGGCAGATTTGACAGAAGGAGTGATGAAGATATCAAAAAAGATGTCGAAAAAGCACTGAAAAATGCCAATGATGTATGGGAAAGTGCCCTGCAATATCATAAAATGGACTCAACCGCCAAAGCTGAAAATCAAAAGTGGATGACCAATAACCCGCAAATGGATGCCCTTATGCCCATCGTACGTGGGAATGCACCATTATTTATTGAAGTAAACTCAAAAGGTGACATAGAAGGCGCTCTGGAATGGATCGCAGAAAAAAAATGTAAAGCGGTGCTGACAGGAGTTTCGGAAGGTTGGCGAGTAGCTGATAAAATAGCTAAAGCAAAAATCCCTGTGATCACTGGTCCTATGCTCGCTGTTCCTGGCAGGGACAATGACCGATATGATGCTGCATATACCAATCCCGGAAAGATGTCCAAAGCAGGTATAAAAGTAGCCATTCGCACAGACGGATCTGAAAATACAAGAAACTTGCCCTTTAACGCAGGATTTGCTGCCGCCTATGGTATGGGAGTAGAAGAAGCTCTCAAAGCAGTCACCATAAATGCCGCTGAAATTTTTGGCGTTGCAGATAAATACGGTAGCCTGGAAAAAAACAAAGTGGCCAACCTATTTGTATCTACCGGCGATCCATTTGAAACAAAAACGCAGATTGAAAAGCTCTTTATCAGAGGATGGAATATACCAATGGAGAGTCGCCATACCTTATTATATGACGAGTTTTTGGAGAGGACACCGGGACTGAAGTAGGCATTAAGATTGTCGAAGTATATGACTTCGATACCATGCATCAAGCATTTTGAAATGCGAAAGTTTAGGTACAAATAATAGAAAAGTTAAAAGCCGTGTAGCATCAAAATTTGTATGGCTTTTGTCTTAATATATAGCATCAATATTTTTACCCATCCTTGCATCGTCGTAACGGATATGAGTACCGGATATCAAATATATGAGCATACTTTCTTGCCCCGCTTGGCGTAGGCTGCGCCTACGTCGCAGTATTGTCATGGCTGTGCCGTGAATCTTGGCATTTTTGTTGATTTATATTACCTTTGCTACTATGAGTACAGGATATCAAATATAGGATACATCAGGATCTTACTTTCTTACCTTTCAGGTGGTTGACTGGGAAGATGTTTTTACCAGAAGAGTATATAGAGATATTATTTTAAGTAGTTTAGATTATTGCCGAAAATATAAAGGACTTCAGGTATGGGCATTCATTTACTT
>JAYTNJ010000065.1:0-10663 GCA_043748345.1 Saprospiraceae bacterium
CTAAGGCCATGGATAAAGCACCTGCAAACAATCCTGCCATACCGGCTAGTAGCACCTCATCATTACCACTAGTGGCTCCGGCTATCCCCATTACCAAACTAAAATTGGATACCAATCCATCATTACCGCCTAAAACAGCAGCACGTAAAGCATTACCACCTACAGACCGATGTCGTTTTTCAAATCTGGCCAGATTTGAGCCTGATACCTTGGTTTGGTTGTCCAGAATATTCTTCAAAATGGCCACATGGGCTGTGTCGGAAATAGAAGATGATTCGGGTTTTAGTTTTTTTCGCGTATTGACAATAGTATTTGACAAGCTTTTTTCAGTATCCATCATTACACCAAGGACATAATCATAACCCAACACTTTTCCTATGAATTTAAGCATCTTGGCCCGACTTGATGGAGTTGGAAACGGATCATTTGGTATATTATTTTTAGCCATAAAAGCCAAGGCATGGCTCTTCTCAATATCGCTCATCTGACGAAATATTTCCGCCACGTTGGGATCTTCTTCATGTGCTGCCAGTACACCATAGAGATAGCTTGCATCTATTTCTGTTTGAATATTTTGGTTGTTCATCTTAATTTTGCTTAATTGATTTTAAAATATCATTCATCATTTCAATCTGCACTTTCTGTATTTCAAGCAATTGCTCCTGTTGGTATATAATCAGGTGATCTAATTTTTCGTGCAGTGCTTTGATTTCCAGTTCGGCTTTTAGATTGATCATATAATCCTTTTTTGAACGCTCTCTGTCTTTTTCTTCCTGCCTGTTTTGGCTCATCATGATCACGGGTGCCTGAAGGGCAGCAATGCAAGATAATATCAAATTTAATAAAATAAATGGGTAGGGATCAAATCCCTTATTATAAAATACAAACACATTAATACTAATCCATACTACCAGAAAAAGTCCAAAATAGCTTATAAATGTCCAACTGCCACCAAAGCTTGCAACGTGGTCAGCCATACGCTGGCCCAAAGTAGGTACTTCATCCTTTTCTTCAGCCAGTTTGTCAGTGATGGTAGTTCTGTCTTTAAACTTTTTCATCACCGTTTTTTCTAGATTTGTGATGGCTTTCAATTCCTGTGCAAGATAATCTGTGATATATTTCTCCCGAAATTCATTCAACTCCTGCAAAGTTATGAATGAATTTTCATTGAAATCAGGATATGATTCTTTGATTTTGTCCAATATCGCTGGCCTGATAGACCCACCGGTCACTTGCTCTCTGACAGGAAAACTCTTTTGTGACACATCACTTATAAATTGTTTCATTGTATCATTTCATTAATAAAGTTAATATTTACTCGGCTACATTTTTCATTTTCATGAGCAAGGTATATGCTCCTTTATTAACAATTTTTTTATCCATAAAGATTTGATAATTAATAATTTGCACTTTACCTTTCTCTTTTTGACCTACTATCAATTCCTGCATTTCATAAGTTTGCTTTCCTTTTTCAACAAAAACATACTCTTTACCTTCAAAATTGACTAAAGCTTCATCAGGCACTGTCCAGCTATCCATACTTTGGACTTCTACTTGGGCATTCATATACATTCCCTGTAATAATTCAGATGGTTGGCCATCAAGAGAACAAATAATATTGGCAAAACCCTGCTCTCCTATATGATTGATAATATATTCAATCCTTCCACTCAATTTTTTATCCGATTGTGTATTTGAAAAGGCCACTATTTTTTGACCTGTTTTCAGATAAGACAGATCCTTTTCGAATGCTTTTAATACCAATCTTGAACCATTTTTGTCTATCATTTTGATCATATCATCACCTGCGTGTACATACTTACCACTGTTTATAAAGACTTCCGTGATCATACCTGAAACTGGCGCAGAAATTACAATTTGAGATGTCATATTCTCAGCAGTTAGTGTAGTCGGTTTGATATGAATAAGCTTTAACTTTTCACCCAATGACTTCAACATGATCTGGTTTTGTTTTAGCTTCTCTTCAGCCATTTGCAGCACCTTTTCACTGGCAGCTTGATTTTTAGAAAGCTCTGATTGCCTTTCATAGTCCATCTTGGCAAAGGCTAAGGTATTTTTTACAGACAAATAATCCTGCTGTAACTGGATAAATTCTTTCTCTTCTATTCTTACTAAAGCCTGACCTTTACTCACATTCATACCAGGCATCCATCTGATCTGACGCACAAAGCCGGCCATCGGACTATTGACCGTGATGGTATTTTCAGGCATAACTTCCATTTTACCGTTAAGATGTATGACATGTCCTATATTCATTTTTTCAGGAACCGAAACTTGCAGATTTGCATTTTTATATTGAGCGTCAGTAAGCTGGACACTGGATTCCAAGATAGTGGCATTTTCTGTTTCTACCTGAGATTCTTCTTTTTGTTTACAGCTTACTATTGAGCAGATAATTAGTATCGGCAATATTAATAATTTTCTTTTATTATTCATTTTTAAGATATTTATTTGTTTTAAAATATTTAAAAGTTAAACATTCGAGTCGTTCGAATCGTTCGTCATTCAGATCGTTCGTCATTATTAGTTAAATAGTGTAAATCAATGATAATCGTGTTCAGATTGCGTTTAAGATCCAGATATTCGCTTTCTGTTGCTAATGCTTGATTCGAAAGCATTACATACTCCAGATAGTTGATCTGACCATTGCTAAATTGTTTTTCAGTAACTGAGCGAATGAGCCTGGCATTGGGCAAAGCTTTAAGTTCGTATTGACCCAGTTGTGTTGTGATTTCATCGTAAAGAAGGTATTTCTGTCTGATCTGAGCCTGAATCTCTGCCTTTTTGGAAGTGTAAACACTGGTCTTGACTTCTTCCATCATTTGAGCCGATTGGATAGCAGCTCGGATGCCTTTTCTGAATATGGGGAAGCCAATACCAACCTGAAAAATACTGAACCTGTCTCCCCCTTGATAGACCACATTATCTGCACCTATTCCTCTGATGCTCACATTCCTATACCCTCCGGTCAATTCGGGCAATAATGCAGTTTTTTCTGCTTGGGTCATGGCACGAGCTGTTTCTATTTCCTGCCCTGCAAATTGTATGACCGGGTGTTTCAAAATAGAAAGACTGTCGTAAAAAATACCGTATTTTAAAACATCAAATTTTTGTGTCTTAGGCAGATATCTTTTACCATCATTGAGCAACCATTCAAGATTGACCACTGTAAATCCTTTCATTTTATCTACCATAGTCAGTTGATTGGATATATTGATCTTCTGTTGTTCTGCAGTAGTTTTTTCCAGGATATCAGTTTCGCCCTTTTGCCATCTGAGATATGTTTTTTCTACAAATGTTGTGTACAAACTATCCTGAAGTTTCAATAAATTTTCCTTTGCCAACAAATAATAGTATTCCATAAATATTTGATCTACCTGCTGCCTGATTTCGGCCTCGCTATATCTCAGGTTGTACTCCGCTGATTTTGCTTGTTGCTGGTTGGCAGCCGCTCGATGACGATATACCTGTGGTAAGCTGAAAGATTGAGATATACCAAATCCTGTGTCAAAGTACGAACTATTGAACTGCCCTAATTCGGTATTGATCTGCGTAGGCGAAATATTATAAGCAGTATTGACCAATGCATGCTGATATTTGACCAAAAGAGCACCTGAGCGCAGTTTTGAATTGTTGATGCTTGCGATTTCCATGGCTTTTTTCAGACTGATAACTTCCTGACCAGATATACTGCCATATATCAGTAAGAAGTGGATGACAAAATTATATTTGATTAGATATGTCATAATGAATGTTTTTGTGATAAATTAATTATGGAGGTAAAGGCACAAAAGCTCAAAGATTTATTCTTTTTCATGATAAGGCAATTCTGTCAGATTTTCTTTTTCTATGTTCTTCTTTTCAAAAAGTATATATAAAATCGGAAGAACAATAAGTGTCAAAAACGTCGCTACCATCAATCCACCAATTACCACTGTAGCCAATGGCCTTTGCACTTCTGCACCAGCACCATTACTGATGGCCATTGGTAAAAAACCTAAGGATGCAACAAATGCAGTCATCAAAACGGGGCGCAATCTGACTTTTGTACCCATCAATACTATTTTCCTGAGATCTTTCCATCCTTCAGACCGAAGTCTGTTGAACTCAGCAATCAATACGATACCATTCAACACGGCAACACCAAATAGCGCTATGAACCCAACTCCGGCACTGATACTAAATGGCATTCCTCTGATGGCCAGAAAGAATATGCCGCCAATAGCCGAAAGTGGAATGGCTGAGTATATCAGTAATCCTTGTCTGATGGAATTGAATGCAAAATAAAGAAGGATAAATATCATCACCAGTGAAACAGGAACAGCTACCATCAATCTACTTTTTGCCTGATTCAGATTTTCAAAAGCACCTCCATATGTAATGTAATATCCAGCTGGGAATTTGATTTCACTATTGATTTTGGCTTGTAATTCTGTTACGATGCTTTGTACATCTCTACCTCTCACATTGAATCCTACCACAATCCTACGTTTAGCATCTTCCCTCTGTATCTGATTGGGTCCGTCTTTGATGGAGACATCTGCCAGTTTGGATAGCGGCACCTGCTGCCCACTGCCGGTAGGAATTAGTAATTTTTGGGCGTCTTCGAGACTTTGGCGAACATCTGATTTTAATCTGACTACGAGATCAAATTTCTTCTCCCCTTCGAATACCATTCCGGTAGTTTGTCCTGCAAATGCCATATTGACGGCTTTATTGACATCAGATATGCTGACATTATACTGCGCCAACGCAATTCTATCATATGAAATAATGACCTGCGGAACACCGGTGACTGCTTCAACGTATAAGTTTTGAGCGCCATTGACTGTCTTGACAAGATTTCCGATGTGAGTAGCATAATGTGCCAGCGTATCCAGATTTTCACCGAATATCTTGCATACTACATCCTGGCGCGCACCTGTCATGAGTTCATTAAATCTCATCTGCACCGGATACTGAAATCCTGCGGTAATGCCCGGAACATCTTCCAGCTCTTTTCCCATTTTTTCAGCCATTTCATCAAATGTCTTTGCATTCTTCCACTCCTTCTTATCTCTCATGATAACCATCATATCACTGGCTTCCATCGGCATCGGGTCAGTAGGTACTTCACCGCTACCTATTTTAGTCACCACTTTTTCTACTTCAGGAAATCTGGTAAGAAGAATATTGGCTGCTTTTTGAGTAAATTCTATCGTTGTATTCAGATTACTTCCTGTCAGTACTCTTGTATCTACGGCAAAATCACCTTCCTCTAGCGCCGGGATAAATTCACCACCTATACGAGACATTACAAAAAGTGATATTATAAATAATAGCACCACGGCTGAAATTGTCAGTTTTGGAATTTTTAGGAAAAATTCCAGATTATGCTGAAATGTTTTTTCCAAACGGATCATTACTCTATCAGAAATGTTGAGTTGTCGTTTGATATTTTTGCTCAAGACTAAAGTACTCATCATGGGAATGTAAGTCACCGAAAGCAGAAATGCTCCCAATAGGGCAAATATTACGGTTTGCGCCATAGGTAAAAACATCTTGCCTTCTATTCCTTCCAACACTAAAATAGGTAAATAAACAATTAAAATGATGACCTGAGCAAAAACGGCACTATTCATCATCCGACTCGCAGAACTCTTTACTTCTGTGTCCATTTGATGTGGAGATAACCTCTGTATTCCTGAATAATGTTTACTGTGACCCAGCTGATGCATAACTGCCTCAACAATAATCACAGCTCCGTCCACTATCAATCCAAAATCCAGAGCACCCAGGCTCATCAGATTACCGCTTACCCCGAAAAGATTCATCATGATAATGGCAAATAACATGGCTAAAGGTATTACGGAAGCTACCAATAATCCGGCTCTAAGATTCCCAAGAAATACAATAAGAACAAAAATTACAATCAATGCTCCTTCCATCAAGTTGGTGCTCACTGTTTTGATTGAATTATTGACCATTTTGGTACGATCCAGAAAAGCTTCAATCTCTACTCCTTCCGGCAATGTTTTTCTGATCTGTTCTATCCGCGTTTTCACATTTTTAATGACTTTGCTACTATTTGCCCCTTTCAGCATCATAACTACAGCGCCCGCCACTTCGCCCTGATCATTATAGGTCACAGCACCATATCTTGTTGCACTGCCTTCAGTGACCTCACCTATATCCTTAATTAACAATGGGTACCCGAAACAGATTTGACGTTGATTTTTTCAATATCACTTTTACTTCCAATCAGCCCTTCCGTGCGCACATATAGTGCTGTGGCATTTTTTTCGACATAGCCACCGCCTGTATTTTGGTTATTGGACTCGAGTGCGTCAAAAACATCATAGATAGTAACCCCTGCAGCATTCAGTTTATTTGGATCGACTACGACTTGATATTGTTTGAGTTTGCCACCAAATGATGACACTTCAGCTATACCTTTGACACCCAACAATTGCCTTCTGACTACCCAATCCTGAATCGTACGCAATGAAGTCGCATCATATTTGGATTCATATCCTTTTTTCGGTTTGACTACATATTGATATATCTCCCCCAAGCCTGTAGCTACTGGGCCAAGTTCAGGTATGCCGATTCCCGGTGGAATTTCTGTCTGGACTTTTTGCAGTCTTTCTGCCACTTGCTGCCTTGCCCAATACACATCTATATTATCATCAAAAACTATGGTAACCAAAGATAGTCCAAATCTGGAAAAGCTCCTGATTTCTTTGAGCCCTGAGATGTTGGAATTGGCTTGTTCTATAGGAAAAGTAACCAATCGTTCAATATCTGTGGCTCCGAATGATGGAGCTTGTGTGATGACGAGTACCTGATTATTTGTAATATCGGGGACCGCATCAATAGGTAATTTGGTGGCTTCATAAGCGCCGATTGCAATCAATGCTACCGTCATCAAACCTATGATGAGCTTATTTTTTATAGAATAAGCTATTATACTGTTTAGCATAATTAGAAAATTTATTTATATGATAGAATTATATCGCTACTCTAATCAAAAGCAGCAATACATTAGGTAATTTGTTTAAGTAGACCGCATCACCTTGCAGCCTCGTTATGGTGAATAGTCCAATGTCCGCTCTTTCTTGCTCACTTCAGTCTATTGACGCCAATACAATAAGCGCATGATGTAACTTAAGCTACTCCAAATCAAACTAACTAAACCAATTAAAAAGGATTATTATGCTAAACGGGGAGGATGGAAGATACCGTCGAGTTTGGCATCTGAAAGATTAAATCGATAAGAAGTATTTAGTTTATTTTCCAGTATAAAGGAAGTCAAGGAATTAATAAGATCTATTGCTTTTATCTCCTGTATAACAAAAACAGGCAATGATGCAAAATCCACTACTTTGAATGGTAATTGCATATCTTGTTCGTAATCTTCATCAAACACTATCGCGTGCATATAATGCATATCAAAAAATTGTGCTATTGTCATTCCAGGGGACTCTTGGATATGATGATAATAATGTACAAACAGCACAGGAATTTTAACGAGTTCCTTTAAAGGTGTAAAGGAAAACAAGCAGAGTGCAATCAAAATCTTTGCTACTAAAGCTTTCATTCTTCAAAGATAGATTTTTTTCAACTAAATATTGCAAAATACCTTGTAAATTAAACTTTCCTTAACGAAAGATATCAAGAAAGTCTTTAAGAAAGAAATTATTAATAAAAGTCAGAGATACTTACATTATCAATTTTTTATCATGAATGCCATAAACATTAATGCATATTACTATGTTCGAAATTAGATATTTTTACTCTTGAAAATCAGAAAGCTGAATTTTACAATGTTAGAAAAATTTATTACATTTTCTTTAATGTAATAAAAAAAAGGCCATTCAAATTCTCTAATTTCAAAAAAGAAAATAATTTCGAATTGTAGATGAGTATCGATGGTACTGTTAGTGATTAGGAGGCCCATAAAAACCAAAATATTTTATGAAAACTACAAAACATTATATTCAAAATCAATAGCTAAATGTAAGACATGAGTGACTTTTATCAGCAATTAATAGATAATAACAGAAAGTGGGTGGCTGAAAAAACTGAGAAGGACCCTGATTTTTTTACTCGTCTTTCGGAAGGGCAATCTCCTCCTTTGCTTTGGATAGGCTGTTCTGACAGTCGGGTTCCTGCCAATGAAATCACAGGAACACAACCCGGGGAAGTGTTTGTCCACCGAAATATAGCCAATATGGTTATACACAATGATATGAATATGTTAAGTGTGGTTGACTTTGCTGTAAATATTCTGAAAGTCCGACATATTATAGTTTGTGGACACTATGGGTGTGGGGGTGTAAAAGCGGCTATGGGAAACGCAAATATTGGTATTATAGATAACTGGATACGCCATATAAAAGATGTATATCGATTTCATCAGAAAGAACTTGATGGAATAATCGATGAAAAGCAAAAATTTGACCGGTTTGTAGAGCTCAATGTAATAGAACAAGTCATGGACCTGGCCAAAACATCTATTGTACAGGCTGCCTGGAATAAAGGACAAGACCTATGGATCCATGGATGGGTATATTCAATTAAAAACGGTCTGGTCAAGGATTTAGGAGTTAATTTCAGAAGTAATGAAGAATTGCCTGAGGTATACAGGCTTGAGATGTAAAACTTTGAAATATATTTTCAGTACAACTACTTTTTAAGTGGTCAAACGCTTGACTTTTTTTTCAACCAAGTAAATACCCATAAATATTTAGGGAATGATTTTTAATCAAAACATTTTAGCGTTAATTTTATACATGAAATGAGCTTGAACCATCTTTGTGGTACCTGCCCGACTAACGTGTTCAGGCGGGCACAAACCTCAATGGTTATTTTCATGCGAATTCCATCTGATATTCTAAAACAGGCATTCAGAGAATGCCAAATAAAAAAATAAACAGATAAAAGAAACCAATGTTGTAAATTGGATATTCAGTGATTTACCACTATTTTTGTCCAAAATCAAATTTGCTAACACTTTTTCCAAATTAAGTTAAATTTAAGGATGCTATATTTTAGTTTATTACACTTCAGTGAATTATTGCAACCTCAATGGTATGTTGAGAATGGGGGGATTTTGTTAATTATGTTTATTGTATTTGCAGAAACGGGATTATTTGCAGGATTTTTTCTGCCGGGAGATTCGCTTCTTTTTGTTACCGGAGTATATAGCAACAAACTTATTCATGATATCCTTCCAAATCAGGATAATTACTCTGGTCTGATGATAGTAATTTTGCTGATAACATTTTCAGGGATTGCAGGTAATATGTTTGGGTACTACTTTGGTAAAAAAAGCGGTACAAAACTTTACAACAAAAAAGATACACTTTTCTTTAAGCATAAGTACCTTGAAAATACGAAATTATATTTTGAAAAACATGGAAACATAACTATTTTTATAGCCCGATTTATTCCGTTTGTCAGGACTTTTGCTCCTATAGTTGCAGGGATAGTTGTTATGAATTTTAATAAATTTATGTTTTATAATATATTCGGCTGTCTAATTTGGTCGGTATCTTTGATATCTTCCGGATACTTTTTAAATGATTATTTACTTACTCACTATGATATTGATGTAAGCAGCCATCTTGGATATATTGTTTTAGCCATTGTACTGCTGACAACCATTCCATTTTTATTTAAAATCAATCAAGCTGGTTTAAACACTTCAGCTTTAAAAAATTGGATAAAAAATTGGAATAAGTCATGAAAATATTATTAATGTATCTACCTTTGATTTTTTTTAGAAAGAAAAAGAGTAATCTTAAATTTTGAAAGTTAAACCGTCAAATAACTTTATCAATGTTTTTTGTAATTTAGGTAATAAATACTTCAAATTAACTGCAAACATTATATTTTTTATTGCAATCATAATCATTTCTGGTCAAATTCTGGAAGCTGGTTTAACCCAAGTACAATTAATCGCATTCAATCTGTTTTACAAACCATTGAACCTGATATTCAGTATATTATCCGTACTGATGAGCCTTTATCTCTATCTTACAACCAAAAATATTTATATAAAAATAGCTCGAATTTTATTTTTTCTGGTTTCACTTTGCTATTTTGTCATCTCATTAATCTGGATTTTTAGTTCATTCAATGGAAACATTGATGTAGATGGATTTCGGTTGTTTCTTGCAGTTTTTATTGGGTTTATGGGCATTTCTTTCAAAATAGCCAGTTTAGGCAATTCTGACATACATCCTTCCCTGTTATTTATACTGAGTTTTATTTTCTTAATACTTTTTGGTACTTTCTGTCTGATGTTGCCTGCTGCCGCTAATAAAAATGTAACATTCATTCAAGCACTATTCACATCGACAAGTGCCGTCACTGTCACGGGCCTTGCAATCTTGGATACGGGTAAAGATTTTACTTTTTTTGGGCAAACCGTTATTGTTATTCTCATACAGTTAGGCGGTTTAGGGGTATTAACAGTTACAAACGTATTTGCATTAATTTTTAAATCATCTACTACATTTCGTAACAGGATGATGGTAAGTGATATGATCAAAGAAATGGATAATAAAAATACGTTTTCCACTTTGTTCAAAATTATTGCCCTGACTCTCATGGTTGAGGCATTGGGTGCCATTTTAATTTATATATCCATTGCATC
>JAYTNJ010000066.1:0-5948 GCA_043748345.1 Saprospiraceae bacterium
GAAGTATAAAATCTGATAAAGATGGAAAAGAAAAAAGGAGTTTTAGGGCTCCAAAAGAAGATGATTGGAATTTACTCAAAAAGAAAACAGAAAATGATATAAATATTTCACAAAAATATGTGGGTGAATTTATTTACGATACTTTATTGCAAAATCCAAATCAAAAAATCAAAGGTAAATTAGTCCGAACTATAGAGCGCAATTTTTACAAGGAAGAACTTATGAAAATATTGGAAACCCAAATTGGTTTTCATTCAGAATTAAGAGATAAGCGATATTATGAAGATTGTTGCAATTCATTATATGAGAATAATGAGTCTCACAAAAAAAATATACTACGACAGGGATTTAAATACTTATTTGTAAATGACATAATTTTTTACCAAAGACCATTAAAAAGCAAAAAATCAGAGATCTCAGATTGTCCATTAGAAATCAGAAAATTTATACAAAATGGGGAAGAAAAAACAAGTCATTTAAAATGTATTTCAAGAAGCCATCCATTATATCAGGAGTTTAGACTTTGGCAATGGATTAGCAATGTTAAGATTTATAAAAGGAACGATCCTTTTGACATTGATGTTACAAATAGATTCTTAATGTCAGAAAAGCATCTCGAAAGTCTATATGAATTCCTAAATGAAAGAAAGGATATTGATCAGAATACTTTTCTCATATACATTTTAGAACCACAAAAACTGAAGGGCAAAGCCTTGACTGAGGCAATAGCTCAATATCGATGGAATTATGTAGATGAAAATGAAAAAACCTATCCCTGCAATGAAACGCGTAACCAAATTTCAAATAGGTTGAATAAAGTTGAAAATGTACCGGATCATTTTTTAACTCAGGAAAATGAGATAATTCTGTGGCATATTCTTTTTTCGGTTCGTGATAAAGATGAGATTAAAAAAGCATTAGAAACATACATTTCAAAATACAATAAAGCAAACAAAACGAATGTAAATAATGAGCAATTTGTGGATAATTTTAAAAAATATCCGCTTATAAAAAGTGAATATGGCAGTTACAGCGAAAAAGTTATAAAAAAACTCTTGCCGTTGATGAGGTTAGGAACATATTGGGATGAAAATCCTATTATAAAAAATATACCATTGTATCAAAAAAATAAGGAAGCCGTCATTGTAAAAATCAATCAACGAGAAAACGTAAAAAGCGAAATAAAAGAAAAATTACTCTCGCTGGAGGATGATATAAGTGCGTATAAAGGGTTAAGAAAAGAGATTGCTACTTATTTAGTATATCAAATTCATTCTGAAACTAACGACACAGAAAAATGGCTTACTCCAGACGATTTGGATTTGTATTTAAAAAAATATAAACAACATAGTTTACGAAATCCAATAGTAGAACAAATTATTACCGAGACATTAAGGGTGGTAAAAGATATTTGGACACAATATGGTGAAAGTGCAAAGGATTTTTTCAGTGAGATACATATTGAACTTGGAAGAGAAATGAAAAATAACGCTGCTGATCGTAAAGCAATAACAGAAAATAACATTCAAAACGAAAATACTAATCAACGTATACGAGTCATGTTAGGAGAATTTGCTACTTACACCACCGAAATAGATAAAGTAGATAAAATCAATCCTCAATCTCCATATCAGCAGGAAGCATTCAAAATATTTGAAGATGGTATTTTGAAAAGCGGAATAGATCTACCAGATGATGTGACAAAGATTACTAAATCGGCCAACCCATCAAGAAATGAAATACTTAGATATCGGTTATGGCTGGAGCAAAAATATCGTTCGCCATATACGGGACAGATTATACCACTGAGCAAGCTTTTTACAACAGAATATCAGATAGAACATATCATACCTCAAAGCATATATTTTGATGATAGCTTTAGCAATAAAGTAATATGTGAAAGTGTCGTAAATGCCAGGCCTTATAAAGATAATCAATTTGGGTTAGAATTTATCAAAAATCAAGGAAGCACCATTGTCACCGAATTATCAACTAATGGTAAAACTGTAAAAATATTTGATGAGGAAGAATACAGGAAGTTTATAGAAACTCATTATGCTAATAACAAACCCAAAGCTAAAAAATTATTGCTCGAGGAAGTTCCTGAAAAAATGATAGAAAGACAGCTAAATGATACTCGATACATCAGTAAAGTAGTAAAGAATCTGTTGTCAAAGGTCGTCAGAGAAGAAAAAGATGATGAAGGGGTAACTTCAAAAAATGTATTGGCAACTAATGGAACTATCACAAGTGTCTTAAAACTGGATTGGGGTATCAATGATGTTTGGAATGATCTGATGTTACCTCGTTTTGAAAGATTAAATCAACTTACAAATTCAAATAATTATACCTATTTCAATAATACTCATCAAAAATATTTGCCTACAGTTCCTGAAAATTTAAGAAAAGGTTTTCAACTGAAAAGGATAGATCACCGACATCATGCGATGGATGCATTAGTGATAGCATGCACCACCAGAAATCACATAAACTACCTCAATAACCAATCAGGATTAGATAAGAATAAAAAGGAACGGCAAAATAGCAGAGAAGATTTAAAAAGAGTTGTGTGCTATAAGACTAAACCGGATGCTAATGGCAATTACAAATGGCAATATTACAAACCTTGGGATACAATCACCCAAGACGCGAGAGAAATATTGGAAAAAGTGGTCGTAAGTTTTAAACAAAACCTTAGAGTAATCAATAAATCGGTAAACTACTTCCAGAAATTCGTTGATGGTAAAAAAGTATTAGAGAAACAAACTAAAGGTGAAAATTGGGCAATTAGAAAACCTTTACACAAGGAAACCGTATACGGAAAGGTAAATGTAAAAGCTAATTATGGTAAAAGTGTCAGCATAAACAATTCAATCGATAATTGGGAACTTATCATTGATCCATCCATTAGAAAACTGATCAAAGAAAAGATTGAAGAAAGTAAAACTGACATCAAAGCGGTAAAAAAATACTTCAAAGAAAACCCATTGACCATCAATGATAAAATTGTAGACAACATAAATGTCTATGAATGGGTAAATGGCACTGCAAGTAGAGTAGCTTTGGACGACGGCTTTACTGATGAAAAAATTAAAACTAGTATCACGGATTCGGCCATTCAAAAAATTCTGTTAAATCATTTAAAAAATTACAAAAATAAATCAGACGACAATGGCACAGCAATTCCACCTCAGGTTTTGGCATTCAGTCCGGAAGGTATAGAAGAAATGAATAAAAATATAGTATCTTTAAATGAAGGCATAAGACATAAACCTATATATAAAGTCAGAATATATGAAGCTGGCAAAAGGTTTGCCGTTGGCTATCAAGGCAATAAAAAAGATAAATATGTAGAAGCAGCAAAGGGAACCAATCTTTTTTTTGCGATATATGTAGATGAAAAAGGAAAAAGAAATTTTGAAACCGTACCATTAAACATTGTTATAGAAAGACAAAAACAAGGGTTAAATTCAGTACCTGAAATTGATGAAAAAGGGAATCAGTTGTTATTCCATTTGTCTCCAAATGATCTTGTATATGTTCCAAGGGGTGAAGAAATAGAAAATCCTGGATTAGTCGATTTTAAAAATTTAACAATCGAACAATCGAATAAAATATACAAATTCACGGATGGAAGTGGGACAACTTTGAATTTCATTAATTGTAGTATTGCAGATTTAATATTCAATATTACTTTTAAAGATCAAGCAAAAATAGGGTTAAAATATTCAATTCAAAATGAGTTAGGTATTGGTAGCCCACAATCAAAAAATCAAAAATCTTTTGATGGAGTAATGATTAAAGAAGTTTGCTGGAAGATTCAAGTTGACCGTCTAGGAAACATCAAAATATATAAACCAAAGTCTGAAAAACAAGATGAGAAGGCGAAAACTATAGATCAAAGCAATATAGCATCCGAACCTGCTGAATTGTATCAAACAAATCCCAAACTTACTTTTTATAAAGATCATGAAGAACAATCTGCTTCTGAAGCATTGTACAATGCAGGATTGACTATGAAAGAACGTCTGGAACAAACATTGGGACTCATCAAAAGAGTGTTTGGGGAAAGAGAAGTGAGTGAAGGGTTCCCTGGTAAATTAACCATCAGAAAATTAGAACTATGAACCTTTTTTATCCTGAACACATACTGGTATTGAAAGCATTAATGTCATGCAATGTACGATTCCTGCTAATCGGCGGATATGCAGTGATCGCATATGGATACACGCGTACTACAGGAGATCTTGACCTGTGGGTAGATCCATCAGAGCAAAATAAAGCCGCTTTAATGGATACTCTTAGAAATTTGGGATTCGACAATGATGATTTAGAACATATCGATAATATGAATTTTAAAGAAGCTACTGTATTCAGTATGGGAACTGTACCACAGAAAATTGACTTTTTGACAAAAGTCAGTCAGGTGGATTTTATCAGTGCCTATTCTAAAGTAGTATTTATGACTTTCGATGATCTCCACCTTCCTTTCGTGCATTATAATGATTTGGTATTGATGAAAATGACCACAGGCAGGACCAAAGATCAAGCAGATATTGAAGAGTTACAAAAAATTGAAAAACAAAAAAAGAAATAAATTTATTCGGCAAAGTATTTGATATATCTATATTAAATACTATAACTTTGATAAAACGCACCATTTATTTTGGAAATCCTGCTTATCTTTCGGTAAAAAATAAGCAGCTCTGTATTAAAAAATCTGGAGAAGATGATACTTCCACTCATACTATTCCGATTGAAGATATAGGCATCGTCATAGCTGACCATCCTCAGGTGACATTTACCCAAACAGTGATTACATCTTTGCAGGAAAACAATGCCGTCATTATCTGGTGTGGGTCAAGCCATATCCCTGTATCCATGAGCCTACCCATTGTTGCCAATGATACTTATTCTGAAAGAGTCAGACATCAGATCGAAGCCAGCGAACCACTCAAAAAACAGCTATGGAAACAAACGGTAACCACAAAAATTCAAAATCAGGCTTATCTACTTCGACATTTGGGCTGTAAAACCATGCATCTGGACAAAATGATACCCAGGATCAATAGTGGCGACCCTGAAAATTATGAAGGTCAGGCAGCTGCCATTTACTGGAATTATATACTGAAAGACTATGGAGTAACCCGTGGCCGGGATATGGGTAGTCCAAATCACCTGTTCAACTATGGCTATGCCATACTAAGGGCTGTAATTGCGAGAAATCTGGTGGGCAGTGGCTGTCTTCCGGTGATGGGCATCCATCATACCAATAAATACAATGCCTTTTGTCTGGCGGACGATATTATGGAGCCATTCAGACCTATAGTGGATAAAATGGTGATTGATTATTTGGTTGGTAAAAAAGATATAGGAGATGAACTTACCAAAGAAGACAAAGCCTATCTTTTGCAAATACCTGCTATGGATATCAGTATGGAAGGAAAAATGAGTCCATTGATGGTGGGTGCCCAAAGAACCACGGCCAGTCTGGTCAAATGTTACCAAGGAACTGCGAGAAAAATTATATATCCCGATTTATTGTGCTGAACCGCTTAAATAAATATCAGATCATGTGGGTATTTGTACACTTTGATTTACCTACGGAGACCAAAAAGGACCGTAAAAATTATTCGAAATTCCGTAAATTCCTGATGGAAGACGGTTTTTCCATGATACAATACAGCATGTATGCCCGCCATTGCAGCTCCAGAGAAAATGCAGATGTGCATAAAAAGAGAGTTAAAAATCAACTGCCGCCCCTTGGCCACATCATAGTCTTTGAGATCACGGATGCACAATTTGGAAGGCTGGAATTTTTTCATGGAAAAAAACCAAAAGAACAAAATAACCTTCCAAAACAATTGGAATTATTTTAGTTTTGAGCTTTGAAAAAATGAATGCTATCAAATCATGTCAGAAGCAAAATATTCAAATTTAAAAGAACT
>JAYTNJ010000067.1:0-5987 GCA_043748345.1 Saprospiraceae bacterium
TTAGTACTTATACTCTGGCTTTGTCGCTCGTGCCGCGACCGGCATTTACTTTTTTGCATTGCCAAAAAAAGTAAACAAAAAAGGCTAGTTCCGCTAAATCGCTCCGCGTACCGGAACGGCCACTCTCTTTTTATTGTGCACCAAATTTTGATATTCCGTCTTAAATTTAGATTATTATCTTCACAAGTAACCATATTTTTTCTATTTTAAATTTGACTGAGTTTCATTATAATAGTAGTGCAGTTTTTACTTTTGTGCAATTTGTTATACACACAAATATTTGTATGGATTTCATATAAGGTAGTAATATTGTTTAAAGCCTGTTTTATTTAACTTCTTTTACACTTTGATTGCTCAGTGGTATTTCTTCGAATCAATGACATCAAGATTAGTGAATTAAATTTAAAAAATAAAGCAACAATGTAAGACTGTTGCTTTATTTTTTTCGCTAAATAATGAAAGTTAAAAATGAATCTTAGTTTTCGATGACCGTCTTCAAAGCTATATACTTTTCAAGACTTTTAAGATTGTGGCCTTTTTCTCTCATGGATTTTATGAAAGCAGGGGTGGTGCCCGTAGATTTAGCAGTAATAACATCATGGATGTTAATGTCTTTAAATCCAAGTTCTTTGTACTGCTGTATGAGTTCAGATGTTACATTTAATGATTTTAAGGCAATCATATCATTGACATTTATCTGGCCATATCCTGCATTTTTATAGCTGTTGATATATTCTGCATTTACTCCGAGAGAGCTCATAGCGATCATGTCTCCGATTTCGATATTGGGGTAACCAGCATTTTTTAAGCTTTTGATGTATTCCGGGGTCAGATTGAGAGATTTTACAGCGATGAGGTCACTTATTTCGATATTGGGATATCCTGCATTTTTTACGCTCTTAATATATTCTGGTGTTATATCCATAGATTTTATGGCTATCAGGTCACTATTGGTAACGTTGTCATATCCACTTTCTTTGATCGAATTGATATAGGTTTTATCTATGTCCATGGATTTGAAAGCAATGATGTCATCTTCATCATTTTCGATGCCACTGTTGGTCCTGTTATTGACATTGTCGCTCGTAATATCATCTGTCCTGTACTTAATAGCTGCCTTTTCATAATTTTTTGTCGCCGATCGATAATCAGCTATATATTTTCCATCTATATCCATAGATTTTAAGGATATCAGTTTGTCAGCACTGACATCTTTATACCCTGCGTTGCGAATTTCTTCAATGTATTTTTTATCAATATTCATGGACTTAAGTGGAATCAAATCTCCCGGATTGAGATCATTTAACCCTGCTGACCTGATGGAGCTGATATAGGTTTCGTCAATGTTTAATGCAGCAAGAGGTATCAGATCGTCTTTGTCCAATTTTTTGAAACCATTCTTTTTGAGCATTTGAACATAAGACTCCTTGATATTTATCATAAAGAAGACCAACATATCATCATCTTGTTTCAGTTCAATGCCTTCTTTCTGCATAGCATCCATATAGTTTTTATTAGGTAAGAACTTATAATTTCCCATACCCTTATTACCTTCAAATTTTCCTGTAAACTCCATAGTACCTGCTTCTCTTTTGACGGAAAATGCCCCTTGTTTATCCTGAGGTAATATACCCAATTCACTGGCAAGAAATGTGGTTCCACTTGAATTGTTACTTTCTTCATCATCGTCGTTTTTAAACTGGATATTTATTTTGTCATTTTTTATCGTAGCAAACCAATATCCGGTGGTCTGCATGCCGCGATCATCTGTATTGCCTGCACTGATTTTTGTACCTGACACCTTGCCTTTACTTTGGGCAAAAGGTTCATTAAACAAGCATACGAACAATACGATCATAGGTAAAAGGAAAAAATATTTCCAGGTGGTGTGTACATTTGATTTTTTTGAATTCATCATGACTAATCTTTTTTTAAGGAGTGATTGATTATAATTGGTGGTAAGACTTAACGGAAAATGAGGGGCCGCTACACGGAGCAGGCTCATTTGATATTCTTCTTTTTGTACATCATTCATCAGCAGCATACGTGCATCGGTAAAAAATTCAAGATTGATTTCCAGGTCTTTGCGCCACTGCCAGGCAAAGGGATTAAACCACTGAAAAATGAGCATTATTTCTGTAAGCAATAGGTCCAAAGTATGTTTCTCTTCAATGTGTATCTTCTCGTGCAGTAACACCTGGTTATATGTTTCCCAATCGTATTTTTCAGGATTGATAAAGATACTATTGGCAAATGAACATGGAGCCTTATCGCCGGATACCTCCACTATCCTGAATTTGCCATCCAGGATAGGCGATCTTGAGTAAGCTTTGTAAAACAGGATGGCCAGTTGCATCAAAAAATTGAGCCCGAATATGATCACACCAAACCAATACAGGTAGATCAGCCATAGCAACATTTGCCCTGTGTTGATAGATGGTCCTGCATCTTTCGTCAATGCAGGTAGATTTGAATTTGTTTGACTTATGGTTGATGCATTGGGCGCTACATTAACTTTTATTTCGGGTAGAGTTGTGGCCATCGGTGTCTTTCTGAATGAAAACTCCTGAGGGACAGGGATCAGTGGAATAATAAAGGTAAGTACCATACATGCCAGCAAAACAAATCTGTTGAGTTTAAAGAAAGTTTCGTTCTGCAATAGAGCTTTATAAAATAAAAGAAAAGCGGCAAGAATAATGGAAGCATATATAATGTAAGGTATCATTGGTTTTCTTTTTTAATGAGTTTAATAATTTCATCAAGCTCTCCTTCAGATAAGTTCTGCTCTTTTGCAAAAAAAGCAAGCATTCTTGGATAAGAATTGTCAAAATACTGGCTTACGATATCTTTCATAGCAAATTGCTGATATTCTTCCCGGCTTATCACCGGAAAATAACAATGCATATTGACGATAGTCTCATGATCAAGAAAACCTTTGTCTTCGAGTATCTTAACTATGGTTGCCACACTATTGTAATGTGGCTTCGGATCAGGGAGATACGGTATGATATCTCTGATAAAAGCTTTGTTTAGATCCCAATAGACTTGCATGATCTGTTCTTCCCGTTTGGCTAATTTTACCATCTCTGAATATTTTAATACAAAGATACTACTAATTAGTTAGTAGATAAACTAATTCATTAGGAGATGCGTTAATTATTTGTTAAATTATTTTAGGTGAATTGTTGATAGACTTAAATTTAAGGAAATCCACCCATAATTTTTATAGAATTTTAGGTATACCATGAAATCATTACCTAATAAATTTATGGCTTAAACTTTCTATCATCTGTTCCATTCCTAATGAAGGTTCGGGTAAATTCGAATCAACTATAATTCCATCGTTGTCGATCAGAAAATACTTAGGTATTGCTTTTATCAGATATTTGTCACCGAATTCTCCATTCATTCCGTCAGGTATATTCACTTCAATTCCATATTGATTCCCATTGGTCTGTAAAACATATTTTTTCCAGTTTTCAACAGATTTGTCAACTGAAACTAAGAGAAATATTACATCCGGGGAGTCTTTATACTTTTTTGCTAATTCTATAATGAATGGTCGTTGGCTTATACATGGTCCACACCATGTAGCCCATATGTCCATGATTACCATTTTGCCTTTTAAGTCCGATAAATTAAATTTAGTCCCGTTAGATTTGAAGGCGTTAAAATCGTAACCTTTAACGCCTTTCTGTGAAGCATACAACGAATTCGACGCACTTTTGATCAGATAAGTGTATTCATTGTCAGATTCTCTTTGTAAAGCATCATTAATCGTATTTATAGTAAATAATTTTTCATGGCGTCTCCAATAGGACGGGCTTTCAATAACACTTTTAAGATAAATGGCTTTTAAATAGTCCTGTAAGTTTTTAGATTTTGTCTTTTCTTCGATAAATTTTATAAAAACATCCACATTTTCAATGGTATCTCTTTCTCTCAGTATTTGAATTTCATACTTATACAGTAAGTTATCAGGAAGTGACTTCGAATAAATGTTTTCATTGTCAATATTATTAATGAAGTCAAAAAATTTATTGTCAGGGGTGTATTTTTTAAGAATTCGACCGAAGTAAAAAAGAAAAGAATTAGCGCGTGCCCTATTTTGATATTCGAGGATACCAAATTCGTCAGCGGTTAATTGTGATTTATATGTATTTAAAATCTTATTTCTTACTTGAACCAAACTGTCGAATATAAATTTAACTTTCTCAGGATTATCTTTTGTAAAAATGAAGTCGGAATATTCTGAAAGTAATTGATTGGTTGATGATGCAAAATAATTAATTAATGAGTCCGGGATCGATTTCTTTGTTTTTATAAAAGTTGAGTCAATTATAATTATTTTTTTTACACCCGGCCTGATTATTGCCATATAAGTAGACTCCGTACCACTTAGAGAAAGCAAGGCAAGTTTTGTTTCATCAATGTTAAATGTATAATTTTTATTCAAGCTATTCAATGGAACTTTTGCCATTGTCCGGCCGCTAATTAATTCTTGAATGAATAAAGTATCATAGTTTGTGTTGTTTGCTTTAATAGTAATTATAAACTCACTTTTATTATTACATGCACTGAAAAGAGTTAGTAATCCGAAAACATAAATTCTTACTAATTCCATATTAAAAGTGCATCTCTAAATACCTTTAACCCAAACTGATGAATGGCACTCCATGTAATGCCTGATACAGTGTGAAACAAATAAAACTAAAATAGAGTAGTGCCCCCGCCCAAATATAAGTTGTAGCTTTTGATTCTTCGTGTATACGCGTTGATATAACATAGCCAAGAAGCGGAATAGCCTGTAAAGAGTGGATACCAAAAAAATGAGCTACCCTGACATCTCCAAAAAGAGTGCTCCAATTGAGCAACGGTAGTCCGGCCTGACCTATCTCACCGCCTACATTATGTGTATTGATCGCACTCATATAGCCTCCCAAATAGCTAAAAATGACAAACATCATCAATCCTATCTTGATGGAAAGGGCAAAAGGACTGCTGACAGAATATGTCTTTTGGAAAATAAATCTCAGGGAGATAATCAGCGTTGCTGTAGTAAGCCATACGATCATCACGCCCATCAAAGCATACAGGATACCACCTATCAACTCCGATTGATTGAAATGCGAAATCTTGCCACGGAATGCCTGAACAATAATAACTCCATTCTCAAATATCATGACAGTTGAAGCCAAAATAGAATACCATTTTACTTTTATTTGATTATTCACATAAAAAAGTAAATAAGCCATAGTCCAGGCATAGGCCCAGGTACTGATACAAAACTTGATGGGTTTTATCATGGAGTTGATGCCCAATACCTGCACCGGATTGACCATAGCGTACAAACTCAGGAGTAAAGCAATGGCTAAAAATCCCGTTCCCATGTAAGCGAGAACTCTGTTCCTTAGGAATATATCATTAATGAATGTCTGCAATGCTTTTTGTTTTAGCTGTTTTGATAATAAAAAATAAAAGATAACCCACCGGTCCGAACATAAAAGTAAAAGGCAGTATCAGGGTATATATCCATCGTGAAATGCCGAGTTTTTGTGAAATCCTGACGATGTATGCACCGACAAACAAATCAAAAGCTAAATAATGCAACCAACCCGCCGCTACGGCATCATCATTTTGAAACAGCGCTTTTACGTTGGCCAGCGTGCTGAAACTATTGGGGTCGAAACTTCCGATATCTTTACCAAACATATAGGTGTATAACACAGCAAAAACCACAATAATGCCATGTAAAATGATCCCTTGTGTATATTTCCAGTTAGGCAGGAGAATCAAAAGTATCCAACCAAGCAAGACAAAAGTATTACCAAAAGAAAAAATGGATGATGCATTCATATTTTTAGTATTTATTTGGGTTTTAAGAAGCCATATAGTTACCCCCAATGTTCGGACAGTTTAATCTTAATTTATAATAAATATATTATTATTTATTATTATATGTTTCTTTTCTTTTTTTGTTACTTTTT
>JAYTNJ010000068.1:0-27288 GCA_043748345.1 Saprospiraceae bacterium
ACCTGCCACTCACCTTTTTGGCAGCATCGTATGTATATGAAGTTCATCTGAATCGTACCGCTTTAAAAAAATACGTTTTATATTTATTGGGATTAATGGGCTTTGTTTGGTTTTTTGTGTTGACTTCCATACTGTTTTTATTAGATCGGGTCCATTTGATAGTTCCTTACATCAGGGATGAATTTGCCGTCCAATCTTTGCTTACTTCGGTTTCCCTGACCGGTTATGAATCCGCTATTGGTGTTTTTTTTCTAGTGGGTATCATTGTTTCTTTTTATTTTTTTGTGACTAAAAGAGCACTTAAAGCATTATTTTCCGCATCATTTACGATCGGTGCGACATTATTGCTGATGTCTATTTTTGTATTGCCAATTATAGAAAAATTTACTCAAGGCCCTGCCATTAATTTTTATAAATCATTGGAAAATAAAGACGTTTATGTCGAAACAGCGGGATTTAAGAGTTATGCGCAATACTTTTACTCAAAAACAAAACCCCAACCCAATCCGAACAGAAAAGATATGAATTGGCTCCTGCGTGGAGAAATTGACAAAGTGGTCTATTTTGTAACCAAAGTGAATTATACAGACCTGGACACAATAAAAGATATCAAAAAATTAAAAACGGAGGGTGGTTTTTCCTTTTATAAACGAGAGCCCCGAGAAAAGTAGGTTTGAGTATTTCTATTATTTCTGGGCAGTTTTTACAAGATACCAGGCGACAATAGAAAAAATTATATTGGGAATCCATGCCCCTATCAACGGACTCAGATTCAGATTGGTAGAAAAGGTAGTGCTGAATTTTGATAAAATGACAAAAGTAGCCCCCATGATTACGCCTGCTGCAATATGAAACCCCATACCTCCCCTAACTTTCCTCGAAGCGACGGCAACACCTATCAAAGTGAGAATGAATATAGTAAAAGGGTCTGCAGACCTTCTGTACAGTTCTATTTTATACTTTTTGCCCGAATCAAGGCCTTTATCCTGCTCATAGGTCAAAAAATCTCTCAATTCAGTGGATGTCATCAGCTCCATTTGATTGGCATATCTGGTAAAATCATCGGGAACAAAATTAAAAGAAGTATCGATAAAATCATTGGGCTTCGAAATGAGAGTTTCATACAGCTCTCCAAATGTTCTTTCTTCATATCCTTCAAGTTTCCATTTATTGGGCGATCCGATAAATACAATTCTGTTTGCTTTGATAGTATACACCAGCTGATTATCCTTAAATCTTTCAATCCTGAATGTTCTTCCTGTACTGTCCGTACTTGAGTAACTTCGGATATATACTTTTTCTTCCTTGGAAATCCAGAAATGAATATTGTGATTGAGTGTGGACTTCAGATTGGGTTTGATGTACTTCACCTCAAAAGCATTTTTATAGGTATTGCTTCTGGGTATGACATAATTATTGCCTATCCAAAGCATAGCAGCGATAATACCGGCTGCTATCATATAAGGCTGCATCAATCTGGCATAACTCACTTTGGCGCTAAGCATACTTATGATCTCAGAGTTATTGGCCATCTTTGATGTAAAGAAAATAACGGCAAGCAGTGCAAAAAGTGGCCAGAGCAACCCATTGATGTAAGGAATAAAGTGCAGGTAATACTGAACAAATATCTCCGGAAAAGAAAGCTTTGAGTTTACAAATTTATCGATCCATTCGAAATAGTTGATCGATACGGCAATCATTGTTATGAGCAACATCGTGAAGAAGAAAGTGCTTAGATATTTTTTAATGATATACCAGTCCAGAATTTTCATCAGCAGCTTTTTACAATCTTTGGCTTACAGATTTCACCATTTCATTTTTCCATGTATAAAACGTTCCTTCTTCTATTTTTCGTCTGCTTTCTGTAACTAACCAAAGGTAAAAACTTAGATTTTGTATGGTTGCTATCTGTCCGGCCAGCAATTCCTCTACTTTGAAGAGATGTCTCAGATACGCTTTGGTATGTACTCTGCTTGTAAGTGCATCACTATCAGCATCTATGGGCGAAAAGTCGTCCTGCCATTTGACATTTTTTATATTGATCAGACCATTTCTGGTGTAGATCATACCGTGTCTTGCATTTCGTGACGGCAATACACAATCAAACATATCTATGCCTAAAGCAATGCTCTCCAGGATATTTTCAGGTAGACCGACACCCATCAGATATCGCGGTTTGTCATACGGCAATATCCCGCAAACCAACTCAGTCATAGCATACATATCATCGTGTGGCTCACCGACAGACAAGCCACCTATAGCATTCATTTCCTGATTTTGCTCAGATATAAATTCTGCCGATTCTTTTCTCAGATCTGGAAATGTACTTCCCTGTACAATGGGTGAAAAAGTTTGGGCATAATCATACACATGATTTGTGGTATTGATCCTATCGATACATCTCTTTAGCCACCGATGTGTCATCAACATCGAATTTCTCGCATATTTGAACTCACACGGGTAATGTGTACACTCATCAAAGGCCATAATTATATCAGCTCCTATGATACGCTGTATATCCATTACCGTTTCCGGACTGAAAAAATGTTTAGATCCGTCTACATGAGACTGAAATTTTACACCCTCTTCTGTGATTTTTCTCATTCCTTTGAGTGAATATACCTGATAGCCACCACTATCGGTAAGAATAGGTTTATTCCAGTGTATAAATTTATGTATCCCTCCGGCTTTTTGCAAAATGTCAGTTCCCGGTCGCAAATAAAGATGATAAGTATTGCCAAGGATGATCTGAGCTTTTATTATATCATCCAGCTCATGCTGATGTACACCTTTGACAGTTCCTTGGGTTCCCACAGGCATGAATATAGGTGTTTTGATGTCACCGTGCGCTGTAGTGATCGTTCCCGCTCTGGCTGCACTACCGCTATCTTTATGTTGTACTTTAAATACCATGCTAATTGGATCTGTATCTGGCCATATCCATTTTGATCAGAACGGCTACCATGATGGAAAAGGCAATAAGTGACGAACCACCTTTGCTGATGAAAGGAAGTGGAATACCCACTACTGGAAGCAAACCCATGGTCATACCTATATTGAAAGTAAAATGAAAAAATAGTATACCACCGACCGCATAAGCGTAGTTTCTTATAAACTCCAGATTAGCCCTCTCAGCGATGATAACACAACGGGTGAGTAGAATGGTAAAAAGGATAATAACCCCTAATATACCAATAAACCCCTGTTCTTCGCCTATAGATGTAAAAATAAAGTCGGTGGATTGTTCAGGCACATAATCAAGTTTTGTCATCTCTCCCTGCAGAAACCCCTTACCCTGCAGGCCCCCGGAACCGATTGCCATTTTGGATTGAAGGATATTGTACAAAGAACCTCTGGGATCACATTTTTCAGGACGTAGCCATACATTGATACGTTCCTGCTGATGGGGTTTCAGAAAATTGTCAAAAACATAACTGGCTGCATATCCGAAGGCCGATGCAGCTACTATCAACGGTAAGATCAGGCTTATAATTTTAATATTTCTCTTCCTGAATTCCATAAATAGATATACTATAAATGCTCCACCTGCTGGTATAAGGACATAAATATTTTCATTCTGATACAGTAAAAATATCATAATTATCAGCAAAAGTAAAAATATCGATGTAGCTTTTCGAGGGCTTTCGAGATCAAAAATAAAAACACCAAATCCCAGAAAAAGCAAAAAAACAGTAACCAGAAACGGGCCGTAAATGAGGGAAAGGATAAAGATTGCTGCTGCTCCAACCCCTGATATGATCACCCACGGAGACTGCCCTCTTCGATACAATAAAATAAAAAAAGACAAATAGACTATCGAAGATCCGAAATCGGGCTGAAGCAATATCAGAAATGCCGGCCCCAAAAACAATAACAACGAGACAAAAATTACTTTTACATCCGTCACTGTCGATTTAAAAAAACTGAGATAACTGGCGACGGCTATCGCTGTCCCAAATTTAGCCCATTCTGCTGGTTGGAATGAAAAGAAACCATATCTAAACCAAGCCTTGGCTCCATTTATTTCTTTACCTAAAAACAAAACAAGTATCAGCAAAAAAATCAAAAAACCATAGATGGGAAAAGCCAGCGCATTCCAAAACTTCCAGTCAATAGTAAGCACTACGACAAAGGCGAATATGGATAATACCACCCACGTAGTTTGTGCCCCGAGCGGAGTTTTGATATCCAGAAACGCATAAGGATTACTGTCAGTGTACAAGGTAGAAAATACCATAAACCAACCCACCACAACCAGGCTGAAATAGACTGAAAGGGTGACCCAGTCATACGTTTTATCTTTGGAAAGGGCTCTTTGTGCCATTAGATGATCAGTTGCTTACGAGCGCTTTTTTACTCACATTGTCATACACAGGGGTAGCTGACTGAAAAGTTCTTTTCAGCTCCAGCAAAAAAGGCATTAATTTATTTTTGTTTTCAAAATAGCCAACCCTTACCTGATAATAAGGAGGAACGTGTTTCCAGTCCACATTCATACCGGGATACATAGTAGTAAAAGTTGATTTTGCATTTTCCATCTCCCGTCGGTCATCAGTAGTTATTATCTGAATTCTCCATGCTTTAATAGTTTCATTGGCTTTGCCATTGGACACAAATTTTTCCATATATCTGTCAACAGAAGCAGACGTTTCTACCCTGACATTTGCCTGACCTGAGATAATGGTGAAGCCAAGGATATGAACTAAGACAGTAAATGTATATCGTCTGAATATGAATAGCATATTTGAGTTTACAATTTTAAAATCGGGTGAAAATTATTATTCCAGTAAATAGTACATGCGAAATAATGCATAAAAGTACAAAAAATAAATGAACCTGCCTGAAGATAATAGATTCAAAACATGATTTTATTCTGAAATTTGATGTACGTTTACTCTGAAAAGGTTGACAGATTTGTATTTAGCATGAGCGTTGGGCCAGATAAGACTATTTTTGGCCATAAGTCAGGATACTTAGTCTGTACTTATGATCTCAAAATGAATTTCGTCCTTATTTCCCCATTGATCAGTTACTGTAAGAACGTGCCGCCCAGGGGTTATTTTGATCAGACAATCATGTGGAGATTTTGAAGTAGAAGTCTTGAAATCAGAATCTATAAACCAGAAAAGTTTTGCGTCTTCGTTTCGATGATAGGCTTTTGCTATCAGTTCGTTTTGTTTGCCAGCATTCTGTTTGGGAAGAAAAATTTTCAGACCCTCTTGCGGGTAGATAATCCTGCAGACAGTGCCTTCAGGCAAACAATCCGGGTCATTTGCCGGAATAATGCGATAATCATTATGGGCCTGTCTGTAATAATATTCCATATACGAAGGGAGCACTAAAAATGTATCTTTATATGCTAATTTATCTATGCAATCAAGTGAGAGGCTGAGACCATCCTTACTCATCAGGACTTCCTGATGGTATGTGCATTGTTGATACTTAAATGAAGTTTTATCCAATGTAATTTTTTGCCTTTTGCTGCATAAAGGCCCTGCTATTTTACCGGATTCCGCGCATATAGTGATGATCTCCTTTTTTTCATACGTCGGGGGTCTTCCGAACCACTGATTATTGGGGAGTGCATTAAATAATTTAAACATAACAGGCGCTGCCTTGGTAATACCAGTGAGATCAAATCTTCCTTCGCCCCCTTCGTTGCCTATCCATACACCCACCATATATTTGCCATTGAAACCCATGGCCCATGCATCTTTATGACCGTAACTTGTCCCGGTTTTCCAGGCTATTTTATGGTCGGTACCAAAAATTTGCCATGACTTTTCTTCTCTGGGACGTATGAGGTCAGACATAGCCATGATCAAGTGTTGCATTGTAAAAGAGGAGAAAGAAAAGGATTGATGTCTAGTAGCGGGTTGCTCTTCGATCAAGACTTGTACTGGCCTGAAAGGGTCCGAAATACCCGTATAGTTTTGTGCCAGACCTTTATATATCCTGCATAATTCCCATAAAGTAGACTCTCCGCCACCCAATATGATACTAAGGCCATAATGGTCAGGCCCCTTGTCCAGGTGATCGATATTCAGCGTTCTGATCAGGTCATAATATCCCTGAAGGCCTACGGTATTAAGCACCCTGACCGCAGGCACATTGAGAGACTGGATCAGCATTTCCTCAAAGGGTACTGCTCCTCTGTACTTTTTGTCAAAGTTTTCAGGTTGAAAATCACCAATGGCTGTAGGGATATCCGCCACCATTTCGTTGGGCAAAAACTGAGCTGTCTCCAGAGCATGGGCATACAGCAACGGCTTGAGCAGACTGCCATAACTGCGTGGAGCCTGAGCTACATCCACATAAGAAAAAGAAGAAGCGTGGTCCGGAGCATTTCCATGATATGCCATCAGTTGATTATTGGTTATATCTATGACCACTGCTGCTATGTTTCTGATATCATCCGGCTTGAGAAAAGACGACTCACGCATCAGAATTTCATAAGTCTTCAATTGTATGTCGACTGGCATTGTAGTTCGGAATATGTACTGAGAGGGGTACTTTCCGGCCAGAAACATCAGAGCATGATAGGCATACTGAGGGATAGCTTTGGTCTCTGTGGGTAGATCTTCGCCAAGATACAATTCCAGTTCTGAACTATCAAAATGTCCTTTCTTCTGAAGTTTATGGAGGAGAAAATCTCTTTTTTGCTTCAGCACGTGACGGTTTTTTGAAAGATTGGCGGATGAAGGGCCATTGGGCAACACGGCAAGAAGTGCATATTCAGCCCAGGAGAGCTTTTCAACAGACCGACCGAAATATCTCAAAGCAGCAGCTTTTATACCTACCGTATTGCCGCCAAAAGGAGCTATTTCACACCATTCTCTGAGAATATTTTTATCTCTCGTCAAAAAACTATATTTGACTGCGCTTAGAGTTTCGAAAATTTTATTGCTTATTGTCCGTCTGCTATTTTTGTTTTTCATTCGCATGACCTGCATAGGTATCGTACTGGCACCGCGGGTATTTCTACCTGCTTTTCTGTTGGATATTATGGCTTTAATGACAGCTACAGGATTAACCCCGGGGTGATAATGAAAGAATTCGTCTTCATAAGTGATGATGCAAGTTGCCAGTTTTTGTGGTATATCTTCATCCATCGGAAAACACCACTGCTGCTCAGAAGATGTTATAGCCGAGAGGAGAACTCCTTCACTGCTATATAGTACACGGCTGTATGATGGTTTGTGCCCGGGCATCGGCATCAGTATCCATACCAACAGCATTACAAGCACTAAAATAATTATAGTCCTCCTGACATTACTTTTGTTGACGTACAATTCAAAAAATTTCAGACTTCAAAAGTACAAAAAAAGTGATTATTTGATACCATCTCATTCAAAGTCAGTTTCTTTATTAATATTAAAGAAGTTGCTCAATACAAGATCTAAAAATAGAGTTGTTTAATCAGTTTTTACCCGATAGAATAATTATCAACTATGATTTCGACCTTGGAGTTGTAAAAAAATAATGAGCTAAGAGGAAAACATTAGATTTTGGAAAAGTTGCTGCATAATTTTGTTATCGTAGTCTTACTGTGTACTTTTGAATAAAATTAACCGCTCATGAATAGTAACGAGAATGAAAATTCAGAAACAATTTCAAAAGCATCAATCATGAAATACAATCATTTCCATCTTTGGATGTTAATACCATTTGTAATTTCAGTTTTGGGATTTTCATATAGCTATTATTTTAATTTGGCTAATGCAACTTTTCATCAACATGTGCACGGCATTTCTGCAACACTCTGGTACGTACTGGTTATAGTACAGCCGTATTTAATTATCCGTAAACAAAGCATTCAAAGACATAAAACGCTTGGAACAATTGGAATTATTTTAGCAGGAATAGTAGCCGGTAGTGCATTTGCTATTATCCCAAAAAATATAGATAATGTTACAACACTTGATATAAATGGCTTTTTTAATCCGACTATTGCTTATTTCGTTACATTACTTGACTTCGTATTGGTATGTATGTTTGTTGTAAGTGTAAGTTTAGCGATACTGAGCATAAAAAAGAAAAATCTATCTGGCCACGTTCAATGGTTGATGGCATCTGTTTTTTTTGTCTTGTCTCCGGCACTCTCAAGAATGCTCGGAATAGTAGCCATTTTCATAAATAATGGGAACATGGTGGGAATTACGTTGGTTAAAATGGCAATCCCAACTATGATTGTAATGCTATTATTAATACTTATCTTCTATTACAAATTTGGCAGTTTTAAACACTTATCATTTAAGCTTTTATTTATCTCTCAACTTTCATATTTATTTGTGCAGCAGGTTGGCGATAATGAATTTATCAGGAACTTGCTAACAGCCATCTTCAAGGTATAGTTGGTGAGCAATTAAGCATATATTAATCTGTCAACAGGGTAGACAATTAAAGGAGCAACAAACATTATAAATATAAGAAACCTGAATATGAACAATAGATGGAGTGTCCTTCAAGATTATTTAATAATGAATGATTAAAGTAAAAATGAGATGCACACATTTTATGTCTTTGTATTTTTTAATTTGCTTGTATGAATAATTCAACCTGTCATAAAAAATGAAATATCCGCAAAAAATGAAATCATTGTTATCAGCCGTCAGCATTGTAATATTTTTATATGCATGTCAGGACAAACCGAATCCAACTTCAACATTGACCAAACCGGACACAACAAATGTTACTCTGACTGAAATAGTCCCACCCGCAGGGGAAGTGAATGCAGTAGATACTGAGGACGCCATAAGATGGCTCACCGATGTGATCGAAAATCACCTTAATGAAGGAGGATATCCCATGGAAGATATCTGCACACCCAAATACTTTGAGTACAAAAGTGATGCTATGCAAGTAGGCTATGACGGAGGAATGACGGAAGATGAGTTCAGTAAAAAATGGTCCAAAGATTATGATATAAAACGATCCGGCATGAGCAGCGGGTTTCTTATTTCCGGTCAGGACAATGGCAAGGTCAAAGTAACCAAATGTACGCTTAAGTCAGACAGAAGCAAATATCATATCATCATGAATGTGACCATTGAAGACACGGAAATGAAGGCGACCTACCATAGAGATATAAAAGTGGTTCCTGTCGGCAAGGCCTATCAAATCGATGATATAGTGGAGTTTGATTGATACAAAAATTGGGTAGGACTATTTTACTTATTACACCAATTTATTTGACTATTGATAGTGAAAAGTAACTAAACAATACGATTCTCAGGGACAAGATTGTACGGTTTTTTGAGCGAAATAATAAACTGTCCGTAAAAGACATGATTTTTCAATTGTTATTTTTATACTGATTGATGGTATGCCTCAGTGAGCCAATGAATGGTTTCGGCATCTACATCGTCTGTGCTATTGATCTGAATTCTGTTGGTACACATTGCACCAAAGGGTCCGGAATTCTCCATTCTTCCTGAAAGTGCCGCATTTTTAAGTTTTAAGCCTATATCAACCCGTGTTTTGGATGCCGGCTTGATCAGCGTAAACTGTCTTTTGCGGATAAAACTCACCGAATCCTTTTTAGGCACAATAGTAATGTCTTCGCCAAAGGAAGTGATTATATCGAGCAGTTTTTCATAAATAGGCATCAGGTTTTCTTTTCCTTTGTATTGACTATCTACCAGGTCATAATCTGCTGAGTCGGCATCAGATGTTTTGTATTTGTGGGCTACAAAATTGGCAAACCCATGCCCAAAACCATGTTGTTCTTTCAAAAAAATAATAATCTCACCATGTTTAATTTTTTGAGATGCGGCGACTACTTCGAGCCAGTGATCCAAAGATTTTCCTGTTCTTTCTAATAAACTCTGTTCCATAATTTTATCTGCGGATTACTATGATTCATTAACGTGAATAATGGATAAGAAAAAGCTATAAAAATTATTAAAATATGAAGATATTTAATATATTAGCGCTTGACAACCAAATAATAAAATTAAATTCTTCCTACATGTTAGACGACAAAATTATAGAAATATTTGTAAATATCGATGATTTTTGTATTGCATTTTCTGATCAAATTAAACATTTTAGATTAGAAGCTCCAAATAAGGGTGTTAGAAACCGTTCTTGTAAGCTTTCAGATTCCAAAATTATGACCATAATTATATGTTTTCACCAGAGTCATTATACTAATTTTAAAGCCTTTTTTTGTGAAATGGTCTGTACCTACTGGACTTCACTATTTCCTAATCTGGTCTCCTACGATTTAATGCCCTACAAACTAAGGTGATGATCCCCTTGATGTTTTATTTAAAGCAGCATGCTTGAGGTTGTAGCCGTGGTATCAATTACATTGACTCTACTACCATTAAAGCATGTCATATTAAGAGAGAAAAGCAGCATAATGTACTGAAGGGTTTTGCCACAAAAGGTAAGAGTACGATGGGTTACTTCTTTGGCTTTAAGTTGCATTTGATTATAAATGACAAAGGAGAAATCTTAAGTTTTTACCTTACTAAAGCCAATGTTGATGATCGTAATTTGAAAGTAATCAGTTCTTTAACTGAAAATATATTCGGAAAACTATATGGGGATCGAGGGTATATTTGGCAAGCCCTTGCTGATTTCTTATGCAATGATGGTATTCACCTAATTTATAAAAGAAGGAGCAATATGAAAGACCAAAATATATCAGATACAGATAAAATATTACTTCGCAAAAGAGCACTGGTAGAATCTGTAAATGACGAACTTAAAAACATTTGTAACATCGAAAATACCAGACATAGAGCCATGAAAGGTTTCTTAGTTAATTTGGTAAGTGCGATGATCTCATACCAGTTTTTACTTAAAAAGCCTTCGCTAAATATTCAGCCTTTTGAAAACAACTCAAATCAACTACTTTTGTGTGCTGCTTAACCATTATTCACGTTAATTAAATATTTATCGGATTTATCGCTTATATTAGTACAGGTGGGCTTTTACTTTTTGATACATAAAATAAAGATGGAAATATCTCATTATGATCTTCTTTGTCCAAGTTTAAAACATTCACCATAAAGGATGTAAGACAACCATCATTCAGTTTAAGTTCCTTAAGTCAACAAATTTACACTTATTATTGCACCACTATTTTTTTAACAAACCTTTCAGTATTGCTTCCCTCTACATTTACAATATAGACACCTCTGGGAAAACTACTTGCATCTATTGTCCATCTTTCTATTTCCGGCGTCGTTTCTGATACAAAAGTCTTTCCGGATAAATCATATACACTAATATTTACAGATTGATTTTCATGAAAATCAATCTCTATTATCCCTGAAACCAAGCTTACTATTGGTGTAGTTGATTTACTTTTTATAAACACTATTTTTGAATAAGCAAATGAGCCATCAAAATCAATCATCTTTAGCCTAAAATAATCATTTTTTGTTACATTATGAGCCTTTGAGCTATAATATTGAACTTTGTCGGAATTGCCCTCTGCCCGCTTTCTATCTATGGTTTCAAAACTAATACCATCACCAGATGATTGGATTTCAAAACTTTCTGCATTTTTTTCTACTGCAGTACTCCAGTTAAATTGTACATGATCAGACTTGCGAATCGCATCAAAAGTCAATAATTCGACAGGCAAGGCGATAGAGCTGCTTATGCCGTTTCTAACTTGATCTCCGTCTGTGCCGCCTGTGCCATTCACAGCATTGACAGAATAATAAAAAGTGACACTCGGAGGAGGTGAAGTTGAAGGAGCTCTCCAATTGAACGTCCATGAAACTGTACCACCAGACAAATCATCAGGATTACTATGGGTTAGGCGATTAGACGAAGTAATTCTTGTGTTTGGTGGAATGTTTTGAAAAGTACCGACTTGAGTATTATTTGTTGTTGACCTTACGGCTACTATCTGGAATCCACCATGGGCTGCATCGACATCATTGAGCGTAAGCGTGAGTGGATAGATCTGACCAGGTGTATAACTTGATGGTGCCCCAGTTAATGTAATACTACCTGCACTACTATTTCCGCTATGACAGTTATTGCAAGAGCCACCATCTGATGGGTGACCAGATAGACTATCATCTCTCCCGCCCGAGCTAGAAAGTGCAAAAAAGCTTGCAGTAATTACACAAGCTACAATCTGAATATTTGACAATCTTTTCATTCCAGTAATTAATGATATACATTCTTTAAAATTTCGAATAACAGAATAAAAAAGAAATAGTTGTAAATTATTATCTCTGTGATAAAGTACCCATTTTTATTATACAAAATCTACTCCAAGATTCAAAAACATATTTAGGGTCTGCTGAAAAAGCAGATGTGCTTAGAATAAGAAACTTCAAACAGTGGTCAAATATGAATCCTGTTAAAAATTGTTATGCGAAATCACCATTTAGGGACGACTGGCGACTAACTGGATCGCTACAACACATACATTTATTGCAAACTATGCCTAATTGAATTAAGCTGGTGAATATTCTTTACTTTTCTTTATACATCTACCGTGATCACTACACTGCCTGTCTTTTGACCAGCCTCCACGTATCGGTAAGCTTCGCGGATTTGTTCCAATGGGTATTTTCTGTCAATCACCGCTTTATAGTGGCCGCTTTCTATGATATCTTTGAAAAAATGACTTCCTTTTTGCTGTGTTTGGTCAAAGGAAACATCAGAACAAAGGACATTACAGAAAACGAATCAGAACAAAAAAAACTGAATAGTGGCCTACACACTGTTACGCTCATGTCTACAAAAGTATCCGAAACTGAAAAACTGGTGGTCGGTCTGACAGAAGATACAAAGTGATCGTAATAGCTATCATTAAAATCATTTCATTATTGTTTGTGCGGATAGATGCTGCGTATTTGTAAATATGCTATTTGACTTTTGATAGTAAATAGTAAAATATTTATAGTAAAACAATCCCAAAGTATTGAAATTATATTATATTTGACTATTGATAGTAAATAGTAAAATAAACATTATGACCATCAGGGACAAGATAGTACGGCTTTTTCAGCAAAATAATGAACTGTCCGTAAAAGAAATTACAGATAATCTATTGGTATCCAAGCAGATGGTACATTTAGTGCTTGCTAAACTGCTGGAAGAAAATAAGGTAGTGAAGTATGGAAGAGTACCAAAGACCGTGTATCGATACACAGATACCCCGGTAACAAAACCAAATATTGAGTTAAAGATAACTGAAGCTTCCAAACAATTTTTAGATCAACACTTTCTGGCAATTACAGAAATAGGTAACATGCTGGAAGGCATCGAAGGATTTGATTACTGGTGTAAAAAGCGAAATTTTCCACTTCAGAAAACCATAGATGAATACAAACTAACTCAAAAAAAATATGATGCTTACAAAGATAAAAGTGGATTCATAAACGGACTGGATAAATTAAAATCAACCAAAGGATTTGATCATATCTGGCTTGACGATCTGTATTATTTGGATTTTTACGCTATAGAAAGATTTGGTAAAACCAGATTGGGTACAATCCTTCATTATGCTAAACAGGGACAAAATAAAGTGTTGATGCGCATCCTGATTGAAAGTATCAGGGAAAAAATTGAAGAATTTATACGTTTACATGACATCGATGCAGTAGGATTTGTGCCACCTACCATCAGACGGGAAGTACAGCTGATGAAAGTGCTCCAGAGCGGTTTGAAAATAAATCTGCCGCTAGTAAATATTTTCAAAATCGGTGGAATTATCCCCGTTCCACAAAAATCGCTGAGTAAACTGGAAGAGAGAATCAGTAACGCTGACAATACATTTATGCTACGTGGCAATCATTTACACAAACGATTATTATTAATTGACGATGCGGTGGGATCCGGTTCCACGCTAAACCAAATTGCTGCAAAAATCAAAAAACGTGGGATGGCTGTACATGTCACTGGTTTGGCTATAGTAGGTAGTTTTAAAGGATTTGATGTGATTACTGATGTATAAATACGTTATGGCACTGCAACGATTATTGAGATTTAGTGGAAAAGAACGCAATAATATAGAGTATGGTATATAGGGTCTGCTGAGTTATTAAAAAAGTGAATAAACATATAGGGGGAATCGTTATATTTGCACAACAAAGTGCAAGAGTATATGGCAAAAGCTCAAAAAAGTCGTGCATCAAAGCTTCGAAACCTTAGTCCAAGTGTGGTACCACTGCCGGGATTTGAGACACCGTTTGACCAACATCTGGATAAGAAAAATCGTTGGGTAAAGCTGGCTCATCTCATACCCTGGGACAGTATTGTAAATATTTACCTGTCCAAGTTAAAGAATAAGAACCTGGGTGCAGACAGCATAAATCCTCGTGTAGCGATAGGAGCTATGATTATCAAACATCTTAATGATTTTAGTGACAGAGAGACAGTGATGCAAATACAGGAAAATGTTTACATGCAGTACTTTATAGGTTTTAGTAGTTTTAGTACCCAAGCACCATTTGATGCTTCGCTTTTTGTAGAGTTTCGTAACCGTTTAGGTCTGGATGACATCAATAAAATAAACGAGAAGATTGTGAAAATCTATCATCAATCCATGGAGGAGAGTAGCGAAGATAAGAGCCATTCAAAAAATGATCATGATGATGGAGACAAAGCTAAGGCAGTAGAGCCTGAAGTTAGTGTACCCACACAAGAGAAGGAAAAACTATTAGAGGCATTACCTGGTGAGGTAAAAAAAGTAAATGTAATACCTGATAAAAAAGTAGAATTACGGGGCTCATTGATCATGGATGCCACGGTAAGTCCGCAGGAGATAGCTTTTCCTACGGATTTGGGCTTACTAAATGACGCTCGGGAACAGTCTCAAAAGTTAATAGATGGCTTGATGGTCTATATCAGGGAATGGACAGTGCTGGAACTAAAGAAGCCCAGAACATATAGGAAGGTAGCACGAAAGCAGTATTTGAAGATAGCACAAAAGAAGACTAGGAGCCGCATAGAAATTAGAAAAGGCATAAGACAACAACTACAATATCTGAAAAGAAATATCAAACATGTTCATTGGCTATTGGATCAGATCGGATGTATTGTATTTGATAAAAAAGCTTACAAGTATTTTTTAGTGATACAACATTTGTATGACCAACAAAAGACTATGTATGATAGCAAAACACACAGTATCGAAAACCGCATAGTGAGTATCCATCAACCACATGTGAGGCCAATAAAAAGGGGGAAACAAAATTCGGATACAGAATTTGGAGCAAAGATACAAGCTAGCTTGATGAACGGATTTGTATTCATAGACGAATTGAACTGGGAAGCATTTAATGAGGGGTCGAGATTAAAGCTGAGTGTAGAGAACTACAAAAGGAGATTAGGTTATTATCCACAGAAGGTGCTGGCGGATAAAATATATTGTACGAGAGAAAATCGAAACTACCTTAAAGACATAGGCATAGAATTGCGGGCAAAACCATTAGGAAGACCGAAGGCGTTGTCAAATCAAGTAAGTCCAGGAGAAAGAAATCCTATAGAAGGAAAGTTTGGTCAGGCAAAGCGAGGGTATGGTCTTGATAAAATACGAGCAAAGCTGGCTTCGACTAGTGAATCATGGATTTCCACCATCATACTGGTGCTCAACCTAGTCAAGTTGGCTGGGGTAGCACCGTATTGCCTGATCCGAAGCATAATAAGTGCATGGAAGCAATGTTGTAACTTGCAGACAAATCAATTTGTATTACCGTTTTTTATTGGGCGGTCCCAGATGGCTCGGGCAATCGGATGATTTTGAGACATATTCAGCAGACCCTACATAGTCCGTTGTCCAAGCCAAAAACTGGATGTATCTTTGGAAAAAAATATGGTTCATTTCCAAAGATTTTCAATACATGACAGATGACAAGAGATGATTTTATGACATTTTTTAGAGATGATGAGTGTCTCAATACCTTAAGTGTGGGTGATAGGATTGAAGTCTTTTCTACTATTTTATTAGGTTCTAGTGACTTTAAAAAATCGTTACTTGACGAGCTCCTTTCTGATTACTGTGTTGAGCATTTAGAAGTATTGGATCATGGTAATTGATGTGGTTTGTGGTGTCATTGTCCATTACAATAAAGTGCTTTGTGTGTAACGTAGTGAAAAAATGTCTTTGCCACTGAAATGGGAATTTCCCGGAAGGAAAATAGAAGAAATCGAAACATCAGAACAATGCTTACTAAGAGAAATAAAGGAAAAGTTAGGAGTAGCCATTGAAATTTTGAAAAAACTACCAAATAGTTACTACGACTATGGTACTTTTGAAATTATTTTAATTCCATATCTTTGTAAATATCTTGGTGATGAAATAATACTAAGTGAACATATAGAATTTCAATGGCTTCTATTTTCAGAGCTTGAACTTTTGGATTGGGCATCAGCTGATATTCCGATTGTGAATGAAATTTTAGAACTTTGTTCCTTGGATGAAAAAAATACCATCTCAAGATGTTGAATTATTACTACAAACAAAATATAACGACATTTCTACATTCATCCCTAGAAGAAATATTAGGAAATATAAGCCGTAACAATGAATTTGATTCATTGATAACCCAAAATAAAGCCTGGCAATCTCAAATAATCATATTGCAGGATGTTTTACAAAATAAGAAAGGTTTTATTTTCTTTGAGTTTTCTATTCCAAGAATGGGAAAGCGTGTTGATTGTATTTTGATAATTCAGAATGTAGTTTTTGTAATTGAGTTTAAAATCGGAGAGAAAGAATTTTTAAATCACAATATTGAGCAAGTTTGGGATTACGCTTTGGATCTTAAGAATTTCCATAAACCTAGCCAAAATGCAATTTTAGCGCCGGTTTTAATTGCTACAAATGCATCAAGTTCTTTTATTGAGCTTGAGCTATCAAATCATGATGATAACTTAATAAGTCCTATTAAAACAAATTCAAGAGATCTTAAAAAAAGCTTAGAAACAGTTTTGGATTATTTTTTTTCTGAAAATGAAATAGATTGTGAAGCATTTATAACAGGAAGTTATTCCCCCACACCAACCATTATTGAAGCTGCTGTTTGTATGTTTAATAATCATTCTGTTGAAGCAATTACAAGAAGTGATTCAGGTGCAACAAATTTAAAAGTCACAACAAAATATGTGTCTAAACTTATTGAGTATGCCAAACAAAACAATAAGAAATTGATATGTTTTGTCACAGGAGTACCCGGTGCCGGAAAAACATTAGTAGGATTAAATGTTGCAATAGATCATTTGGATAGAGAAAAAGGAGATAGTAGTGTTTTTTTATCGGGTAATGCTCCATTAGTTGCTGTTTTACAAGAAGCTTTGACAAGGGATAAAGTACTGCAAGAAAAATTAATTGGAAATAGACTAACCAAAAAAACGGCTCGAGCTGGAGTAAAGGCTTTCATCCAAATTATTCATCATTATAGAGACGAATATCTTAGAGATCCGCTTGCACCATATGATCACGTTGCCATTTTTGACGAAGCCCAAAGAGCCTGGAATAAGGAACAAACCGTCAAATTTATGCACCAAAAGAAAGGACAAGCCAATTTTGAATACTCAGAACCTGAATTTTTAATCTCATGCTTAAATAGGCATCAAGATTGGGCAGTTGTAGTCTGTTTAGTTGGGGGAGGGCAAGAAATAAATACAGGTGAGGCGGGTATTTCTGAGTGGATAGATGCAATAAAAAATACATTTTCTGAATGGGAAACTTACATTTCTCCAAATTTATATGATAAGGAATATGATACTGTTAAATCGATAGAGAATTTAAAGTTAAAGAGCAAAGTCATTTATAATGATTCCTTACATTTAGCTGTTTCAATGCGTTCATTCAGAGCCGAAAATGTGTCAAAACTGATAAAAGAGCTTTTAGATTTGAACAAAAGCTCAGCAGTTAAAACATTAAACTCTTTAAAAGGTAAATATCCAATTGTTCTTACAAGAAATTTACAAACAGCTAAAAAATGGTTAAAAGAAAAGGCCAGAGGTTCAGAAAGGTATGGCATTGTTGTATCTTCACAAGCTTATAGACTTAAGCCCTTTGCTATAGATGTAAAATCTCCCATGAATCCGGTTAACTGGTTTTTGGATGGTAAAGATGATATTAGATCTTCATATTTTTTGGAAGATGTAGCTACAGAATTCCAAGTTCAAGGTCTAGAACTAGATTGGACTTGCGTTATGTGGGATGGTGATTTAAGGTACACTGAAAATGGCTGGAAATCTTTTTCTTTTGTAGGTAACAAATGGCAAAATATAAATAAAGAAGAGCGAAAAAGGTACCTTATTAATGCCTATCGAGTTTTACTTACCAGAGCAAGGCAAGGAATGATTATTGTAATTCCTGAAGGTGATTTTGAAGATCATACCAGAAAACCAGAATTTTATGATCTCACGTATGAATTTCTAAGCAAAACAGGTTTTGAAGTTATTTAACTATTGAAAATACAAAGAAATCATGAACGTTTCAATTGAGTATATGTATGGGGATGGCGCCAATTATAAACAATATTCTATTTTAGTTTTTCCAAATAAAACCGATTTATCCTTAGAATTGATTAAAAAACAAATTAATCTATCTTTATTGAATGGTGAATATTTTATTCCAAGCCTTTGGGGCATTCCAAAACTTCATAAATATGAATATGATTATGAAATTGACCATGAGATCCATGAATTATTAGAAATAAAGAATACTAATGAAATTCTCAACTTTGAAAAAGATATTGTTGATTTACTTCAAGAAATTAAAAGTAGGTTAAATTAAATCAATTTTACCACTTCCCGCGATCATAACCGCCAATAAATAGGTATATTTGCGATTATAATCGCCAATAATGATAAAAAGAGCACTTTTTGACGCCATTAAAGCCAAAATAGACTTTAAAAAAGCTATCATCCTCCTTGGGCCCAGACAGGTAGGAAAGACGTCAATAAATCTAATTTTTGGAAGCACCTTTGATGGGAACAAATATTAATAATCGCCATCGTTTTACGATCGTCAACGAAAAAGCCTGCTTTACCCATCCTACTCCCGCACCCAAAAAACCCTTTCATTGACGCCAAGGGATTTGACTAAAGCCGGTATATCCTTGCGAAAGGAGGCTATGTTTTTATCATACACGCGGCGCAAGGCCTTGGTTTTAGATCCGTCCATATAATCGTTTTCCAGGTACCACGCCCGGTTTTCCATGATGATGCCCAGTGCAAAGGCGTTTTTGATGCGTGTCAGCACGGTTTTTTCGGGAGATTCCGGCAACACATCCAAGGTACGGTCCATCATACGATAGGAGACACGATCTATGTAAGAGCGTGCTGCGTCTATCATGTGAAGCTGACACTTGAGAAAGGCATCATTGGGAGTCATTCGTTTATCGATGTATGACTTCATCCTGTCTGCCAGCGATACGAGGGTTTTTTTCTCACGGTATTTGAGCGCATCCGCTATAAAATCATCGCTTTCCAGGTGCTCGACTGAGGTATTGCGGGTGAAATACGGGTTGTACTCGGAGATTCTGAACTGTATCTTGCCGCCTATATATTTAAATACTGCCTTAAATCCTTCATCGTGAAAACTCTGGTTAAACTCCGTGAGCAATCCCTTGGCGACCAGTTGCATCAGGACAGTATTGTCCCCTTCGAATGTCGTAAATATATCGGCATCTCCTCTCATTCTTCCTATGATATTCTCGCTGAGATAGCCTTTGCCACCACAAGCTTCCCGACAAGTCTGGATGGTATCTAAGCTGTGCCATGTTGCCAGTGCCTTCAGTCCTGCTGCCTTGGTTTCAATTTTGCGAATGGCCAATTCGTCCGGACCTGATGCAAACTCCTGAGTGAGATGTGATAAAGCATTATGAAAGACGACCGTTTTAATTAGCTTAGGAACGAGACGATGCTGGTGCGTGGGATAGTCCATGATGATGGATTCAGGCATACCATCTTTGGGGGCAAACTGTCTGCGTCGCAATGCGTAATGGATGGCAATCGTAAGAGCTGACTTACTCGCACTTAGTGCTCCCAGGCCTACACATATACGTCCGCCTACCAGCGTACCGAGCATAGTAAAAAATCGTTTGTTGGGGTTTTCTATCAGGCTTGTGTATTGCCCTTGATGGTCTATATCGCTAAACCTGTTGAGTAAATTTTTTTTCGGAACACTTACATGGTCAAACGATAAACGCCCATTATCAACACCATTTAGACCTATTTTATACCCACAATCTACTACTTTGATGCCCGGTAATAGCTCACCTTTACTATTTCTCACCGGAACAATGACTGCATGGATGCCATGATTGGTATCTCCGACCAGAAGCTGGGCAAACACTACTGCAAAATGAGCATGAAGTGCATTGCCAATATATTCTTTTCCTGAACTCTCTGAAGGTGAGTGGATGACTATATTTCCAGTATGATGGTCATAAGTGGCTGTCGTCTCCAGATCTTTAACATTGCTGCCGTGTCCGGTCTCTGTCATCGCAAAACATCCCAAATACTCAGTGGTGCCAGTTTGTCTAAGATAGGTATCGTGGTGATATTTGGTGCCGAGATTGAGTATAGCGCCTCCGAAAAGTCCAAACTGCACTCCGAACTTGACACTTAAACTCAGATCATGATATGCCAGCATCTCAAAAGTGACCATGTAAGCACCGACATCAGCTTTGCCACCCGTATCCATCGGATACGAAAGTGCCCCCAATCCTTGTTTTGCCAATGCCTGTAGCCTTTCCAGCGTTTTGAACCGTTGCGCTTCCTTGTCCATCAGTGATTCATCAATGTTAAACAATGGATCAAGCAAAAGATTTTTGACATCTTTTTTGGTCTTTAGTTGGTATGCATTGGTGATATCATAAAGTTTTATGGGATCAAAACTAAAATCATGATCATTGTCCACTGTATCTGACCATCCCAATTGTCTAAATAATCGTTGGTGAATAGCAGGATCATCGATGCCCATCGCTTCTTCAAGTGCACTGATAGCAGATATTATGGATTGAATATCGTCAGATGAAGCATTGGGGAGCAGCAGCAATGACATTTCTGCGCCGAGTTGCGCTAGACTATACCTTTCTTTTTGATCCAGTTTTTCAGCATTTGCTTTGATCACGTGCAACCATTCTTTATACAGTTCTGCCTCAGGCGGATCGGTTGGATCTGTATGTTGTACAAGGTACTTTATATCAGCATCCGTCAGGTGATCCAGTTTTTTGATCCTTTCATGAATAAGTTTCATTTCTGAGGGACTCAAGATACTATCCCGCCATCCTACATAAAACAAGGGCAGCATACTAATGACTCCGGGAGAAAATGATGGTTTCATGACAGACATTTAATAGATGTAACACAATTTACATTGAACAGAAAATATGATGCGAAAAAATTAAATCACAATGTATTACATTTCAAATAATTGTGATTTATAATTTTTGCAAATCATTTTCAGTCGGGTATAAGCAAATTGGGTCTATGTTGATTTGCATGGATAAAATAATGGAATATAGATTTGTAGCTAGGTGGAAATAAAAAGATTGGCAAAAAATGACAATTCAACGAGAGTCATTTAAATTTGCGAACGGCCTTAACAAATCATTCGTTAAGAAATTACGGAATAAAAACGTTAAGAATTTCAAACTGTGTGAGCCAAACGGTTGTCAAACTGGTGCGATAATTAACGTAGTTCGAACAATGTCAGAACATTATGCAAAGGATTGAGGCGAGTTTTTGAAATTTAGTTTTTATGTAGTGATTTTAGGATGATTTGTTAAAGCCTTGATTTTTTGTTTCTTTTGTATCAAGACAAAAGAAAAAGAAGAATAACCAATGTGATAAACATTATTTAAACTGATAATATTAAATCAAATTTACCCACAAAAAACAACATAGAACCAGCAATTTTTTGTTTCCTGCAAAAGATGTGTGTAGTTTTGATGAGTTTGTTGTTATCAAAAATCGATAATGTCGTAATATTCCATCACATTGGTATCGAATGTACTTTTTGAGTGGTGGGCATTGTCTCAAATCTGCGGAATCTATACTTTTTTACCACATTCCGCAGATTTAAGTTGCCAATTCTGCGGAATCGTTGTATATTTGCACACATTCCGCAGATAAGGAATTATATGCACCATGATTGGCCGTCAAAAAGAGATACAAATAATAACAAAAGCATACTCAGCAGGCAAACCTGAACTCATAGCAGTGTTTGGCAGAAGACGTGTAGGAAAGACTTATCTGATCAGGCAGTATTTTGGTGATAAAATAGACTTCGAACTTACAGGACTCAAAGATGGTAACAAACAACAGCAATTGAGAAACTTTTCATACAGTCTGAAGGAAGCTCTAAAAGCCGACGAAGTACCACCGACACCTCTTGACTGGCTGGAAGCTTTTCACCAACTTAAATTATTTCTCGAAAGCCGGGATGATGTCAACAAGCGACGGGTAATCTTTATTGACGAATTACCGTGGATTGCCACCGGCAGATCAGATTTTTTGACGGGATTTAGCTACTTTTGGAATAGTTATGCTTCAAAAGCTAATATTGTAGTAGTGATTTGTGGATCCGCTACCGCATGGATGACACAAAAAATCATAAATGACAAAGGTGGTCTTCACAATCGTGTGACGCAGCAGATCCATCTTCAGCCTTTTACACTTACAGAAACTGAAGATTTTCTTAGAAACAAAAATATTTTTCTGGATAGATACCAAATTATTCTTTTATATATGGCTATGGGTGGCATACCGCTCTATTTGGAACAAATACAAGAAGGACAAAGCTCCGTACAAAACATAGATCGTATCTGTTTTCAGCATCACGGTTTTCTAAGGAACGAATTTGATAATTTGTACAGCGCACTTTTCAGCAATGCAGATCGCTATGTGATGATTGTTGAAGCACTGTCATCATCTTGGAAAGGTATCGAAAGATCAGAAATAATAAGACTTACAGATATTAAAGATGGTGGCGGGTTGACTTCCATGCTAAAAGACCTTGAGATGTCAGGCTTTATATCATCTTATGTTCCTTTTGGAAAAAAGAAAAAAAACACATTATATCGATTGATAGATTGTTATTCATTGTTTTATTTAAGATTTATACAAAACATACCAACCAGCGAAACTGTATCATATCAAACATTGAGTCAAACTCAAGCGTGGAAAACCTGGACGGCTTATGCTTATGAAAATATCTGTTTGTTGCATATCGATAATATCAAAGCCTCATTAGGTATCGCAGGTGTACAAACCAATCAATACAGTTTTATGGCAAAGGCTACCGATGATTATGAAGGCGTACAAATAGACCTGCTCATCGATAGACACGACAATGTTATCAATCTATGTGAAATAAAGTTTTATAATGAAGAAATGATCCTTACAAAAGTTGATGCTGAAAATATTCGTAAGAAAAAAAGCATTTTCAAATTTATTTCAAAAACAAAAAAACAAGTTTTTGTAACATTGATTACCACCTTTGGAATGCATCAAAGCAAAAATACCCTTGGACTTATAGACAATGTATTGGCTGCAGATGCACTTTTTGAATGATCTTTAAAATTTAAAATCTGCGGAATCCATACATTTTAACCAATATTCCGCAGATAAAGCAAAATATACACTGCAACGTTCAACATTGGGAATTCCAGCGTACTTTGGTGATAAAATGCTGTAAATCTTAAAGTCCGAAAACGATACACTCAAACCGAATTTTACTTTTCCTTTGGCTTATCCCGTTGCATTTCAATCATATCTACAGGCCGTGCGGTATCATCTCCTAAAAGATGCTTTACAAAATAATCACCCATTTTCCAGAAAAAATACTCGTTCATGTCTCCAAAACCATGGCGCTGACCCGGAAGAATGACAAACTCAAAGCGCTTTCCGGCTTTGATTAATGCATTGGCCATCCTGATCGTTCCGGCAGGATGTACATTATTATCTACATCTCCGGTGCTAAGCATAAGGTGGCCTTTTAGATTCTTAGCCAAATCAGGATTTTTTTCTATTTCGTATATAAAAGTTGTATCCCCGTTTGGAATGATCCGCTCTTTTATACCGTGATGTTTTTCTGACCACCAACGGTTATAGATGTTGTTTTCGTGATTACCCGCTGAGGAAACCGCAACTTTAAATACGTCAGGATATACCAACATGGCAGCGGTAGACATAAATCCACCTCCCGAATGCCCGTGAATACCCACTTTATTGCGGTCTAGAAACGAATGGCGGTCTGCTAATTGATCCACAGCAGCCTTTTTGTCAGCCAATCCATAATCTCTCAAGTCGCCATACCCATAGTTATGATACCACTTCGAGCGCGCCGGATGGCCACCACGATTGCCCAAAGTCACCACCACAAATCCAAATTGTGCCAGACGATCTGCTCTGTCCATGCTGCGGCCAAAAGCCTTGTTGACGGCTTCAGTCTGAGGCCCGGGGTATACATATTGTATGATCGGGTACCTTCTCGTGGAGTCAAAATCAAAAGGTTTGTACATCACTCCATACAAATCTGTGATACCATCGTCTGCTTTAAATTTGAAAGGCTCAGGAAACTTATAGCCTGCTGCAAACAATTGAGTGAGATCTGCAGTTTCTACATCCATTATTTTCAATCCTGTTTTGTCCATCAGCACAGAAACCGGTGTTGTATTCACTTTTGAGTATGTGTTTACAAAAAAACTTGCATTATCGTTGATACTGATAGAATGGTTGTAATCACCTGTATTAAGTAAGTTAGCAGCACCTCCATCTAAGCTGACACTATACATGTGCTCATAATATGGATCTTCTCCTTTTTCACGACCGTTAGCCATGAAGTATAGTCTTCGGGATTTTTCATCTACTCTGGCAACTCCTGCCGTGTGGAAGGGACCTGATGTCAATTGACGAATTAATTTTCCATCTTTTCCATACAAGTAAAAATGACCCCATCCATCTCTTTCTGACCACCATAAGAGCTCGTTTCCCAAAATTTCTATCTTTTCTAAGTCGATATAGGTATTACTTCGCTCTTCAATGACGACTTCTTTTTGGTTGGTATTCAAATTCCACCTGACCACATCTATGCTCTTCAGATCCCGGGATGTAATGGCAAAATAAAAATTATTCAAGTCTCCTAACCAAAGTACAGGACGGAAGTCATCATCCCTCGTATTGGCTGCCGGGGTAGTAGACCATAGGTTCACCGTTTGATCTTTAAATTTCGAAATCGGAAGTTCAGTCAATTTTGTACTATCAAAAGAAAAGTGAAGCAAATGACTTACAGGTTGCTCTTTTTCTCCGGGCATAGGATATTTATAAGACTCTAAGGTAGGTCGCGGGTCACGGGTATTGTGGATAACCCATAGATCTTTGACTGTTCGCAGATCGGATCTGATCATTATAAATTGTTTACTATCTTTAGACCAAAGTACCCCTGCTCTTTTTCGGTCGTTTTTCTTTTTTATTTCCTCTTCATTATCATCTCCACGGTCCCCGGAGCCATATTCGTAGTCTTTTTCGCCATCTGTGGTCAGTTGAGTTTCTACGATGGTTGAATCTTTTTCATCTTTTACAGCTTTGAGAAAATTAGCCTTATCCATCCAGTATAAATTGAAATTTTTCATATATACCACCTTGGAAGAATCAGGCGCTATGTTTGCCCAGGTCTGGGATTTGGGATCTTTTTCATTTTCTATTTGACGAAGTTGCTGCGAAGTGATAGAATACTCAAAGGTAAAAACCTTCTTTTCCAGAGAATCTTTTGAGCTTTTATTTTTGGCCTTGATTTCTTGCCAGTCTTTTTTAACGACATCCTCCGTGCTTTTGACATTAAATCTGATGGTATTCTCATCTCCCAAAAGTTTTAGTTCTTCCAATTTGAGATGCTGGCCATCAAAAGGATCTTTCATTACTTTGGTGATTTCGGCAGCCAATTTATCTTTGTCGAAAAGCTGGTTTTTGGTACGTTTTACAGGATCTACCACATACCAATTTTTGCCTTCAGATGTTTCGAATTCGTACCAAAAACGGTCGGATTTTTTCATCCAATGGGGATCAACACTGGTAGAAAAGATCAATTTTTTCAATTTTTCAGGTGAAAAACGAGCAGCAAGTTCATAATTTCCCTTTCGGTCACCTTGGGCAAAAGATGATATTACAACCAATGCCATCCAAATTATTAGAAATGTATTCTTCATTATTGCGATTTTATTTAGAAAGTCAGGACAAATTTTCAAAAAAAATTAGATTAGGTAAATAACTGAATATTAACTCGGCGCAAATCTAATAAAATTTTTACCTGTTAACCATTTTCGAATTTTCGATATCAAATAATTTGACGATTCCTATAATTATTTGAAAAACTGCCACCAGCCAAAAGAGATACACTCAAAATATAATGGTTGGCGAAATATTCCTGAGTCAATTTATTGGAGTTGAGTAAAGGCGCAGCGAAACTTGTTTTTAAAGTGATAAATCGTCATGAACATTAATCAGCTTTATAATAAAGACAAAATTTTATTTCGGATAAATATATGAGTATCATCATTTTACTTTAAAAATATGATATGTACAAGCATTACTTTAATATCTCTTATTTTTTTATCAAATTAACAAAAAAAATGGCTTTATTATAAAATATTGTTGCAAATTGCAATATCTTGAGTAACTATACGGTCGATGGGTGATCAAATATAGGAATCTTAGCTAATGATTTAACGGTTTCAAAAAAAGGATAAATCTTATAGTTATGAAAATGTACATATATTATTTAGTAACGTAATCAAGTGTTGTCTGAAATCAATCCTTAATAAAAATTGAGTTGTAACTACCAAATAAATTTATTTTCATACTAAAATAAATCTAAATGATGAAAAAATTAATTCCGATATTTATGATCATCCTGATTACATCTATACAGTCACACTCCCAGGTATTTACACGACACTTGTCTGAAGAACAAAAAATAAAAGATTTTGTACCATGTCCACTGGATAAAGAAATTGATTACTACCGTCAGCCTGATATCGATTTTAATCGGGTACTTTAGGACCACAGGAAAAGAAAAACGTTCAGTTCAGGAACAGGTCTTTACTGTAAAGACTCTTCCTGATCATTTTTGGCATTATTTCAAATTTTAAATACTCATTATTATGCAACATATCATCAAAACATTTATATTTGTTATAGTTATGATATTTTTCATGACAAAATGTGACAAGGATGGGCCTGTTGTAGATCCTCCGATCATACCAGAAGATACATCTTTTTGCGGATATATCAATGCAGAAAAGTTTGATAAAATTCGTTGGCAGATTGATAGTTTTCTGATGTCGC
>JAYTNJ010000069.1:0-2367 GCA_043748345.1 Saprospiraceae bacterium
CTCCCCTTTAGGTTCCCAAGCAGAGCGAAGGGAAGGAACGGAGTTCGGGGGCAAGATAGAAATAAAAGTGAGAGATAACGGCCCTGGTATTTCTAAAAATATTGGATAAAATATTTCAACCATTCTTTACTACCAAACCAACGGGTCAGGGAACAGGTTTGGGATTGAGTTTGAGTTATGATATTGTACAAGCACATGGTGGGGAACTTAAAGTAGAAACTAAAGAAGGAGAGGGAAGTGAGTTTATTATTCAATTACCAATGTTTTAAAATTTCAAATATGGATCAACATATAGCAGTCACAGAATCTCTTCTTGCAGAAATAATCGAAAAAATTGATGACTTAAATACCCAGGCATGGGTAGTGCATATTACACAACCTAAGCTGGGGCTTGAATTAAGCAGTGAAGCAAAAAAACTTTCAGAAGAAAATTCCTATCAGAAAGGATTGGCCTATGCCATACGTAATATGGGAGTAAGCCATCGCTATCTTTCTAACCTGGAAACAGCGTTAACCCTTTCCGTTCAGGCCAAAGATATGTTTTCACAAATGGGTGATAAAAGTGGGGAAGCACAGGCCTATGTTTCAATCGGTGCTATTAATTATTATATGGGGGATTATGAAAGGAGCACGGATTTTTTCTTAAAGGGATTGCACTACAGTGAAGAAGCAGGAGATAACGAAGTACTGGCTTATGCCTGCAATGGTGCAGGGTATAATTATGGTGTTGTTTTCGGTGATCATGAAAAAGGATTACAATTTCTTGAAAAAGCATTAGCACTGAGCAGGGTTCTCGGAACTTCAAATGATCTTCAACCAAGAGTTCTTGACAGTATTGCGGAGATTTATACGAGCAGTGGGCAAATGGAAAAAGCCTACGAAGCTTCCCTGGAATGTCTTCGGTTATGTGAGCTCTCCGGCCAAAAAATCATGAAAGGAGATGCCCTTTTTACACTTGGTCTTCAGTTTTTAAAACAAAACAAACTTGTTGAGTCAAAAGAATATTTTCAAAAAAGTTTGTCTAACAGCCGGGAGATTAGTTATAAAGTTGGTGAAGCCGACTGCTTATTGCATTTGGGAAAAATATCCTTCCTGCAACATGATGCCACTAATGCAAAAACCTGTTTAATGGAGTCGCTTGAAGTTGCAGAAAAAATAAAAGCAAAAGCCATTATCTACCTTGTACATGAAGCATTGTCTGAGTTATATGAAAGTGAGGAAGACATTAAATCTTTCGTAAAGCATTTTAAACTTTATCATAAATACAAATCTGAAGTAATAAAGGATGAACAGGAAACCAAACAAAAATACCTGAGCATACAGTTCGAAATTGAGAAACTGCAGAAAGAAGCAGAGATCAATCGCCTGACCAATGTCGTCATGAAAGAAAAAAATGATGAATTACAAACGAAAACCGAAGAGTTAGAGCAATCGCATAATAGTATATCTGTCTTAAGTAAGATTGGCCGGGACATTACATCCACTCTTGACCTGGATACCATCCTAAATACTGTTTATGAAAATGTAAATCAACTGATGGATGCAACAGTTTTTGGCATTGGAATTTATAAACCCGAAGATTCCCTGATTGAATACCGACTGTCGATTGAGGAAGGTAAACGTTACCAGCCTTACCAGCGCAAAATGAGCGAAAAAAGTCAGTTGGCAGTTTGGTGTATTGAAAACAATAAAGAAGTTTTTATTAATGATATACAAAATGAATTTTCAAATTTTCTGAATAACATAGATTATACTGTTCCGGCTTCCATGATTCTCGAGGATGGAAGTATTCCAAAGAATCCCAATTCACTTATTTATCTCCCATTGCAAGTAAAGGATAAAATTATTGGCCTCATATCGGTTCAGTCATATAAAAAGAATGCATATTCACTGCATCACCTGGATATTCTTAAAACATTGGCTTCTTATACATCGGCGGCTTTATACAATGCAAGATCATTTGAATCGCTTCAGAATGCATTGAATGAACTTAAATTAACACAAGAACAACTTATCCAATCAGAAAAAATGGCATCACTCGGAGAACTCACTGCTGGTATTGCGCATGAAATTCAGAACCCGTTGAATTTCGTTAATAATTTTTCGGACGTGAACCAGGAATTGTTGGTGGAAATGAAAGATGAATTAGAGAAAGGAAATTTGGAAGATGTAAAACAAATTGCCGATGATGTTATCGCCAATGAACAGAAAATAAATCATCATGGCAATAGAGCTGCAGATATTGTAAAAGGAATGTTGCAACATAGCAGAAGCAGCAGCGGTGTAAAAGAACCAACAGATATTAATGCTTTGTGTGATGAATATCTGCGATTGTCTTATCATGGATTAAGGGCAAAGGACAAAAAT
>JAYTNJ010000070.1:0-2730 GCA_043748345.1 Saprospiraceae bacterium
CAGGTACACTATCGAAATGACAGATATAGTATTTTTGGCGGCAAAGTAGAGGGTCGGTTTCCCCATATGGATGCGATAGAAAACAAATATTTGGTTTTACCCCTGCACACTAAAATGAATGAAACAGATGTGATACGAATCTGTGACGTGATAAAGTCAGGCTGGTAATTCAGTCTGATTTACATTTTTTTTTCAAACTCAATGATAAGGTGTTTTGAGAGTAAAATTTTCATCGAAGTATTTATTTTAAAAATTGACCTATAAATTTCTGCATTGGCAGGAAAAGATCTCAATTGTTTTCTAAGGTTCTTGAAACTGAAAAACCAAATCAACGGGTAAAAAATAAGTAGAATAAAAGATGTACTGGTGTATTGCGATTTATGGATTTCCCTGATCTGCAATCCGTTTATCGCTGCAATGACCCTCATTCTCAGTACTCCCGAAATAAATATTTTATTGAAATATCCATCGTTCGTTCCTGGCCACTGTACATATGCATTGGTCTCATCGGGTAGTGGATTGGAGTAGTGTTCACTTTCAGTCACAAACTGCGAAAAACGACTTCTTAGTGATGATGGATTGGGTGTGGTGATGATCAATATCCCACCTTTATCCAGAATCCTAGCCGTTTCCTTAAAAAAGTGTTGCTGATCCGGCAAATGCTCAAAGGTTTCTGATAGTATTACAACATCAGCTGATCCGTCGTTAAGCGGAAAATCATGTTGAAGATCGATTTTTTCGGTCACAATATCTGGAAATAAGTTGTGCTCAGGAAAAAGATCGTACGCCTTAACTTTACAGTTTGCCTGTGCAAAAAGATGGGCGATATAACCACTTCCTGAAGAAAGATCAAAAAAACGTTTTCCTTTCAAAAATGTCGCGTTTCTGCTGACATACGATGTAAAAAACAGGATCGAATTACCTCTGGTATGTGGAATATCTTTAACCTCCATGACAATGTCTCAGTTCAACAACTCCTTCACCATGGCTGCAATAGCTTTTCCTTCTGCTTTGCCAGCCAATCGCTGATTGGCAAGACCAATAACTTTTCCCATTTCTTTAGCTGAAGTTGCTCCGGTTTCGGTGATAATGGCCTGGATGGTGGCTTTCAAATCAGCCTCACTAAGTTGAGCCGGAAGGTATTTTTGGATGATAGCAATCTCTTCCCTTTCAGTTACTGCGAGGTCTTCTCTTGCTTGTTTTTCAAAAATTTCAAGAGAATCCTGACGTTGTTTGACCAATTTTTGCAAAATTTTGATTTCACTGGCTGCGTCAAGTGCATTGCCACTTCCGTCGGTTTTAAACAAAAGTATGGCGGCTTTTATAGCTCTGACAGACCGCAGAGCAGCCTGATCCTTACTTTTCATAGCGTTTTTCAGATCTTCAGTTATTTTATTTTCAAGATTCATGTGAGTCATTTTTAGTTTGATTAGTCAATTTTAATGTAATACCAACAAAATCCTGCACGCTAAGTTGCTCTGGCCGTTGGGTAAAAAATGGATCTTCGAGTATCGTTGGGTCCTTAAAAAGCGGCTTCAATGTATTGCGCAGCATCTTTCTGCGAGAGTTGAAACTCGTCTTTACAACCGTTCTGAACAATCTGTCATCACATGGAAGTGTAAAGTTTTCTTTTCTGACGAGTCTGATCACACTCGAATTGACTTTGGGCGGAGGGCTAAAACAACCCGGAGAAACGTCAATAATGGTTTTGCCTTCATAATATGCCTGTACCAGCACACTGATCACACCATAGGTTTTTGATCCTGGCGGTGCTACTACTCTATCGGCTACTTCTTTCTGAAACATGCCCACCATCTCCGGCACCAGCTCCTTAGAATTGATCATCTTAAAAAGTATCTGAGAAGAAATATTATACGGATAGTTGCCTATAAGGTAAAACTGCTGACCGTCAAATACTTTGGATAAATTGAGCTTCAGAAAATCCAGAAAGATAATCTGGTCGGCTTCGATAATTTTGTTGATAATGAGATAATCTACCATATCCTGATCCGCTTCTACCACTTTAAAGCTGCTCTCATGTGTTGCCAGATATTTTGTCAATACACCTTTGCCGGGCCCGATTTCCAGTACATTTTTTATTCCCTCGGATTTAATCAGGCTATTGGCTATTTTTTCAGCTATATGTTCATTTACCAGAAAATGTTGTCCAAAGGATTTTTTAGCTTTCATGCCGCAAAGGTACAGACTAAATTTCAGCCGCTTACACTTAAAAATTAAAAAAACCTGTCATTTTTAAAATCAATATGTGAAGATTAGTGAAGGGCCTTTCCTTCATGCCTCTTAAAGCCTTCATGGTTATAACTTAGTGAACCATTAAGAAGTGAAGATTAGTTAAGCAACATTTCTTTATGGCCCTTAATTCCTTCATGGCGATAAATTTTTGAACCATTAAAGAAGTGAAGATTAGTTAAGCAACATTTCTTTATGGCCCTTAATTCCTTCATGGCGATAAATTTTTGAACCATTAAGAAGTGAAGATTAGTGAGGGGCCTTTCCATCATGGCCCTTAATTCCTTCATGGTTATAACTTAGTGAACCATTAAGAAGTGAAGATTAGAGAAGGGACCAATTCTTTATGCCCCTTAATTCCTTCATGGTTATAAATTATAGAACCTTGAGTCCACTCCGAAAAGTATTGGATAAATAATTCACAAATATAGGTTAAAAGATGGACACATTTTATAAATTTGTGATATCAAAATACCTTTA
>JAYTNJ010000071.1:0-6507 GCA_043748345.1 Saprospiraceae bacterium
GAATAAAATGAAAAACTTAGACCCTAAGATAGGTAGTGATGTAAATACCACAACCAATTCAATTGAAAATGGTATTGTTACTAAACTAATTAAATTACAAAATTCTGTATTTCTATTTACACGATTTTTGCTTTTGATTTCGAATATTACGTCATCGAGAATCAAAACGCTTAGTTCAATTTACTTCAATTCTTATTTTAAGTATCGGTATTGTTTGCTTATAGTAGGATTACTTATGATTTACAATAGCTCCAAAGTCTTTTCACAAGAAATTAAGGCTGCTGTAAAAACTGTTGTTGGAAATGAAACCTTTTCCATACAATCAATTAAAACCACTGATGAAACAAGGAGTGGCGGAATAGATGGTAAAATGATTATAAAATTATCCAAACCACTCAACAGTAAATTTAATGTATTTTTTGATCTTCATAAGCCTGGCAACAAGCAAGTGAAATACAACATCACTGCCACCAATGGCATAATTGAAATCCAAAACATGTTTATAGGAGAATATTTCAACATATTTGTTGAAGATATTAGTTCCAATTATTTGTCTGAAATTGTTGATGAAAAATTTATTATTAGCCATGCAACTGAAGACAGAAATAAATTAAATCAAAGAGCAAGTTGTGGTAATATCAGATGGACAGATTGTGATGGGACGACAAGATCTCAAAGTGGTTTGGAAAATAATAATTATATAAATACTACATCAGGTTTTAGACCTTGCTTGATGTTTGTCAATCCATCTTGTACTGCTCAAAATAATATAAGAGTACACTGCATAAATGGCAACCTTTCAGTACCTCCTTTTTATAATAATTATTCAATAACTAATTATGAAGGGGTTGGACTTACAGCACTGACTGCTTGCAGACTTAACTGGATATTATGTAATTATAATTTTAATAATACCGGAGTTGCCGAAGCCATTTGGGCCTTAACTAATACTGGTGGTCGTACGAATTCAATTTATTTTGCGGCAACAAATAATGTACCTGCAATTAACGGTGCTCAAAATTCAGCTAAGTTTTATAAATCCACTAATCCCAGTTATCAGAATATGATAGAATGGAGTTGTCAATCACCTTGTACAGCAACAGTTAGTATTTCGGGTTACACGGGTATTTGTGCTGGAAATTCTGAAACACTGACTGCAAAAGCTGTAAATGGTGATGCTCCATATTCTTATGTATGGTATTCAAGTTCCAATATCCAAACTATACAAGCTGAGGCTGGTACCGTAGGAAATGGTGCTCAATTTCAAATTATTCAGCAGAATTTTCATGGATCAAGTTATGTAGAATTTTTCAATACTAATGGCGAGTATGTAAATATTCCTGTTTCGATAACTACCGCGGGAAGTTATAATGTGAAAGTAAGATATGCATTGAGTGATGTTTCCACAATTAATTCGAGATTTTCTATCAATGGAACTAGTCTGGGAGATTTTGATTTTGTAGGTACAATCTCAGGAAATGACTGGGAATATCAGGATCTGGGTAACTTTTCTTTGAATTCAGGGACAAATAATTTGCGTTTTACAAATATAGCCAATAATGCGCCTGACATTGATGAAATAATAATTTCGCCCGCAGGTGCTGTTGTAGGTACAAATGCTTCATTGATTGTATCTCCCACTAAATCTACGACTTATATTGTCAGCGTGACAGACAATAATGATTGTACTGCAACAGCCAGCCATACGCTCACTGCAAGCACTACAAATATTACAGTGGAAATAAGCACCGACCAATATCCTACTGAAACTTCGTGGAATATAAAAAATTCTGCGGGAGTGGTTTTGGTCAATAGTGAAAAATATACATTACCATATACGCTAAATGTCCACACCTACTGTTTGCCATCCGATTGTTATACCTTCACTATCAATGATGTGTATGCTGATGGCATACTTGCACCAGGATACTTTAAAGTAAGTCAGGGATCTTCAGTTATATTAAGTAATTCTAGTTTTACCACTTCAAAAAAGGTAAACTTTTGTCTGGGTGGTGCCCTTCCTCCAACATGTAGCGACAGAATAAAAAACGGTTACGAGACTGGTGTAGATTGCGGTGGAAATTGTGCACCTTGCCCTACATGCGGTGACGGAATTAAAAATGGAAATGAGACGGGAGTAGATTGCGGTGGACCCTGCTTTACATGCTACACAAGGCCAGGTACTACAGTATCAGGAGCCTACTTTGAACAAGATTGGGAAGGCTGGATAGATGGTGGAAGTGAATGTTTCAGGTATTCTGGTGATTATTCCGCAGAAGGCTCTTATTCAATCAGGCTAAGAGAAAACAAAGGTACACAATCATCTATGACCACCCCACGTTTTGACTTATCATCATTTGCTACAGTCACTTTTGAATTTAAATTCAGGGCAGTCGGTATGGAGACAGGCAAAGATTTCTGGTTACTATACCACAATGGTTGGTACTGGACAAACATAGGAACGTATGTAAGCGGAGAGTCCTTTGTGAATAATCAGGTATATACAATTATTAAAACTTTAACAGGACCTTTTCCTAGCAATGCAAAATTTAGATTACAATGTGATGCTTCCGGAAATGATGACGAAGTCTATATTGACGCTGTAGTAATAAGAGGAATTGGAGCAACTAATCAGAATAATGAAGTAATGCTTTCAAATAGAAATATAATGTATAAAGAATCAGAAGAGATAGGGTTTTCAATAATTCCAAATCCAGCTGATAATGTCATTCAAATTAAGATGGATGATCAGATTACTAAAATCAAGGTATTCAATCTGGCAGGTCAGATTATGACCTTACCTTCTGCTGATGTAAATAATATTATGGATATATCAAGATTAAATAACGGCATGTATATCATTCAAGTGGAAGCAGAGAATGGTATTTTTACAAAAAAATTAATAAAGAAATAAATTAAACATCTAAGTCGTTGTGAGCATTAAAAATATAGAAAAATAGATATTTCCTTTATAATCTGGCACAAATCATTTAAAAAATGGTGATACAGAAAATGTTATAAAGTAGACTACCATTTTCTTAGACAAGTATTTAAAGTATACAAAATTGAGTAATAGATTTTGAAATAAAGTGTTATCCGAAAATCACTTTAAAAAGACGGGCCTGTTTCATTAAGGCGACCAAAGTGAAGGAGTATTCCGAAAAGCCTTATGAGTAGGAGAAAAAAAATTTTAAATAAAAAATGAAATGAAAGCAAAAAAATTCAAATTACAATTTTATGCATGTGTTTTTTTACTCCTTATGGGATGCTCAAGTTCAAAAAAAACAGCAGTCGAAGTTACAAAAATTATGACTAAGTTTGATTATGCTCCTAAAGAGTTAAGTAAAGTAGGCTCTTCTAATATTACAATTGCCCTTGTTAGTCCAAATTATAGTAATGATAATTTTCGTGGAGATCTCTTTGATAACCTTCGTAAAAGTATGGCGAACGATTTTGAAGAATTATTAACTTCAAAGGGATATAAAATTAGGGGACCTTTTAATTCTAAAGATGATATGTTGTTTAACGACAAAGAAAACTCTGACTTTATATTAGTGCCAGAAATTGATATAAATTTTACAGGTATCAATAGAAGTTTTGTAAAAAAAACACAAGCACCATCTTTTGGTCAAAGAATGCTTAATCCACAAACTCCAGCAACAGTTTCATATATGTTTAAAGGTGAAGGAACTTTGACTTCATCCTTAAAATTAGTATTTCAATCGACGAGATTTGGTGAAAAGTTGTGGGCCCCAGCACCTACTGTTGATCCTACACCATTTAAATATGTGGGTGATTTAAAGTGGGCAGAGGAAGATATTTCTTTATTCGATGAAGTAAACAAGATAATATAGTTTTTAACGCATTTGCAAATGCGTTGATGCTACAATACCAGTCAATTTTTAGTAAAGTTGAAAAACATTTCGAACTAGAACAAATGACATCTGTGAAAAATGAAGCTGATAAAGTTAACAAAAAGAATTAGGATACTTTGAAAGTGCATGTGTATAAATCAAAATTGTACATAGAGTAAATTTATTATTAATTTTATTCACCTTAACCCTCTAAATAACTGATTTCAATTGTTTAAATTTCATTTTTAAAGATACATTGCATTTTATTTATAAAGCGAATAGTATTAAGCTAATAGATTTTGTTGTGGGCAATATTTAAAGCCTGCTGAAAAAGCCAACTACAATAGATATTAATTTTTTGTCCTTTATGAAGATTTTGAATTTTTTGAAATGTATAAAGTTAACCAACAATCCAAAAAGTGTGGTTCGGCACGATATGCTGAGCGAATAGAATGCCTGGCGTTTTTTTGAATACTTTTTTTTGGGGACGTAAAAAAGTGTTTGCCAAGAAAGGACGTTAACAAAAAATAAGTGCAAAGGTTTTATCAAATTACCTTGGTAAACCTTGCATTTATTTTATTATTTTGGCTTTGTTCTTTTTAAAATATGAATATTGAATAAAACTTTGATATTTTGTTACAAATAAAGGAAATCTGAGCTTGGATTTTAATACTAATTTGACTTAAAGTCTTTATTTACAGACAATATACTTATCATATATAAACTTTAACAAAGCCATTATTTTTTGACATAATATCTTGATAATTTTAAATTTATTCCACCCTCGTTAGACCCAAGGTATACAGATATTTTTTCAGGGCAATATCAAATATTTTCCCAATCAACCACAGTATTTATATTCCTGAAATTCCTTTCATCGGGAAGCATAATTTTTTGAACGTCATGATCAATCAGAAAACGCTGGATGGATCTTCCCCCATTCAGAAAATAAGTCTCTAGTTTATCCAACAAATTGATATCCCATATCGACAACATCGGTTCGTAACAGTTTCTATTTGTATTATAGTATAGTGTACAACCATTCTCATGCTTGTGTGATTGAGAAAGCAAAAAAATATCTTCATGCGATAAAAATGGCATATCACAACCTAGGATTAATAAGGTATCTCTCAGAGATTTATGGCAAGAAAGTATGCCGGCTAAGGGCCCATTACCCTCCAATATATCTATAATCACTTTATGGTCAAATGAGTGGCTTTCTTTTTGTGCTGAATTCACAGAAAGAAAAACTTCTTCGCAAAATAAAGTCAATTTTTGTGCCGCATGGAGGTATAAAGGTTTTCCTTCCCATACCAAAAAGGCTTTGTCGGAGCCCATTCTAGAGCTAAGGCCACCCATCAGTATTATACCTTTCAATATATGATCGTATTAAACAACTCTTTCATGTCCGCAATAGATGTTAAATCCTGATTTCTTCAGAAATCCGATTAAGGTTTGTTGGTTTTCCTTTGCCAGATCTATTGCCAGACTTGACGGAGCTCCGACCGCAGCAATCACTGGTATACCTGCCATAGATGCTTTTTGTACCAGTTCAAAACTTGCACGACCACTCAATAAAAGTATATGTTCGTCAAGAGGCAATCTGCCAGCCATCAGCGTATGGCCTATCAGTTTGTCCAGCGCATTATGCCTTCCTACGTCTTCACTATGAAAAAGATATCTGCCGTCGGGCGCAAATAAAGCACAAGCATGGAGTCCGCCGGTCATTTCGAAAGCTGACTGAACAGTAAGTAATCTTTCCTGAAGGGTAAATAATGTCTTATCGGATATGCTGATTTTTTTGGCAGGTGGTAAATACATAGATTTAGTCCTGATAGTATCTACAGATGCCTTACCACACACACCACAGCTAGACGTGGAGTAAAAATTTCTTTCTATTGATCCTGCCGAGATGACTGTCCCTTCCTCCGGGATAATATTTACTGTGTTTTCATCTTTTTGAACTACGTCTGCGATGGCATTATAGTCATCAATGAGTCCTTCAGTAAATAAAAAGCCTAATGACAGTGCCATATCATCGCCTGGTGTGCGCATGGTTATACTTAGAGCTTTCCCATTGATCTCTATTTGAAGAGGAGCCTCCACAGCCACAAAATCATCCACTGGAGAAATACTTCCTGACTTATTTCTTTTGAGTTTGACTTCTTTTATCTGGGATTTCTGTCTGTTTTTATCAATCATCGGAAGATATATTTGACTGAGGATTGGGGTAGAGGCCGGATTCATCTTCATGATGTCGGGGTTTTAAGCATTGAAAATCTTTTTCTATCAGAATATACAAACCATTTTTATCAGTGAAGTCAAAACCTATCCTTTCATCTGTATCCCAATGTCTCACCAAAGATGAAGGAACACTGACGATGATCATGTCATCAGCAAAATCAGCGGAGATGGATTCGTAATTAGCATGTATAACTTTGTATGTCAGGATATTATTAGTAAACTGGCATGTCGTATTTACTTCACCTGAATCAACAAATCCTGTCACTTCCGATTGTGATAATCTGAGCCTTATGGAATTGTTGCTGATCCTGATTTTCATTGTGAAGCTATATTGTGGGTTGTAAAAATAATAAATATTCGACAAAAATGCAAATTCTGAAATTTACTTCATACCCGCAGTGGTATTACA
>JAYTNJ010000072.1:0-4924 GCA_043748345.1 Saprospiraceae bacterium
AAAAACAAAAGTAGTGACCCAATTATAAACTTATAAGTGCTATAATACTGTATATCAATATGTTGTATTTACTAATTTGCAACTTGGGTTAAAAAATTTTAGGCTTCTTTATTCCAATTATCAAGGAATTACCGGAGATGAACTACCAATATGTCAGGAATTATTTTTTTGATAGTTCAAAGTTCAATAAACGTTTTAATTATTCCCCAACCAAAAATGCTATTGCCGTAAAGCAAACAGTTGAACAATTGACGAAAAAGAATGCCAGCGTATAATAACACATTTGTAATAGGCGGGGTTTCATGCTCTGCAGACCGTCTTGTGATTACACAAAGTTCAATGCTCCGAATAAACATTTGTGCTGAAAAGACCGCCAACCGCAAATCTGCAAAACCTTGTTGTCAAGCGCAAACAGACCGAAATAAAATGGGATGCACCTATAAACTTTACCAATTTCACTAACCACTAATAGCCAAAATATTGATAAAACCTACCAGCCTATACCATAATCTTCACCATGATTGCTGGATCCTCCCCAAAAACTGCCATGATCCCAATCAAAATAAATCGCATTGACCGGACCACTGGTCCGATCCTGGTATTCAAGGGAGTATCCCATCCTTCTCAATTCTGATCTTGACCATGGGGGCATGGCTTCATTTAGGGTGAGGGCTCCGGGTTTTCTTTCGTGTTTGCCAAAAGATGAGTACATTTGGTAGGTTTTAAAACAAGGTGCTTCGCAAGCTTCCTGTACCGTCATTCCAAACTCCACCATATTTAGAAAAAACTGTATTAGTAACTGATCCTGTTCGTCCCCTGCCTGTTTGGCAAAGGCGAGATAAGGTTTTCCGTTTTTAAGTGCCATGCTCGGTGTAAGGGTAACTCTCGGTCTTTTGCCCGGAACAAGCACATTAAAAGGACCATCTTTTTCATTAAGGACAAATGACTGCATCCTTTGGCTGAGCCCAATACCAGTATTTCCCGCTATACATGCAGGCACCCAACCACCACTCGGCGTAAATGACACCACCCAACCTTCTTTATCGGCTGCAATAACAGAAGTGGTTCCCGCCTGAAAATCTTCAAGGAACTTCTGATCCAAAGCACCTGTTTGGGCCGTCGTGTCTTTGGATGGTGTGAGATACTTTGAAAAAGGATTTATTTTACCTTCAAATTTATACGGATCTCCGGGCCCGGCTTTAGGATCATTTTTTTCCCAGTTGATGAGTTTGATTCTCTCTTTAGCGTATGCTTTTGATATGAGGGTTTGAATAGGCTCTGCGGGTTCAAATGCAGGATCTCCATAATAAAAATCCCTGTCGGCAAATGCGAGATTCATCGTCTGATACAGGGTGTGAATGTAGCGTGATGAGTTGTATCCCATCGACTTTAGGTCAAAATTTTCCAGCATATTGAGTGTCTGCAACATCACAGGGCCTTGTGTCCATTGCTGGAGTTTATACACTTCGATGCCTTTGTACGTTGTCATCATAGGCTCTTCGATTTTCACTTTCCAGTTGGCGAGATCAGCCGTTGTGATGAGGCCGCCCTGCTCCTGAGTGCTTCGGGCGATTTCAGCAGCTATATCTCCTTTATAGAATCTGTCATATGCAGCCATAATAGCATCCTTTCTGGATTTTCCTTTACGAATTGCTTCTGACTCCGCCTCAACCAGTTTTGTGAGGGTGGCCAGAAGATCTTTTTGCACAAATATCTCCCCTCCGACCGGTGCTTCGCGATTGGCCCCAGGGTGGGTCAAAAATACTTTGGCAGAGTATGGCCATTTTTTAATTTCGTTTTTTCCTCTTTCTATAGCATTTGCTGTTTGTGCTTCTATGGGATATCCTGCCGCAAGTTCCATAGCCGGTGCCAGCACTTCTTTGAGGCTCATGGTACCATATTCTGCTAGTACAGTCATCAGTCCACCGGCTGAGCCTGGTGTTACTGCCGCTAAAGGCCCGAATTCAGGTGGAAATCTGTCATACCCTTTTGATTTATAAAATTCCGGCGTTGCTCCTGAAGGTGCCACTCCCAGACCATTGATCGCAATCACTTTTTTGGTCTTGGGATTGTAAATCAGACCTTGCAGCTCTCCACCCCAACTAAGTACATCCCACATGGTGCATGTAGCTGCTAGCATGGCACAAGAAGCATCTACAGCATTGCCTCCTTTGGCAAAGATCATGGACCCTGCGGTAGCTGCCAGTGGTTTACCTGTGATGGCCATCCAGTGTTTGCCATGTAAAGGTGGCTTTTGAGTCTGCACCGGAAAATTATTAAATGATTGGGCGCTAATGGTTAAGACCAATAAAATAAAAGTACTTGTGAACAGTATTCGGGTCATTTCTAAAAAATTTGGATAAAGATAAAGATTTATGACGAAAGTGGTTCAGAAGATATAGAAAAAGATGCTGAGCCCTGGAAAATTGATGAATCAAATGGGGGCAGATCTTAAAAAAAAATAAAGAACCACAAGACCCGACATGAACCTAAGGTAAATTAGTCAATATTTATAAAAGTAAATAAGTCTCATAAGTACAAAATATTAATAAGTGGAATTGTGTGAATCAAAAAGATTAAAACTAAAGATTAAAATAAGGTTAAGTAAGTTGGTTGGCTGCTGTGCCCACTCAACCAGGAATTTTTTTATCTTTGCCATAATATTTGTTTATGTCAGATGCTCATCATAAACGCTCAGGAATCAATCCCGATTTTTCGGTTTCTTCCAGAAAAGACAAGACTGCCGAATTTTATATCAGGGGGTTAAAGGATAAAAACCGGTTTGTTCTGAGTGAATGTATCACCCTGCTGGAGAGTAAAAATTTTACTAAAAGGAAACTTGCAGATAAAATTTTAGATGACTTGCCTTCCATATCAGATAGTATTATCAGAATAGGAATTACGGGCGCTCCGGGTGTAGGCAAAAGTACATTTATCGAATCCTTTGGCCTGTTTCTGATAGCTCAAAACCATCGGCCTGCGATTCTGGCTATAGATCCAAGCAGTCAGATAAACAAAGGCAGTATCCTCGGCGATAAAACCCGAATGCTTGAGCTTTCGACGCATCCCTATGCATATATCCGGCCATCTCCTTCAGGTGCCGTATTAGGAGGTACTGCCGCTAATACAAAAGAGGCAATCCAGTTATGCGAAGCTGCAGGCTATGACATCATCATTGTGGAGACCGTGGGTGTTGGGCAGTCTGAAACCGAAGTGGACAGCATCACGGACGTAAATATGTTACTGTTGCAGCCGGGAGCCGGTGATGACATCCAAGGCATCAAAAGAGGTATAGTTGAAAATGCAGATATTTTTGTCATCAATAAAGCAGACGGACTACAATACGAGCTCGCTAGACAAACCCGGTCAGCATATAAAAATGCGTTGCAATTGTTCCATCATGATATAGAAGGATGGGTCTGTCCTGTCATACTTTCATCTGCCATTGAAAAAAAAGGACTGGATGAAGTGTATTCTTCAGTGATGCAATACATCTCATTATTGAAAGAAAAAAAACTACTTACTGCCAGAAGAAAACATCAGGAATTCAAGTGGTTTGAAAAACAAACTCTGGTAAAATTAAAAGAAATCGCCTTTAATAATGCTGAAATACAAGAAAAATATACAAATATTTCTTCAGAATTGTTATCCGGTAAAACCACTACATCTGCTGCTATTCACAAAATTGAAGAAGTTTTCAAAAAATGGGTAAATCCCTGATAGTTGTTGTAAATTTTTTAGATTTGTTCATCTTTTAAAAAATGTTATGCAAACCAAAATTATCGTAAAAACGACAGTAAATACTCCGATTAAAAAAGTATGGGAATTCTGGACAAACCCTAACCACGTTATGCACTGGAACCACGCATCAGATGACTGGCACACACCAAATGCAGAAAATGATCTAAGTGTTGGTGGAAAATTTTCCTACACCATGGCTGCAAAAGACGGAAGTTTCAGCTTTGATTTTTGGGGTACATATACCAGGATAATCGAACACGAAATGTTAGTCATCAAGTTGGGTGATGACAGAAATTTAGAAATTACTTTTACGTCTGATGTTGACAAAACACACATCACTGAGATCTTTGATGCTGAAAATGAAAACCCGGTAGAACTTCAGCAAACGGGCTGGCAGGCCATCCTGGATAATTTTAAAAAATATACAGAATCGATATGAATTCAGATACCTTGCATTTTGAAATAGTAATCCACGCAGAGGCCGATAAAGTTTATAGTACCATGATTGACGAATCTGGATATAGGAACTGGACATCTGCGTTTAATGCTTCCTCTCATTTTCGGGGATCTTGGGAAAAGGGAAGTAAAATTTTATTTATTGGGTGTGATGCCGAAGGCAATGAAGCGGGCATGGTGAGCAGGATAAAGGAGAATAAAAGTGGAAAATTTATTTCCATAGAACACGTAGGTGAACTTAAAGGAAAAGAAGAAATCATTTCCGGTACGGGCGTAGAATCTTGGGCAGGTTCATTGGAAAATTATACATTTGAAGCTATCGATGGCGGAACTTTGCTCAAAATAGATATGATCGGAGGGGTTACCGCTTATGCCGATTATTTTAATAGTACCTGGCCCAAGGCCTTACAGTTGCTGAAGAAAATATGTGAGTTATAAATTCTAAACTGATTTTACACTGGATGAGCTATTTGAAAAATAATTCTGATTGAGATGGTAAATTCAGGATTGAAAAATGTCAAAGAAGGGAAAGTATCAGATAAAGATATGGATACAAAATAAAAAATGAACAGCAAAAAATATACATCAATAGATCATTATCTGGCTGATCTTCCCACAGATATAGTCGAAATACTAAAAAAAATCAGAAAAGTCATTGCAGCATCAGCTCCGGATGCAACTGATTATATAGCCTACAATATGCCTGCATTCAAACTTCACCAAAAAC
>JAYTNJ010000073.1:0-25299 GCA_043748345.1 Saprospiraceae bacterium
TATCCAGGCTTACTTCATCATGGCGAAGCGTTTCAGAAATATGTTTTTCAAAATTATTATACTCCATGATAATATGATTTATGATGCATGTGCCATAATGACCCCATTTTGTTTTTTGATAAAATCCGAAAGCCGGATTCTGGCTTTACAGAGTGCGGCACGCGAAGTGCTTTCTGTAATATTCAGTAATTCAGCAATTTCATTATGCTGATAACCCTCTACTACATACAGGTTAAAAACCATATACAAGCTTTCAGGAAGTTTTTTGAGCAGACCCATGATTTCATCTTTTCCCATTTTGCTGTATATTTCAGGAACTTCTGCATTTGCCCAAGGGGCTTCTTCTGTTATATCTTCAAAATAAATTTTTCGAAATTTTTTCTGATGGGTCACAGAGGATGTCACCGCAATACGTTTTAACCAACCTTCAAAAGATCCTTTCCCTTCATAAGTATTTATAAATCTGAAGGCATTCAGGAAACATTCCTGCAATGCATCTCTGGCTGACTCTCTGTCAGAAGTATATCGGATACATAAAGACAGGAGCCCCGGTGCGAACTTTTGCACCAGAGCGTCCTGACATCTTCGGTTTCCCTCTTTACATCCTTTTATGATATCTTCTGTTTCCAGACTCAAATTTTACTTACTGAATTTTTACTTTATTAAATGCTATATAACAACCATTATTGGCATCTGTGACTACAACATAGTAATCACCTTTCGATAGAGTACCGGCACTATTCGCCGCCGAAAGATCATTTGCCAGATCATCAATTCTGAATATTTTCACTGCTCCTGTTTTACAATCCACACATTGGGCTGTATTGCTAACTAAGAAGTTTATTTTACCATCTGTGCAAGTGCCACATGTAGTATTGACAAAAGTGGTGGTCAATCCCTGAACTAACTGTGGCAATTTAATCTGCTTTAAAGTAGAACACTGGCTATCCTTGAGCAATATTCCTAAGTTAAATCCGGTTTTGAAAACGTCTATAGCGATCGGAAAGGTCAATTGATTATTATTGCCAAGTCCGGAACCTGTGATCTGACCTGAAAGGAAGGGTGAGCTGAAAATATTGTAGATATTTTTACTGCAGGAAGAGGGACTACCGGAAAGAGTCAAAGTATTAGAAATATCAGCGCATTTACTGTCTGTACATCCTGTCGCATCTGTAACAGTTACACAGTATTTACCAGGAGATGAAGACTTAAATTCCTTATTTGTACTACCATCAGTCCACTTGTAGGCAACCGGTTGAAAACCACCGCGATAAAAAGCATACAAAATTCCTTTTTCACAATCAGTTTCCAAACCCACAACAATTTTACCCCCCACCTGCTTGCAAAATACTTTTTCGCAATTGCCGGTTAAATCCCTGACCGTAACACAATATGTTTTTGAGTCATACATAGAATCCTGATTAGGTAATATCAATGATTTACCTGCACTATTATTATCCCATTTGTAGCTATAGTTGCCACTGCCACTGGAAATATTGGCTGTTAAGGTTTTATCACAATCATAGATCATATCGGCTTTCAGATCACACACTACAGTACAAACATTTAATATCAGATTTTGGGCATTTGCCGGCGTTACTGAAACTCCCTGACTGGTTTCGGATGTATTATTGTCAAATGCAAAAATATTCACAGGTACATTATCTCCACATAAAAACTGCGTAAGATCAGCGGCGAAGCTCCCATCGGCAGCTGCCTTAATCATGAGTGATGTCTCTTTTATTTTTATAACTGCTACTCCATTTGCAACGGCAGTATTATTGCAACTGATCTTACCTTTAATTTTGAAGGATGTGATAGATTTCGCAACTATATTATCCAGAATAGTTTTGATATCAAATGGACCCACATTGATTTCTGTTATATCATTTTTACAGGCGGTGTGATAAATTTTGATCTTCAGTTTTTTCCCTTTAGGCATTTTGCCACAAAATTCACCGATACTATTGGTCACACCATAAGACGTACCTAATCCTTCGGTCTCAACTTTGATAGTAATATTTGATGCAGGCGAACCATCTTCGTAAACTACTTTACCACAAATATCGATGAGTGGAAATGGGGCATCAATGTTCCAAAAGCTAAAGTGGCTGACTTCGCCTATATATTTATTGCCTGATAGCACCGCTTTACCTTCTTCTTTCCATCTCCCTTTTAACTCATCAAATGACCATAATGGAATTTCCGACGGTTTATATGTTGTATTTACCGGAAACTCTATGACCGCCTTTTTACCCTGCTTAAGATTCAACAAATTTCCATTATTATCTCTCAGTTCCACTCCAACCATACCCAGCGTACCCAGTAACACGGTATTTCCATTGGATGCATCTGCCATCAAGCCTCCAGGCATCACATTACTCAACTCTCTGTCGTTGGGGTCGAGATATCTGGCAAAAACATTTACGTTTCCAGTATATACATTTCCTTTATTATCTATTATGGCATCAGATGGAAATATCAATTTGGCTGCTCCGGAAACATTGACTGATCCTCCGGTCTTACTGTCCAGGAGTGCGCCATTATCGAGCTTAAGAATTTTGGTGTAAGAGTAAGTAGTAGATTTATCAGCCGGATATACAAAATCTGATGCGTGAAAATATCCATTTTTTGAAACCCTGATATACGTGCCCTGCTGATCCATTTTTGTATTTTCAAAAGTAAAAACTCCAAACTTATTAGTCTTGGCAGATGAGCTGTATATAGAAACGGTTGCATCAACTACAGGTTTATTTTTTTCATCGTACACATACCCCAAGATGTTTCCTGATATTTCTTTAAGGACTAAAGGAGCAAATACATTTGTCACTTCAGATGTCGATGTATCAGAGTCTTTATGACACGCTGATAAGAAAATAAACGATAAAAAAATTATTATTTGGAAGAGTCTGTACTTCATTTCTCTTGAATTTCAAATTAAAATTAAGGGTATTTAAGCAAAATTTAACAGCTTATACCTTTTAAGAATGAAATTAGTATAAAAACGCTCCTTTTGTCAAAAAAATTATATAAAAAAGGGAGAAGATAATTTTTGTATCTTCTCCCTTCAAGGTTTTTATTATTTAAAAGTTTCCTATTTTACTTTTGTACGACCACCTTTCTGGTGATCACTCCGTGGTCTGTATGAATAAGGGCATTGTAAGTACCCGAGATAACATCAGATAAGTCTATTTTCAATCTGGTATCCTGTACCCCGGAAAATGATGTTGAATTGGCAAGTTTACCGTCAACACTGAGTAGATCTACCCTTACGTTTTGAGACACTTTTTCCAATTTTACGTCTATAAATAATTCAGTGGCTGCGGGATTTGGAAAGATAATTGCTTCGCCCGATGCAACTATGTCGTAGGTGGATGATTTCAATACAACATCCATTTCAAGGAAAACCATTGCCCAGGCACCTAATGTTTCATTTCCCGTTCGTGCATAAGCCCTGCTTCTGATGTCTTCATATGTATTGTTTAGACCTGTTCTATTCCAATATGAGCCGCTAATTCGTTTAATTTTTAAAGTATCAAATGCTAGATTTGTTGCAGCTGGATAAACTGACCTGTCAAGTACATCTGTCTCTGTTCCACTATATTGCAGAAATTGGTATCTTTTTGCAGTTGGTTCGGTAGGAGCAGAATGTATAGTTAAAAAATAGTTGGTATTATCCTTTAGTAAAACCCTTGTCTCTTTTTCCGAAGGGCCTCCTTCACTGTTCGGTACATATATTGGTAATTCTATTTTTCTATAATCCGCAAGATTTTCAAGAAAAACCGATCCAGTCGCTACCAATGTTCTTGAATTAGGAGTAGAAATGCCGTTTAAATCTTTCAACTCATACAGATCAGCATATACGTATCCGGTACCATTAAGTTCCTCTTTAGGGTTTTTTAATCCAAACCTAACTTTGTCGATTGTATAGCCTGCCCCTTTTTTTACAAAGTATACATTTCCTGCGGAATAATACTTTGTAAGATCAGCTACTACCCAACTATCTGCAATATCCTCCATATAATTAGCACCAATCTCAGCTTCTGGCCAAATGTTGCCAAATGTCTTATCTGTCACATAAAATTCAAATTCGGCTTTATTATTTGTGCCTGTGCTTGCTCCTTCGTCCGGAGAACTAATGATATATGACCCGGTATATTTTCCAGGAACAGGTGGCGGGGTGTAGGTTTGAGCAAAAGGCTTATTTTCTACTATAGTGGCTCCTGCTACAATACCATAATTATTGGCTAATGTAGATAAAACAGTACCCGCATTATTTTTAAATTCAACTTTCAGGGATGTGCCCGAAGCACTGCCGTTCCCAACATTTTCGATATCTGCAAGCAATGGCATTTCTGAAACCTGATCCTTTGGAACGCGTAATGAAGGTGCCACGGAATACCAGTTCTTGTTTACTCTCACATCAACTATTTTTCTATCAGAAAGTATAACATCATCCAGAACAAAATAATAAAAATCTCCCGAAACAGTAAATCTAACTCTGCAGTTTTGTTTATTTGCTAGTAGTGGTACAGGGTAAGTTATTGTTTCCGAAACTGCTGAAGAATTTAATCCATTATTTGTGGCGATAACTGTTGGCTCAGACCAGTTTGTTCCGTCGAAATATGAAATCCTGGCATCACCATTTAACCTGTTATGCAACATTGTAAATTGAAGGATGACATTATTTTTTCCAGTACAGTTTATTGGTGGGGAAATGAGTGAAGATGAATAAATCTTATAAGGTTGAACTAATGTCGGATTATCAACTGCCTGCAATGTAAATAAATCAAATGCTGCAGCACCATTACACTTTGTTTTTGATGCAATATCACTTGCTGAAAAAGAGACAGCAGAATTAGGAAAACCATCCTCAGAATGATACCAAGTGTTTCTGTTGTTCAGAGCCGGGTCTGCATTTTCTACGATCCACCCATTAAGACCTTTATTAAAATCACCTTGACCTGCTACATTGCCATAAAAAACATCGGCTTCATATATTACCGGACAGGTAATTGGTTTATTCAATAATTCTACATTTACAGTACCCGCAAGAATATTTGTCCTTATCTTCTGACAATCGGCATTGGACATCATATAAGTATTGACTTTAATAATAGCCCCAGGAGCACCGCCCCCTACTAAATTTGCTGCAATTCCTGTAGCCGTGTTACAAATGATAACTGCAATAGCACCTTTTTTTTCTGCCCTGACTGCTTTATCAATCAATCCACAAGTTCCTCTATCAATAAAAGCAATTTTTCCCGTCATATCATTGACCAAATCCGTACAGGCATCCGCTTTGGGGTCCACACCATCATCTCCAAAAGCAGATAGGCCTTTTAATGAAGTTGACTTTATTGGTCCCCAAGGAAATCTTTGAATGTTGTATTCACCTGCTATTCCAATGGGTTCAGTAATTTTTAAGATATTTATCTGTCCAAAAATGTTTTGTGTTACCAAAACGAAAAAAACCAATAAAAAGCTATTTGTAAAAAAGTTGCGCATATACATTTAATTTTATTTTTTAAAATTACAAGTTGTAAAAGTAATACATTCAACCTTATCAAAAACTCCAATGTGTCAATATTTAAAAATTTTAACATAAAATTCTGAAATATTGGGTTTAAAATACCTTTGAAAATGACTCGAAACGGCTTGATTTGACATATATATGTACCTAGTCTTCGAAGTATGTAAGAAAAGACTTGAATAAAAACATAAGAAGGTTAATTAAGTTCTTTTTGGATATCGCTTCTGTTTACCAGAGCCACTCCGGGTTTCTCGCATACTTGACCTCCTGCTATATTTGCAATCCTCGCTATCAGTGGCAGAGACAATCCTTTTAGGTAGGACACACCCACTATGCTGATAACAGAATCACCGGCACCACACACATCGGCTATCACTCTGGGAGCAGTTGGATATTTTATTCCCAAATCATGGTTCTTTATAAATAATCCTTCACTGCCCAGAGTTATCATTGTGATTTTGTTGGACAGAGTCTTTTGGATGTCAAAGGCGATAGCATCATAATCTTTATTGAAATTTCCGGTAGCCTGCTGTGCTTCCTTTCTATTGGGTTTAAATACTGTACATCCTTTGTAAGCAAAAAAGTTTTTTTCCTTCGGATCTACAAAAGTAGGTATATCGTTATCATTGCAGAGAGATATTATTTTCTGTATCAAATATTCAGAAAGAAGCCCCTTATTGTAATCCTGTAAAATGACACCATCAGCTTTTTTTTCTTTCATTAGAAAATCAAGATTCCGGATAATGATATTTGCTATATCCTGGCTTATTTCCATCGTATCTTCATCATCTATCCGCAGCAGTTGCTGATTTCCTGCCATGACTCTTGTTTTCACTGTAGTCTTTCGACCCGGAACTCTTATAATTTTATTACTGATTCTACCATTGTCTGCACATATTTCATTTAAAAAATCACCTTCATTATCATCGCCTGTGATAGAAAGTAAAGTAACCTTAGCGCCCAGTGCCAAAAGATTCATAGCTACATTTGCTGCTCCTCCGGGTCTGTTTTCAGTTGATCCCATATCTACGACAGGTACAGGTGCTTCGGGAGAAATACGTCGTACAACCCCTGATATGTATCTGTCAGTCATTATATCCCCGATGACTACTACACTCAGATCACTGAAGTCCGGTAAAAGAATAGGATTTTTGTTTTCCATGAGACAAAGGTAAGAATCAAGCTACAGATAACGGGAAATAAAAGAATGAGTTTTTTCAGTAGCACCCTGACTGCGGATAAAAAAGTCTGAAGTTTTTTTTGATAAAGCCACATATTCGGCTTCGGATTGCTCAAATCGGTCGATGATCTCAATAATTTTACTTGCATTGTTTACACTAAAGGCTACTTTTTCCTGCTGCAAAATTGTTGCTTCATTAAACTTTGTGTGATTAGGTCCAAAAAATACAGGAATTCTGAATACAGCCGGCTCCAAAATATTATGTATTCCTTTCTGAAAACCACCACCGATATAGACATATTTTGCCAATGAATATAAACTACCCAGCATCCCAATATTGTTAATAACCAATAAGTTACCACTCCATTTGTCATCAGAATAGAGACACACTTCAGTTGGAATCAAGCTTTTCAATTTTTTAACATTTGCCGTAGAAATGTCATGGGGAGCCATGATATGGACAAATCCAGGAAATCTTTTGATACAATGTATTACAATATTCAAATCGGATTCCCATATACTGCCATACACTATTACTGTCTTATCTTCTGCATACTCTTTGATAGAAAGGGGAACATCAGACGCCTTTGATCTCTGAATAACTCTATCTATTCTTGTATCGCCGGTGATCATTTGGTTAGTCACATTGTGCTTATGTAAAATATCCGCTGAAGTTTTATCTTGCACAAAGATCATGTTGTAATTGCGAAGTAAAACCAAGAAAGGCCTGAAGAAGGACTTAAAAAAGTAATCATTTTTCCTGAAAACTGCCGCAATAAGAAATATACGAATGTTTTTAGCAACTATTTTATTGATCAGATTCCACCAAAACTCATATTTTACAAAAATCACAATATCCGGTTGAATTGTTTGTAATATAGAGTCACAGTTTTCAGGAGTGTCAGAAGGTAAATAAAATATTAATTCAGCTTTATCGTAGTTTTTTTGAATTTCATATCCTGATGGCGAAAAAAAACTAAGTGCCAAGTAACTATCAGGATAATTGAGTTTTATCTTTTCAATCAAAGGCCTACCCTGTTCAAATTCTCCTAACGATGCGCAATGCATCCAGACTGTTGTCCTGTATTTGCTTTTTAAAGCAGTTCCACCCTCTGCAATCAAGTCTCCGTGTTTTATTTTATTGCTTGTAATCTTCCCCTTTCGTTTTACGTCCTCTCTTAATGATTTCAGCTTTTTTCGGGTTTCTTCCCTTCCTTCTTTCAATAGCCTTAATTTATGTGAAAACATACTACCAATAAAAATATAGATATTTCCCACTCTTATGACTATAGTGTACAGGATAAATAAAAGCCGATTCATTACCATTTGGTTAATAATAAATTGTTGACTGACTTTCTCCCCGATAAAAGGGAAGATTCCATACTACCCTGAAGCCGAACATCATATCAAATCTGGAAGGATTGGTAGCCAGTCCGGTATCAAAATTATATGCTCTTGCTTCTGATGTAAAACCCTGAATAAAATCAAACATCAGTTCGAAATTCAGTCTTCTGTCATTGCTCAGGTGTTTGTATCCCACTGATTCCATAAGTGTACACCCTCTGGTGAGCCGATCATATCCGACACTTCTTCCTGCTCTGAGCTGCGCTACTGAGTTTCTTTCGTCGGTAAATCTGATATGATGTTGCATAATTCCGGTGTGTACATTGACTTTGATACCTGACCTACTTTCTTTTTGCAAAGAAAATAAGCGCCCTATACCTGCCCCGAGATAGATCCCTCTTTGTCTGAGAAAAATGTCTGCTATCTGATTATCATCTCCGAGTATGACCCCCGTAGGTGTCCTGAATGGAGCAAGAACATCTTCTTTCACATTATCCCCAAACAAAAATAACAATTCACCTCCGAATATCAGATTGGATGGTGTTACATACTCCGCCTGAACAGACAAATTAAGGTTATTTCCATATCTGTTTTTTAAATCCGCGGCCGGAAGGTTTGCTCCCATGCCAAAACCAAAAGCAAAAATAGAATTTTTAACAGATTTCGAAATTGTATCCTGTGTATGAATATGTGTAAAACAAATAAATGTAGTGAAGCAAATTAGTAATATTCTGATCATAAGTACATTCCTATATATATAAGAACGGAAAAAAGTACAAAATATTGACACGGAATAGCAACCTGATTGATTTATCGCATTAAAAAAAGATCATTTTACAATAAAGACTGGGTTAGATAACTCAAAAATTATCAGAGTATAGCCAGATACTTTTTTTTATTCTTTAAAATTTTGGCAGATTTATCTTTAGGGTAAGATAAGTTTTTCATAAAAAGGAAGATGAGTGACACTGTTTTTTCCATAAAATTCTGCAAACTTTACTTGAGGGAAAACGCCTAAATCTTCAGCATAAATATAAATAAAAGAAACCTCAATATTTTCACTCTCAAATCTCGTAAATACCCTGAATCTGTTTTGATGATCTTTTGCCAGATAAAAAGTCATTTGATCGTATGAGACAAACTTAAACTCTATAAGGTCATGGCTGATGGCCCTAAAATTGTAACCGTAAGCTAGCTTTTTTTGAATATAATTTATTTCCTGTATTGTTTTTTCACCCGTTTCAGAAAAATAAACCCAACTGATATTTATTGGATCATTTAAATTTAGTATTCCTCCAGGCAGAAGATTTAACTCATAAATGACTGTGTTGATATTTTGGTTTCTCTGTATATAGAACAACAGTTCCGGATAGGTGTCAATGACAGGATAATCTGAAGGCCTTCCTTCCTGTCCATACACTATGGAAGAATATTGCTCAGATTGTGTGAAAAACATTATATTAATTTTAAAGCGTAAATATAGCGAAATTTTGCTAAAAGTAAGTTCTTTCCACCAAAAAAGTAGTATCAAGTCAATCCAATGCCATCATTTCTTTTGACTCAGTTTTTTCAAAAATGACTAACCTTGCAATAGATTTTGAGAGAATAGTAAAAAGATAAGAGCAAAGACCAAAAGGAAAAATCACAAGCAATATGATGAATAATGAAAGGAATATTTTTAGTGACATGTTTTATTTTTTAACAAAGAAATGGCTTTAATCTTAACACAAAGTTACCTAAATATTAAGTTTGTGTAAATCAATATATTGTGTACAAAATAGTGCTCCAACATCGAATTATCCTAAGTCGATACAGAAAAAACCAAAAAGTCGCCTTACCTTTGCATCCCGTAGCATAGAAAACAAAGATTCTGTCTTATTATCATCATGGCTAAATACATATTTGTTACGGGAGGAGTGACATCGTCGCTCGGCAAAGGCATTATTGCTGCTTCTCTTGCCAAGTTACTTCAGGCGAGAGGTCTTAAAGTAACCATTCAGAAGTTTGATCCTTATATAAATGTTGATCCCGGCACACTGAATCCTTATGAACATGGAGAGTGTTATGTGACCGAAGACGGAGCAGAAACCGACCTTGATTTAGGTCATTACGAAAGATTTCTAAATACACCTACTTCCCAGGCTAATAATGTAACTACCGGTCGTATCTATCAGACAGTCATCGAAAAAGAAAGGGCTGGCGCATTTTTAGGTAAAACAGTACAGGTCATACCCCACATCACAGACGAGATAAAAAGGAGGGTGACACTGGTAGAAAAAGACCACGATTACGACATTGTGATCACTGAGATAGGCGGAACGGTAGGAGATATAGAGTCCTTGCCTTATCTTGAAGCATTGAGACAATTGAGAAGAGAAGTCGGTAAAGAAAACTGTGTGGTGATTCATCTCACACTCATACCATATCTAAAAGCTGCCAAAGAGCTCAAAACTAAACCGACACAACATTCCGTCAAAGATCTGCTTCAAGCTGGTATTCAGGCTGATATACTCGTTTGCCGTACAGAATACCCATTACCTAAAGACATCAGAGAAAAGTTGGCACTATTTTGCAATGTGGACGAAAAATCGGTCATCGAAGCTATTGATGCTGACACCATTTATGATGTACCGTTACTAATGCTAAAGGAAAAATTAGATAAAACAGTACTTAAAAAACTGAATATAAAAAATACTACTGAACCTGATTTGCATAACTGGAAAGAATTTTTGGGTAAACTAAAAAACCCTACGCGGGAAGTAACCATCGGCCTCGTAGGGAAATATAACGAACTTCAGGATGCTTACAAATCTATTTATGAATCTTTTATTCACGCTGGTGCGGTCAACGAGTGCAAAGTCAATGTTGTACCTATTCACTCTGAAACACTGGAAAGCGGCGACATAAGCTCCAAGTTGAAAAATTTTGATGGTATTCTTGTGGCACCAGGATTTGGAGAAAGGGGTATAGCCGGAAAACTTGAAGCTATCAGGTACGTGAGAGAACATAAAGTTCCGTTTTTTGGTATATGTCTGGGTATGCAATGTGCGGTGGTTGAGTTTTGTAAAAATGTCTTAGGTATAAAAGATGCAAATTCCACAGAAGTTGACCCGTCAACAAAAGACCCGGTCATAGATTTAATGTCGGAACAAAAAAAAATCACAGCAAAAGGCGGCACCATGAGATTGGGAGCTTATGCATGCAAGCTTTTAAAAAACTCAATAAGCTATAGGTCATATGGAAAATCAGATATATCTGAAAGACACAGACATCGTTATGAATTTAACAATGCTTATCTCGAAAGGATAGAAAAAGGAGGACTGATGGCCACAGGAAAAAATCCAGACTCCGGACTGGTAGAGGTGGTAGAGCTTAAGGATCACCCTTACTTTTTAGGGGTACAGTATCATCCTGAACTAAAAAGTACGGTAGAAAATCCACACCCCCTTTTTGTCAGTTTCATAAAAGCATCCTTACAGAAAAAATAGACACATGCGTAAACTCAAACTGGATGAACTGGATCGTTTGTCAGTGGAAGAATTTAAGACATCGCTTAAAATTCCGGTAGTTGTAGTGCTGGATAATATCCGATCAGCCATGAATGTGGGTTCAATCTTCAGAACTGCTGATGCTTTTGCCATAGAAAAAATCATCATTTGTGGTATCAGTGCAACGCCACCCCATCGTGAGATCACAAAAACTGCCATCGGAGCCACCGAATCAGTATCATGGGAGTATAAATCAAGTATAGAAGAAACCGTAACATTACTAAAAAATATTGGGTATACCATAATGGGGATAGAACAAACTGACAGTTCTGTTTTACTGGGAGAATCTTTGATACATTTTGATAAAATTGCAGTCATCTTTGGAAATGAAGTCGAAGGTATCAGTGATGTTATCATACATCAGTTAGACTTGTGTATTGAAGTACCTCAATTCGGAACTAAACACTCGCTCAATGTCTCAGTATGCGCAGGTATCGTATTATGGGAATTGATGCAAAAATTCAAAAATTAACTTTACCCACAATATTGAGATGTAGAATTGTGATGTGAATTGTGATGGTACTGATATGATTTATTCCTTATTGACTACCTTTGTGAAAATAACCTTATCTCATTGATTCCCGGGTTTATCACTGTCATCTTTCCTCTGGCTCTGCCTAAATTATACTCCTACTCTGTACCTAAAGAGATGGCTGCTGACGTAACTGTGGGTGTCAGAGTAGAAGTATCACTAAAAAATAAGCTGTATTCAGCCATCGTAGCAGAGGTTTATGAAGAACTTGTACTCGAGTATAAACCTAAGCCTATCATTGCAGTCCTTGATAAGGTGCCACTGGTCACTGCCACTCAACTAAAATTGTGGACTTGGATGGCGGATTATTATTGCTGTTCCGTAGGAGAAGTGATGAATGTGGCTATGCCAGCAGGTCTTAAACTGGAAAGTGAAACAAAAGTAGTGTTCAATGGTAGTTTTGACGAAGTGGCGCAGACACTATCTGATGATGAATATCTTATTGCTGAGGCGGTTTCTATTCAAAATGAACTGACCATACTTCAGATTCAGGAAATACTGAATAAAAAAACTGTTTTTCCAGTTTTACGCAGCCTCCTCGACAAAAGAATTATCTCCATAAAGGAAGAGCTTATCGAGAAATTCAAACCCAAGAGTGCAAATTTTATGACACTCAATGAACCATATATATCTAAACCGGAAAGACTAACTGAAGCTTTTGACCTGGTCGTCAAAAGCGACAAACAAACCAAAGCGCTTCTTGCATTTGTACATCTTTCACGTAATAAAAACTACACCCTTCCTGTATCTGATATCTGCCAGTTGGCCGGAGTTGACAGCAGTGCAATACAAGCTATGGCTAAAAAAGATATATTTAATATCACAAAACAAACGATTAGCCGCATTCAATATACAACTGATGAAGATGCACAAAAAGAAGCACTGCAGACACTCAGCGAACAACAGAAACAGGCCTTAAATGAAATAAAGATACATTTTGAAAATAAAAAACCTGCACTTCTCCACGGTATTACAGGCAGTGGGAAGACCAGGGTGTACGCAGAGCTGATCAAAGAAAACATCATTTCCGGCAAGCAAACACTTTATCTTCTTCCTGAGATTGCTCTCACCACCCACATGGTAGAGCGATTAAAAACTATTTTTGGTAATGATGTACTGGTATATCATAGTCGGATGAATAACCAGGAACGAGTGGAAATGTGGAATGCCATCCTGCTTGGTGCAAAAATAGTTATCGCTGCCCGATCAGGCTTATTCCTTCCTTTTGTAAACCTTGGTCTTATTATTGTGGATGAGGAACACGATTCATCTTTCAAACAATCGGATCCAAATCCAAGATATAATGCACGTGATACAGCTATTTTTCTTAGCCGCATGACTAATTCAGGAATAATTTTAGGCAGTGCCACGCCAAGTTTAGAATCTTATGCCAATACTATAAATCATAAATTTGGCCTGGTCTCTATGGCGGAAAGACATGGTGAATCTGTACTTCCGAAAATAAATATAGTGGATCTCAAAGCAGAATATCGGGATAAAAGATTTAAGGGTTTGTTTAGCAACGAACTCATCCAAGCAATTGAAGACGCACTCCTCAATAAAGAGCAGATACTCCTCTTTCAGAACAGGAGAGGATACGCGCCGACTATACATTGTAACTTCTGTGGATGGAAAGCTGATTGTAACAATTGTGATGTACATCTCACTGTCCATAAATCATTTAGTGAGCTGAGATGTCACTACTGTGGCACTAGGGTCAAGCTGCCCAAACAATGTCCGGCATGTGGCAATCAAGATCTGAATGAATCAGGATTTGGCACAGAAAAAATTGAAGAAACCATCAGGGAACTCTTTCCAACAGCACTGGTTGCGCGCCTTGATATGGACACTGCAAAAACAAAGTTGGCGTTTGAATCCGTCATTCATGATTTCGAAGAGCGTAAAATCGATATTCTGGTGGGCACCCAAATGATCACTAAGGGACTTGATTTTGGTAACATAGCCTTGGTAGGCGTACTCAATGCAGATGCTATACTGAGATATCCTGATCTTAGAGCCAATGAAAGAGCATTTCAATTGTTGACACAGGTATCCGGCAGAGCAGGTAGGAGAGCTAAACAAGGTAAAGTGATTATTCAGACTTTTGATCCGTCCCATCCAGTCATTATCGAAACCATGCACCACTTATATGACCGCTTTTTTGAACGTGAATCATCAGAACGCAAATTATTTGTCTATCCCCCGTATTTCAGAATGATACAGATAGAATTTCTTCATAAAAATGCAGGTACGGTAGCCCATGCTGCAGGAGTATATGCTGAATCTGTAAAAAAACTTATAGGTAACAGACTCATAGGACCCGCTATTCCGGGGATATCCAGAATCAGAGGGCAATACATCCATCTAGTGACCATTAAAATGGAAAAAGATCCAAAAATCGTCAATAAAGTAAAAAAAATTATTTTGGACGAACGGGAAAAGTTGCGTAAAATACCATCCTGCAAATCAGTCAGGGTCAATATTGATGTAGACCCATATTAAAATTATGATTGAACTTAATCTGAAAATAGAGATTCATTGAGATATGTTGATGATGATAATATGGTAAAATTCAGGATATTTTTATCAACTGCACTGTATTTAAAACTTATTGATCTCTGCAAACATTTCTTTAAAACAACTGGCAGAATTCTTGCCTACCTTATTTCCATAATACTCACGCATAAAACTCCCCGCATCAGACCATACCGTCTGCATCATGCCCAGGTAATTACTTTTCAACACCTTGGTCGAACCATTTCTAAAAGTGACCATATCTTTAGTCTGCTGTACCGCAATGGCTGGAGTCCGCCAGGGGCAAGTGATAACATTAAACCCCTTCATAGCAAAATACACGGCCGTATGTAGTGGAGACTCATAATGCCAGTCACAGATCACAACATCTTTATCAATAAGGTCTACGGCCTTGTGTGTGTTATTCATACTAGCTTCCCACATACCAATACCCGTTGTTTTACCGTCAATAAGTCTGTCGCCCCACATGTAAAGGGTTCTTTTCTTTAGTGCGAGGTGACCGCTTATCTTATTTACTTCGCCAGCAAATAACTCGGCTTTATCTCTGCCACAACATCGAGGGCATTTATCATCTCCAATATAAAAAACTTCATCAAGGCCTGCATGGAATGCATTACTTTCAAAAACGTCACAAATTTCATCCACTAAGTCAAATACGATTTTATGAACGCCTTCGTGGAGCGGACAATAACTCTTACAATATAATCCATCAGCATTCGGCCAAACATATTTTTCGGGTAATTTTACATGAGGCGTTTCGTCAAACTCCGGATATACTGAGAGAAGATTTCCCAGTTTTTCAGCCCATGACTGATGGCCCAAAAGATTGATCTGGGGGATAAGTTTTATCTGATGTGCACGGCAGACTGATACCAATTTTTTTACATCTTCTTTTGACAATGTGGTTTTATTACAAAGCTCGGGATGGCTTTCATATGCATAATTATAATCGACTCTGAGTATAAGAGTATTGACATTGGCAGGAGCCAATTCCTGTTTTACATATAAAATAAAACTATCAAGAAGTGCTTTATCGGGAGCAGCTATACAAAGTCCTCGTACCGGGAAAATAGTATCAAGTCCGTTTTGGCCAAATGAACTTTTATGACCTAAGATAATCAAAAATAAAATGATACTAAAAAGCTTGGTATTCATGTCTAATAAAATTATTGATGACCAAAGATAAAACAAGTTATTATTCTAATTGGTTTTTTGCATAAATATTTCAACTCTACTTTTTGCATTATCTCTGATGTTGGAGTAATAGAAATTAATATCAGCCACATGATAATTTTTAGTCCTGAAAAAGATGCTTCCCCTAAATTTAGGTTTACTCGCCCATAGTATATCTTTGTTAATCTGAGCGTCTACTAAAGACGGAATTATCTTATTAAAATCAAATAGCAAAGTACCTTTATTAATAGATTTGGGAGCGTAAACATTATCTGTTGTCCAGGTAAGCGGATTGGTTACTGCTACTTTGTCGGAAGAAATCATTTCAGGAAGATAATGGCCTTTTTTAAAAGTCCTCCATGATATAAAACACCCTGTATCTGTGCTGTCTTTGCAAGGAAAAATATCACTATACTGGTCTTTTTTGACAGGCATACCCAAGAGGTAGGCTGCTACAAGTTGAGATTTTAATTGTCTGCCTGTAAAAAACTCCTTCAGCAACCTTTCAGCATGATTGGTACCCTGACTGTGAGAAGCTATGATGATAGGGCGCTTTTTGTTTTCATATGTAAGATAGTATTCAAAGGCTGCTTTTACATCCTGATAGGCAAGTTCAAATGCCTTTTTAGCAGAATCTTTATCTTTTGTAAAGTAAGCGTGTAAATGCGCCTGCCGATATCTGGGGGCAAAAATCCTACCCGCATGGTTGAATGCGCTGGCTTGAAATCTAATGGTACCTTCGTCCGTTTTTTTATTCAACTGCTTATCCCGAATGTCTCCATTCCACTGATCCTGATTTTTTTGACCCGTAAGAGTGGTGGGATGAATAAAAAAAACATCCGCTGCCAATCCAATATTATGGGCCGTCTCGCCTTCGGGCGTAAGGTCTGATTCATCCTGTTTATCAGGGTGGGCTGCCCAGTTTTCCAAATTACTGTAATCTGAAGGAATTACAGTCGATTCAGTTAAAGTATAAGTTGGTTTGTACGTCTTACAGGAAAAAAAGAGTATAAATAGAAAAAATTTGATAGTGTATTTCATATGGATTATTTGTTTTCTTAAATAAAACGGCAACATGGCTTCTTTTTGTATTCTAAAATATTTTATCAAATCATTTCTTCCGGTCGCACCCAAGCATCAAACTCGTCTGAAGTCAGGTAGTTGAGGTCGAGTGCCGCTTGTTTTAGTGTTGTACCTTCCTTATGTGCTTTTTTGGCAATTTCAGCAGCTTTATCATAACCAATCTTTGTATTTAGGGCAGTGACCAGCATCAGAGAATTATCCAGATTGAACTTAATACGCGGTATATTTGCTTCGATACCGATGGCACAATGCTCGTTAAAACTCATGCAGGCATCGCCGATAAGATTGGCAGACATGAGGAAATTGAATATCATCACCGGCTTGAATACATTAAGCTCGAAATGTCCACTCATACCACCGATATTGATGGCTACGTCATTTCCCATCACTTGTGCCATAGCCATTGTCAATGCTTCGGATTGTGTTGGATTGACCTTGCCCGGCATGATGGATGAGCCCGGTTCATTTTCAGGAATGATAAGCTCACCTATACCACAGCGCGGCCCAGAAGCGAGCATACGGATATCATTGCCGATCTTCATGAGTGAAACAGCTACCGTTTTGAGAGCTCCATGCGCCTCTACTATCGCATCATGCGCTGCCAGACCTTCAAATTTATTCTTGCCGGTAATAAAAGGTAAACCCGATACTTCAGCAATTTTTTGAGCCACCAATACATCATATCCTTTGGGTGTATTGAGTCCTGTACCTACTGCCGTACCACCGAGTGCAAGTTCTGACAAATGATCAAAACTATTTTTGATCGCTTTTATACCATGATTGAGTTGTGCTACGTACCCTGATAATTCCTGACCCAATGTAAGAGGTGTTGCATCCATAAAGTGCGTTCGGCCTATTTTCACGATTTTCATAAATCGGTCTGACTTTGCCTTTAGCGTATCACGAAGTGTCTCAAGGCCGGGTATTGTCACATCTACCAATACTTTATAAGCCGCTATATGCATGGCTGTAGGAAAAGTATCATTGGATGACTGAGATTTATTGACATCATCATTGGGATGAAGTACTTTTTTATCATCATCAAGCGATCCGCCATTGATCACATGCGCTCGATTGGCTATGACTTCATTGAGATTCATATTGGATTGAGTACCGGATCCCGTTTGCCACACTACCAGAGGAAACTGATCATCCAGTTTACATTCTAAAATTTCCTTACATACCTTCTCAATAAGTATCATTTTTTCTGACGGAAGTACTCCCAGATCAAAGTTTGCCTGAGCAGCCGCCATCTTCAATATGGCAAAGGCATCAATGATTTCTTTTGGCATACGATGTCCGCCAATTTTAAAATTTTCAGCCGATCTTTGTGTTTGTGCTCCCCAATATTTATCAGCAGGTACATCTATGTATCCCATGCTGTCTTTTTCTTTTCTGAATTGACCCACGATATTTCAGGTTAAAATAATGATATTAATATTTTTAAAGTCGCAAAGGTACAATTTAGGAAAAAGATAGCAGAGAGATAATTATTAAAAAGTACAAAAACCATTTCACTAGGACTCGGAGCTTACAAAAAAAAATGTAGGTCAAATATGAGATGTTATGAAATCACCTCAGTTGGAGAACTTCCTACAAACGCCTACCTTTGCAGTTTTTAATACAAATAATGTTTGATATACACCGGCACATATCTCAGGAACTGACTGCTCTTAAAATAAAAGGCAATTACAGGCACTTCCTTCATCAGATAAAAGATGATACCGGTAATCCTTATATCAAATACAAAAAAGATGAAAATTGGATCAAAGCAGTAAATTATTGCAGTAATGACTACCTCGCGATGAGTAGTCACCCGGAAGTGATCAAAGCTTTTGTCACTACGAGTGAAAGATACGGAGTGAGCAGTGGCGGCACGCGCAATATTTCCGGCACTACGGATGCTCATATTTCGCTGGAGAAAAGGCTAAGTCAATGGCATAAAAAAGAGGCAGCCCTTCTTTTCGGAAGTGCTTATATGGCAAACCTTGCCACATTGCAGACTTTGGGGAGACGAATACCTGAACTCATTTTTTTTTCGGATGAAAAGAATCATGCTTCACTCATAGAGGGAATGCGGTCGGCAGGTAATAAAAAAAATGTTTTTCGGCATAATGATGTGAAAGATCTGGAAGAAAAACTGGCAAAGGCAGACCCATATACCCCCAAATTGGTGGTGTTTGAATCCATTTATAGTATGAACGGAGAAATAGCCCCGGTTGCGGAAATCATAAAAATAGCCCGGAAATATAAAGCCATGACCTATATTGACGAAGTACATGCAGTAGGAATGTATGGAGGAAATAATTCCGGATATTGTGACATGTTCCAAATCACAGATAAACCCGATATCATCAATGGTACTCTCTCAAAAGCTATAGGTGCATTTGGCGGATATGTAGCATCTTCAGCTGAAGTGATAGATTTTATCAGGAGTTTTGGCAGTGGTTTTATCTTCACTACATCTTTGCCACCCGCTGTATGCAGTGCCGCAGAAGCAAGTATTAACATTCTCAGTAAAGATACCGAAAGTGTGATTAAAATAAAATCACTGGTAAAACTATTCAGAAAACTCCTCATAAACGAAGGAATCTATTTCAGAAAAAACTACTCACATATCACGCCTATTACTATCGGAAATCCTGAAAAATGTAAATCTGTTGCGGATGAGCTTCTTGCAGATCATGCTATTTATATTCAGCCAATAAACTACCCTACCGTACCTCAGGGTGAAGAATGTCTAAGAGTCATAATCACTGCAGCACATACGGAAGATCAAATACATCACCTGGTGAAGAGCCTGAAAGCCTGTATCCATGGATAAATTAAGGATCGTATGCAGAGCCAGCAAGTTGAGCCTGGTCCAGGCCGAAATCGTCAAATCCAAAATTTTTGAAACCCATCCGGAGATCGAAGTCTCGATAGAAGGAATCACCAGCAGAGGAGACAGATTACCTGACCAACCTCTTTCTACATTAGGCGGAATAGATTTTTTTACGGAAGATATTTATGCCAGTCTGACATCAGGGCAATCAGATATTGCTGTACATTCGCTAAAGGATATGAGTTCGGAACACTTTTTCAGCCACGATGGTTTTGCTGTGGTGAGCCGTGACATACCCAATGATGTTTTGATAGCCAACCCATCGATCATCGCCAAAATCAATTCAGGAGAAGAGATTCTTATAGGTACATCATCACCAAGACGCGAAGCTATGGCCATCCCTTTTTTAAGAAAAGCATTGCCAAAGAGAGAAAAACCAATAAACATTAATTCAAAAAATATACGCGGTAATGTAGATACCCGGCTATCCAAATTGCACCTGGGAGATCAGTTTGATGGTATCATTTTAGCAGCAGCAGGGATTAACAGATTGTTGAATCATACTGAATTTGGGGTGAATATCAGAGAGATTTTATCAGATAAAAAAATCATGATTCTTCCTCTTATTGAATGTACTCCCGCTCCTTGTCAGGGAATGATCGTGGCCGAATGTCATCCTGAAAACAAATGGGTAAAACAAATACTCTCAGAAATAAATAACATCGAATATCTCAATGACGCCATTGGTGAAAAAAAACTTGCCTTACAAAAAGGGCCAGGTTGTAGTCAGAAATTCGGCGTGACGACGATAGCCACACGATACTCTCATCATCATTTTGCGTTTGGAGAAAATTTACAAGGTGAAATAATCCATGAATGGACCCATCTGCCAAAGGCGCAATCAGGACTAAAAATATTTGCCACCAATACTGTCATGAAAGATTTTTTTGAATATCGATGGAGTCAATCCAGTGGAGTCATTGACACAAAACATGCATTTGTGGCTAATCCAAAGATCGCCCAAAACATCGAACTAATAAAAAATTTTCAAAATCGAACTATTTGGGCTGCAGGAAGTAAAACCTGGTTTGACTTAGCAAAAACCGGAATTTGGGTGACCGGATGTACCGATGGTCTTGGATTTGAGTCCATACTGCCGGTGCTTTCGATGCCTTTGATCAATGGTAACATATCGAATATTACCATTCTTACACATCATAAAGCTGCTGTCAAATGGCTGAATAAAGGTATTAAGGCATTGGGATTTTATGATCTCATACCCAAAAATGACGTTGAAATTATTAAATCAGTGGAAGGTGCTGATTTCATTTTCTGGAGTAGTTATGCACAATATATTCATTATCATAGATTTGCAATATCGTCAGTAATCCATGCTTGTGCTGCCGGCGAAACTGCAGAAAGTCTTATTCATTCAGGTTTACATCCTGTCATTTTTCCCACACTCAAAGCATTTGAAATATGGAGAGCACATATCCGATGAACCAACGAAGACTTAGGGCGAGTACGCATATACGTGATCTTACCGCTACGGTCGTATTGGACTACAAAAAATTTATACAACCACTATTTGTCAATCAAAGTCTCACGGATCGAAAAGATGTCCCTGGCATGGGTGATATATGGTCAGATACCGTTACATCGGTGATAGAAACTATCAAAAGCGATATGGAGAAGGGTGTTACCAAATTCCTCCTTTTTCCCGTGCCTAAAGATAAATATGAGCACGATTTTCACTTTGATTTTGCAGTGTCTGTAGTCAAAGAAATAAAAAATTCTTTTGGAACGGATATTTGGCTGGCGTGCGATCTGTGCCTGTGTAGTTATACATCCCACGGTCATTGTGGTATATTGACTCCAGAACATTCAGGTATGCTCAATGATGAAACGGTCTCAGTCCTATCAGTGTATGCGCTACAACTTGCCAGAGCAGGCGCAGACTGTATAGCACCAAGTGATATGACAGATGGGCGTATAGACGCTATCAGAAAAATATTGGATCATAATGGGTTGGATCATACAAGCATTATGAGTTATTCATCCAAGTTTTCGTCACAATATTACGGACCATTCCGGGATGCTTGTGATTCAGCACCTAATAGCCCTGGATTGAAAAACCGAAAAACATATCAGATTTCGCCTCAAAACATTAATGATGCGGTGCAAAGTTCTATACGTGATGCATCAGAAGGCGCTGATATACTTATGGTCAAACCTTCGGTAATTTATGCTGATGTCATTGCGGTCATAAAACAGCACACTTTAAAACCAATAGCTGCATACCACGTATCGGGTGAGTACGCGTCCATTGAGCTCATGGCAAATGCCGGTCTGCTGGATAAGGAAAGGGCTCATATTGAGACATGGACTACACTTGTCAGAAGCGGTTCAGATATGGTCATTTCATACGCTGCAAGACATGCGAAGACCTGGATCAGCAGGATGGAGATATAATAGCTATTGATAGGGGCAGAAGTTTTTTATTCCGTAATCATACCTGCAGCGACCGTATTATTGGTATTTTCATCAACGATGATAAAGCTGCCTGTCTCCCGATTGTTATCATAAGTATCCACCACCAAAGGAATGGCAGTGCGGAGTCTCACCACACAGATTTCATTAAGGATGATCTGATCTGTGTCTGGGGTAAGTAAATCATTGGTATGTATATCTATTTTATGAATGATTTCAGATATCTTAGCTTTGCTGGATTGAGCATGATGCTGTATCAGCAGTTTTTGGCCAGGTCTGAAAGGTGTATTATCCATCCAGCATATTTTAGCTTCCAATTCATTTGTTACCATGGGGATAGATTGTGTGGGTACAATGGTATTTCCCCGGCTGATATCCACTTCATCTCCGAGCTGTAATGCTATGACATCCCCGGAATGAGCCTGAGGTAGTCTTACACCATATTTTTCAATATTTGTTATTTCGCTTTCAATTCCTTCCGGCCAGACAGTCACTTTATCACCTATTTGATACGTGCCGGATTGAATTTTTCCCATAAATCTGCGTGTAATTTTATTGGTCTCCTGATGTACTACATTACTTACATATTGAACCTGAAAGGAAGCTTTTTCGCTTTGCACTTGAAGCTCTGTTTTTATGGTCTCCAGATAGTCAAGCAATGGCTGACCTTTAAACCATGGCATTTTTGAAGAAGGATGGATAATATTTTCACCTTCCAAAGCACTCACAGGGATAAAGTCCACATGCTGCAGATTAAGGCCTTTAGCAAATTCTTTATATTCTTGGATGATCTGATGATACGCTTCTTCTGCAAAGTTGACCAGGTCCATTTTGTTGATACAGACCAGTACATTGGGTATGCCTAAAATATTTGAAATAATGCTATGTCTTCTCGTTTGCTCCGTAATCCCATTGACTATGTCTATGAGTATGATCGCAAGGTCAGCAGTGGATGCTCCCGTAAACATATTGCGAGTGTACTGGGTATGTCCGGGCGTGTCAGCGATGATAAATTTGCGCTTTTCGGTCGTAAAATATTTGTATGCTACATCTATAGTTATACCCTGTTCCCGTTCTGCACGCAATCCGTCTGTCAGCAAGGCCAAATCCAGATCTGTGTCTTTGCCTTTGTTTTTACTTTGTCGGGTGATGGCTTCTATTATGTCCGTAGAAACAGAGTCACTGTCAAAAAGCAATCTGCCTATAAGTGTACTTTTACCGTCATCCACATTTCCTGCTGTAAAAAATCTCAATAAATCCATTGTTATCCTGGTTTTTAAAATACAATATTTTTTGCTGCCCGCTATCCTCCTTCCCTGAAGGGACGACCTATGCTTTTTGAAAACCTGTAAGCGGATGGTCTCCCCTATAGGGGTCGGGGGTAAAAGGATCGTAAAATTTCCTGCCCATTACCCTCTGTCCCTTCAGGGACGATCCGCGCTAAAATTTAAAAATAGCCGTTTTTCTTTCTGTCTTCCATCGCTGCCTCACTGATAAGGTCATCCATTCTGGTGGCTCCCCGCTCTGATACCTTAGTAATTTTTATTTCATGTATGATATCGCTTACCGTGTATGCTTCACTCTCAACAGCGGCGGTACAGGTCATATCTCCTACTGTCCGGTATCTCACATTTCGGGTTGCTATCTCATCCGTCGCATCTAGTTGCAGGAAGTCATTATTGGCCATCAACTGACCATTTTCTGTTATAACCACTTCTCTTTCATGTGTAAAATAGATAGAAGGCAAAGTAATTTTCTCTCGCTGTATATAATTCCAGATGTCCAGCTCTGTCCAGTTGGATATTGGAAAGACCCTTACATTTTCTCCTTTATTGATTCTGCCGTTATAAATATCCCAGATTTCAGGTCGTTGTTTTTTGGGATTCCATTGACCAAACTCATCTCTTACAGAAAATATTCTTTCTTTGGCCCTTGCTTTTTCTTCATCCCGTCTGGCTCCACCTATACATGCATCAAACTCAAACTCTTCGATAGTATCGAGTAAAGTGTAGGTCTGAAGGGCATTTCGGGTGGGAAATTTGCCGCTGGCATCTACTAGTTTTCGCTTTTTTATGGTATCTTCTACTTTTCTGACAATAAGTTTTTCGTCTATTTCGTTCACCAGATTATCTCTGAATATCAATGCTTCTTCAAAGTTGTGCCCTGTATCAATATGTACCAGAGGAAAAGGAAACTTACCGGGTCTGAAAGCTTTAAGTGCCAGATGAACCAAACATATACTGTCCTTACCTCCACTAAAAAGTAGGGCAGGGCGCTCAAACTGTCCGGCCACTTCCAGCATGATGTGGATAGCTTCTGCTTCCAGTTGGTCTAAATAATCTTTCCCTTCCATGGTCTATGTATTTTATGAAATTATAATATTATGTATGTTTTACGGAATGTAAGCCACACTCTTTTTTGGAAGCATCTTCCCACCACCACCTTCCTGCCCTGAAATCTTCTCCTTCATGTACGGCCCTTGTACATGGCTGGCAACCAATACTGATAAATCCCTTGTCATGCAACACATTGTAAGGTACCTTATTCTCCTTAATATATGCCCAAACCTGATCCGTAGACCAATGTAATAATGGATGAATTTTAATGATATCGTTGTTAGGGTCGTATTCCACTTTTTGCATTTCTGTTCTGTTTTGAGAATGTTCAGCCCTGATACCTGTGATCCAGATTGTCTTGCCTTTCAGAGCTCTTTTTAGTGGTTTTACTTTTCTGATTTCGCAACACTCCTTTCTATTTTCTACTGAATCATAAAAACTGGAAGGCCCTTTTTCAGTCAGGAGGTTCTCTACTTCTTCAGCATTTGGAAAGTACACTTTGATGGACTTTTTGTATTTATCCAAAGTCTTTTGCAAGGTACTGTATGATTCAGGAAACATCCTTCCTGTATCCAATGTAAAAATTTCAATATTGAGACTATACCGGAAAATAATGTCCGTGATCACCTGATCTTCAGCACTCAGACTCGTAGAAAAAGTGATATTTTCATTGTTAAGTCCGGACAATTTGGTGAGTAAGTCTAAAGGGTCCGTGATCGTA
>JAYTNJ010000074.1:0-10085 GCA_043748345.1 Saprospiraceae bacterium
CTAAGTAGGATATTATTTGCAAATAAATAAATACTTCTTTTTCTTATCTTAGATTAAGGGCTTTACAAATTCCTATCGCAAAGAACCCTTTTCCTTACCGAAGGTAAAATGTAATATCACTTAATAAAGACTCTATGCAGTGTATATAGTCTATTGTTTATACCCATCCATTAAGATTTTTCATTTCCTCAACATATGTACAAGGTAGTCATTGAATACCGATGTTACTTTGCACCATCAATTTACTAAACAAATAAAAAATGCAAATAAAAAACAAAATGACATCACTTGCTTTTGTATGCGTAATTTCAACATCCCTATTGATGAATTCATGCTCAATTAAACCAGTTGCATGGCAACCGGCGGCTAACAGTGAGTTCAAAGGAACAACAGGTTTAAACGAAAAATTAACAGCTACACAAAAAATTTCACTCAAAGGCTTTTATGGCCCGGAGGATATCGTATTCGACAACAAAGGAAATTTATATTGTGGTGTTCATATGAAAATGAATGAGTTTAATGATGGAAAAATATTACAAATTGATTCTATTGGTAACATTGAAACATTCTACGATGCCAAATCATGGGTGGCTGGATTGGAGTTTGACACTGAAAGTAATCTAATTGCATTAAGTCACCGGGAAGGACTCATCAGTATAAGTCCTGATAAAAAGGTCACCATTTTGGCAAGTAAAGATGAAAATGATAAACCATTTCTTATACCGAATGGGTTGGACATTGCATCAGACGGAAAAATTTATTTCTCAAATACATCTGAAGTTTCACCCTACACGATTAAATATGGTAGAAAAGTAATTTTAGAAATGAAGCCACTCGGCGGACTTTATTGTTATGACCCTCGTACGAAAAAAGTAAATACACTCATTGATAGAACATATTTCGGAAATGGGACGGTGCTATCAAAAGATGAAGATTACATCTTGTTGGTAGAAACTACCAAATACAGAGTGTTAAAGTATTGGCTAAAAGGGAAAAAAGTAGGTCAAACCGAAATATTTATAGACAATCTACCGGGGTTTCCTAATGGAATTTCAATACGTGAAAATGGCAGTTATTGGCTTGGATTTTCTACTAAACGAAATGAGTCATTAGACAAAATTCATCCCAAACCAGGAATGAAAAAGTTTGTTTATGGATTGCCAAATTTCATGCAACCCAAACAAGAAAAGTTCGGAATGATCTTGAATATCTCCACAGATGGTAAAATACTGGAGTCTTTATTTGATACCAAAGGCCTTATACTACCTGAGACGGGGGCAGTAAAGGAACATAACGGTTACTTATATACTGGTGGCGATGTAATTCCATACATAGGTAAATACAAATTATAGTAATAAAAAAAAATCAAAATATTAATGTAACATTTAAACACAACACAATCATGAAACAATTAACCTTCATAATGCTATTATTAGCATCCGCAAACGCTTTTTCACAAAGTCGATTTTCAAACAACGAGTTCAGCATCAATGGCTTTCGAAATCCTTCCATTGGGATAGAATATCGGTACATGCAGATATCTGTTATGGGGGATATTATATCACAGTTTTGGAATCCGGCATAACAACAAAATTTTTAAAAACAGGGCTCACCGCTTGGTTTCTGCCTGTTGGGAAAAGAGAAAATCCCTCATCCTTTTATGCTGGAGCATCCTATTTGAGAGGTATCAACCTGGATTACAACAAAGAGAACGCTATGGGTTTAGAAGCAGGTTTTTGATGGATGGTTTGGAATGGTTTGAATATAAGAATCGGTGCCTTTGCTTTGATGGCTAAAGGCCATTATGTAAAAATAAACCCAACACCCGGGATAAGTTATTCATTTACATTTAAATAGATACAACATGCAACAAGAAAAAACAATCGGTTGGTTACTCATAACGGGTGCAATAGGAGTATTTATCCCTTACACCATACTCACGATTATTTTCGATTATCCTGATATTTTACGACAGGATGCCGCAATTATCCTCACAAAATTTCATGATGGTGGTAGTCGGTTGATCTGGACATGGTTTGCTTTTGCTATCATTGGCATTCCATTATTGCCAGCATATATTCTTATTGGGCAAAAACTAGAAAATAAAGCACCATTGATCAGGATAGCCACCACTATTGGTATTATTGGTCTGATAGTCCAGATGATTGGATTATTACGGTGGACTTTTGTAGTCCCCGTTTTATCAGATACCTTTGTGGATACATCTGATCAAGAGACCAGGGCAGCAGCCACAGTAGCATTTAAAACCATTCATCAATTTGGCGGAGTAATCCTGGGCGAGCATCTGGGCCAATTATTTACGATTATCTGGACCATATTGATCTCGGTTTCCTTTGCCAGTTTAAAGTTATTTCCTAAATGGGTTCATATTCTCGGTTTTGTTAGTTCATTCGTATATTTGCTCGCACAAGCTGAATTATTTGCTACTGTTATGCCGGGATTTCCAGTTTGGGATCCGGCAGGTTTTATTGGTAGCTCTCTTTGGCTTATCTGGCTTATAATTATTGGAGTCAAATTCCTGAATATCAAATTATAAAACAATTGAATCATGACAAATAAAATTATTCTTCTGATAAGCTTACTATCTTACGCTATTATTGTAAGCCAGTCTTTCATGTACTTATTGACATTAAAAAATGTACATTTTTCACTTGATGCTATACCTTATACTGAAATAAGGAAGCTAATAGATACGAGTATGAGAGTCAATTTTAAGTATGTTATCTATATTGCACTACTTTTTAATATACTACTTGTTGTTTTAAATATTAAAAATCCCGGAAGCTTATTATTTATTACTGCCACAATTGCTTTGTTCGCTTTAGTTATAGACACGTTACTAATGTTAAAAGGTAATTTACCTATCAATGATATCATTAATACCTGGACTTCAGAAAGTTTTCCAGCCAATTGGGCAGAGTACAGAATGAAGTGGTTCAATATTTTTCAATATCGACAAATTGCAAATATTACTGGCTTTGTGAGTTTGTTGCTAGGTGCCGTGTTTGGAGTGAAATAAATTACAAACCTAAAGTTTAATAATGGCTTATTAAGTTAGCAACTAAGTTTTCCTTTAGCTTTGCATTTCCTATAAATTATCACATTACTATTAATATTATGTATTAGGTTGGGGGTCCAGGGGATTGTTAAAAAGTGTAAATTTTGTATCACCTTATCCGGGAGCAAAACCAAGTTTTTTAATTGAAGAAAAATTGGACGATAGAGAATGGTTGAGAAAAGTAGTGAAAATTACCGTCGATGAATTACCGGAACCAAAGCTAAAAAAAATAACGTGAATGAAAAACAGATTTCACAACAATAAAGCAAATTTACGAAACGAACAATGAGCGCCTAATAACTTAAAGCTCCTTTACATTTGCATTTTCTATAAATTAGTCACAATATAAATCTAAAAGCGACATAATATTCTACTAAATAGATAGAATATATATAATAAAATGTTAAAAGTCTTGCGCAATTCAAAAAATGGCCTTTTCTTTGCACCATAATTTAATAAGCCACTACTTTTTATAGATATCTTTTTAGAGATTCATTGAGATAAAACTTCCGTTGCGGACTTCGGAAGTTTTTTTATACTTAAATTTTATAATCTACTAATATAATAGAATATATAGAATAATGCAAAGTTTTCGAACAGAACTTGAATTTTTGCCGGAAGACAGAAGGGTGCTCGTTGAAAAGGATCTGATAGACCTTGAGCGTAAAATTTTCCTTTTTCGCAACGGACAGATAGATGAAGAAAAATTTCGCAGTCTTAGGCTTGCCCGCGGAGTATATGGTCAGAGGCAGCATGGCGTACAAATGGTCAGAATCAAAATACCATTCGGCAAGTTATCTACAAAACAACTACGCAAGATATCCGACATCAGCGACGAATACTCCAATGGTAATCTCCACCTCACCACGCGACAGGATATACAGATTCATCACGTAAGTTTGGACAGAACTCCCGAGTTATGGGCGAAACTGGAGCAGGATGATATTACATTGCGCGAAGCCTGCGGAAATACAGTACGAAACGTGACAGCCTCAGCAGAAGCTGGTATTGATCCTAAAGAAGTGTTTGACGTGTCTGATTACGCATACGCTGTTTTTAATTATTTTTTAAGGCAGCCTTTTTGTCAGGAGCTGGGAAGAAAAATAAAAATTGCATTTTCCAATTCAGATGAAGACTCGGCATTTACGTTCATGCATGATATAGGGTTTATACCCAAAATCAATGATGTTGGACAAAAGGGCTTTAAAGTACTATTGGGCGGTGGACTTGGAGCACAACCTATTCTGGCTCAGGTAGCGCACGAATGGCTTCCTGCCAATGAGATTTTGACTTTTACCGAAGGTGTTTTACGTGTTTTCGATAGACATGGCGAAAGGACGAGCAGACATAAAGCAAGAATTAAGTATCTGATTCAAAAGATAGGAATCGACGCTTTCATGGAGCTGATTCAGGAAGAGCAAAAAGCCATCATTCCAGTATCTGTGGATCCATATTTTGCCAATCCCGGACTTTCATTTGAAGCAAGAATATTTGAATCTCCAGCACCATACTTAGATGAAAAACTCTTTGGTGATTGGTTAGCTACCAATACATTTGCCCAAAAGCAAGCAGAGCTCTTCGGTGTTTATATCAAAGTTCAGTTGGGCAATATACATTCTGATAAAGCGAGAATACTGGCAGATATAGTTGATACATTTGCTGACAAATATGATTTGCGTATCACGATCAATCAAAATTTTATACTTAAAAATATTCATCAGACTGCGTTGCCTCATCTATTTAATGCCCTACATGCAGCCGATTTGACTACGACAGGTTATGCATCGGTGGCCGATATTACGGCTTGTCCCGGGACAGATACCTGCAATCTTGCCATATCCAATAGTACCGATATATCTGTCGTAATGGAACAGGTAATCCGCGATGAGTATCCCGATCTTGTGCACAATAAAGATATTCAAATAAAGATCAGCGGCTGTATGAATGCTTGCGGTCAGCATAGTCTGGCTCAGATAGGGTTTCATGGATCTTCATTTAAGATTGGGACGTCGGTAGTGCCTGCTGTTCAGCTATTGTTGGGAGGTGGCAAACTCGGTGATGGAAGTGGCAGGATTTCAGACAAAATCATCAAAGTAGCGTCCAAAAGAACTCCTGATATTCTCAGATTTATTTTTGATGATCTGGAAGCTAATGGTCGCGAAGACGAAACTTTTAATGATTACTATGACCGGATGGGCAAAGATTATTTTTATCATTTGCTCAAACCATTGGCAGACAATACGACCCTCTCAGAAAAAGACTATATCGACTGGGGATCAGAACAAAAATTCATCACAGCCATAGGAGTAGGCGAATGTGCCGGTGTGGTGATAGACCTGGTATCTACCCTTTTTATGGAGTCTGAAGAAAAGTTGGAGTGGGCAGCAGAGGCACTAGCTGATGGCCGATACGGAGACTCTGCTTACTACAGTTATGCTGCTTTTATCAATACAGCAAAAACCATATTACTAGTAAAAGATGTAAAGACCAATACACATCATGGCGTCATTTCAGAATTTACAGAGCATTTTGCAGAGGGAGATAGCTGGATTCATGAGCCTTTCAGAGACGTCGTATTACAAATCAACAAGCAAGCCCCAGATGCCTTGTTTGCTTACGAATATTTGAGCAAAGCAAAAGATTTTTACCTAGGTGCGCAAAATTACAGAAATAATTTAAATCAATTAGTAACAGCATGATGCCATCAAACCCCAGAGTAAGTATCGTCGGAGCGGGCCCCGGTGACCCTGAATTGCTGACCGTGAAGGCTTGGCGGACGATAAAAACCGCCGATGTTATCTTATATGATGCATTGGTAAGTGAGGAGATACTTCGTTTAGCACCTGAAGATGCCTTAAAAATTTATGTAGGAAAAAGATCTTCTGACCATGCCTTTTCTCAGGATGAGATCAATGAAATGATCGTTTCCCATGCATTGATTTATGGTCATGCCGTAAGATTGAAGGGAGGAGATCCTTTTGTTTTTGGTCGGGGCGGCGAAGAGATGGATTATGCCCGTAAAGCTGGATTGGATGTGGAGATTATTCCCGGAATTTCCAGTTCAATAGGTGTTCCGTGTAGTGTAGGCATACCCGTCACCCATAGAGGATTAAGTGAGAGTTTTTGGGTGGTGACTGCGACTGACAAAAAAGGAAACTTAGCCAAGGATATCCGGAAAGCAGCAGAAACAGATGCTACGGTGGTAGTACTGATGGGATTAAACAAACTGGATCAAATAACGGATCTTTATTTACATCATGGAAAAGAAAATCTGCCGGTGGCTATCATACAAAATGGAACCATGGCCGATCAAAGAGTGGTAACAGGTACTATCGTAGATATATATCAAAAATCAATACGAGAAAATCTGGTTGCTCCCGCTATCATTGTCATAGGAAATGTAGTAAATCTTTACGAAAAGAATGAAAGTTATCAATTTCCGGCTGATTCAGTTATTACAAACAATCAATAAATGTAATTAATACATTATTTTAAAATCTTTAAACAAATATATTATGTCATTACAACTAGGAGATATTGTTCCAAATTTTGAAGCTGAAACTACCATCGGCAACATTAATTTTTATGAATGGCTCGGTGATCAATGGGGAGTCTTATTTTCTCATCCGGCTGATTATACGCCTGTCTGCACCACGGAATTGGGTACGGTATCCAAATTACAGAGCGAATTTGCCAAAAGAAATGTTAAGACAATAGCCCTCAGTGTGGATTCACTGGCATCACATTTTGACTGGATCAAGGACATTAATGAAACGCAGGATACGGAAGTGACTTTCCCGCTCATAGCTGATCAAGATTTCAGAGTAGCCAATCTGTATGAAATGGTACATCCTGCAGCTTCAGACAAGTTTACGGTAAGGTCAGTATTTGTCATAGTACCTGATAAAAAACTAAAATTAAGTCTGACGTATCCCGCTTCTACAGGACGGAATTTTGATGAAATATTGAGAGTCATTGATTCTTTGCAACTGACCGCAAAATATAGTGTAGCAACCCCTGCCAACTGGAAAGAAGGAGACGACGTAGTCATTGCTCCGGCTATAAAAGATGAAGAAATTGCTGCAAGATTCCCCAAAGGATATACCAAAATTAAATCCTATCTCAGGATTACGCCGCAACCAAATAAATAGTCATGTCGGCACACCATTCGCAAAACCATTTATTTCCTATTTTTCTAAAAATGGAATACCTGCATCTTCTGATCGTAGGGGGTGGTGTCATTGGACTTGAAAAACTGCATGCGGTATTGCAAAACAGTCCGGGTACAAAAATAAAAATGGTAGCCAAAGAATTTGGACCTGACATTTTGGATTTATCCGAGACACATCAGAACATCACTCTTTTGCAGAAAGAATATCATTGTACAGATATGGAGGATGTGGATATTGTCATAGCAGCAGTCGGTGATAAGGAACTAAGTGAAACCATCAGTAAAGATGCAAAAGAATTTGGTCTGCTGCTGAATGCGGCCGACAAACCGGCATTATGTGATTTTTATCTTGGATCCATAGTTAAAAAAGGGCATCTAAAAATTGCCATATCCACCAATGGTAAATCCCCCACTGTCGCAAAAAGAGTGAAAGAAGTACTCGATGATTCTTTTCCAATAGAAATAAACGAAACATTAGACAATCTAAGCCATGTCCGTACCTACCTGAAAGGTGATTTTAGCCAAAAAGTCAAAACACTCAATCAATTGACAGCCACTCTTTCAGAAAAAGAAATGAACAAATCATTTTTGCAAAATCGCATCCAGCAGTGGGCTATTGGTTTATTGATTCCTTCCCTTTTAATCACGGGATATATCATGGGTAATTATATTCCACCGATAAGAGTTGAAGGACTTTGGTATTCGTTTATAAGCCACATGGATGAGACTTTGCTGGTATTTATATTGGCTGGGTTTGTGGCCCAAATGATTGATGGGGCACTTGGGATGGCGTATGGAGTGACAGCGACTACGGTTCTGCTCTCTTATGGTCTAAGTCCTGTCGCAGCCACGGCAAGTGTGCATACATCCGAGGTAGTGACCAGTGGAGTATCTGGTTTGATGCACTTGAAATTTGGAAATGTTCACCATAAATTATTCAAAAGCCTCTTGATTCCAGGCGTTTTGGGAGCAGTATTGGGGGCTTATCTTATATCATCTTTTCAGGATTACAATTTTATTATAAAACCTTTGGTGTCAATATATACCCTTTTTTTGGGTCTCATTATCATATTTAAAGCATTAAAAAAGGACCAGATAAGAAAAAAAATTACTAAAATAACTCCACTTGCTTTTACCGGTGGTTTTCTTGATTCCATTGGAGGTGGAGGATGGGGACCCATAGTCTCTTCCACTTTGATGGCACAAGGCAGGGCACCCAGATATACCATAGGTTCAGTCAATTTAACTGAATTTTTTGTGGCACTAGCAAGTTCAATCACTTTTTTTGCGATGATAGGTACCAACCATTGGAATGTTATCCTCGGATTGATTATTGGCGGTATTATTGCGGCTCCAATCGGTGCCATCATGACCAATAAAATACCTGCCAAATCCATTATGATATTGGTAGGAATTATTGTCATTATTTTAAGTCTTAAAAGAATTTTTTTTTAAATGAAATCAACAAAAATACAGACAGATATTGCCATCATTGGTGCCGGACCGGTTGGTCTTTTTGCCATTTTTGAAGCAGGATTACTCAAAATGAGATGTCATCTGGTAGATTATTTGCCGCAAGCTGGCGGGCAATTATCGGAAATCTATCCCAAAAAACCTATTTATGATATACCCGGATATCCTACAATTTTGGCGCAAGAGTTGGTGGATAATCTCGTCAAACAAGCTGAACCCTTCAGTCCTGGTTACACCTTTGGTGAGCGTATAGAAACTCTGGAAAAAAGGGATGAAAAAGATTTCCTTTTAGTTACAAATCTGGGCACAGAAATAGAAGCCAAAGCTGTGGTCATAGCAGGAGGATTAGGTTGTTTTGAGCCAAGAAAACCTGAAGTGGAAGGGTTATCTCGATTTGAAAACGGCAAAGGCGTAAATTATATGGTACTTGATCCTGAACATTACAGAGATAAAAAAACCATCATCGCAGGCGGAGGAGATAGTGCTTTGGATTGGACTATATTTTTAAGTGAGATTTGTTCAGACCTAACACTGGTACATAGAAGTGAATCATTCAGGGGTTCTCCTGATAGCGTAGATAAAGTGATGGCATTGGCAGAGACTGGTAAAATTAATCTGCATCTGAATACAAATCTGACTACCGTGCACGGAAATGGCAAACTCAATGGTGTCTCACTCCTGAATACCAAATCCAATGAAGAAGTGCTGGTGCAAACTGATTACCTGGTGCCATTGTTTGGCCTCAGCCCTAAACTGGGACCCATGGAAGGATGGGGATTGAACATCACAAAAAACGCCATTGAGGTCAATACAGATGATTACTCCACCAACATCTCGGGGATATGGGCCATAGGAGACATCAATACCTATAAGAATAAGCTTAAACTCATATTGTGCGGTTTTCACGAAGCTGCTTTGATGAGTCATTCGGTCTATCAGTACATCTACCCCGGAGTAAAATATACCATGAAATACACAACCGTAAATGGTATCAACAGCTTTTAAATTCAACTCGGAAAATGATTGAAGTAAATATAATAAAATCAGGAGAGACTCAGACTATCAAAGTACCCAACGACATGGGCCTCAATCTCATGGAACTATTAAAAGGCGAAGAATATGAATCTATAGAAGGCACCTGCGGAGGCATGGCGCTCTGTGCCACCTGCCATATCAAGGTTGCGAATGCGGAACCTGTTTTGTCTGAGCCTTCTGATGATGAGTTGGATATGCTGGAGACATTGCCAGTAATATTTGAAAATTCCAGGCTGGGTTGTCAGGTCAAACTCGATGAAAATATACGAAAACTTACCATAGAAATCATCGAAAACTAAAGCACCATGCAAAGACTTGAATCATTAA
>JAYTNJ010000075.1:0-16529 GCA_043748345.1 Saprospiraceae bacterium
CAGTCACACACGACACCCTTGCTCTTGACTAGTGGTTCCTACTACCAGGCCCACAGAGGACTTTCACCTCCAAGTTACTACCCATGCTGGGCACACAAACAAAGAGCCGTTTTCGGTCGGCTCTTTGCAGATTGTTTGAATTATAAAAGTTATTCTTACTTCCGAATCTAATCGGATTTTTTATTTTATTTGCGGATCATATTTTTATGATAGTTAGATCTGATAAATAAATTGCCAAAACTGTGCCAAAAAAAAATCAATCCATCCACATTTTTTACCTAACTATTGATAATCATAAACTTATGACTATTTAAGCACCATAAATTTTTTGGCAGTATCTTTTCCATCTATGTTTACTGATAGAGTATAGATACCTGAATACAGATCCAGTACTGACAATTCAAATACTTCATCTTTAGACTCTATTATTTTGTTGATTACATTTGAACTTATGATTCTTCCATTTATGTCCAGAATATCACCTCGTACTTTGGCTCCCTTGCCTGCTGCAATATTTACTATTAGATTTGTAGTAGCAGGATTAGGATATAATGAAACGTTTTCAATGACAGCCGTATTAAGTTTGATGGCACTTTGGGATATATTTTTAGTTTCAGATTCCGCTTCAAACGCTTTAACCACATCTTTGACGGTCTGATTTTTATCCTGAACTTCTATCTCCTTCACATCCTGACATCCTCGCTGATCAGTTACTACCAGTTTATATTTACCATAATTATCTTTTGAAGGATTAGCTATACTGATGGATGATGCTTCTGAATAAAATGATTTAGGTCCAATAAATGCAACATGATACGGAGCGTACGGAGAGTCATTATTAATTTTGGACTCAATTTGTATTCCTTTATTCTGGTTTACTTTCACATCCTGAATTACATTGGTGGAAGGAATTATATTTACTTCATTGCCACCATATTTTTGGCCTATACCTCCCATAGTAAATCCATTACTAAAGTCTCCGCCGCCCATACCACGAGCTCCGGAATTAAGATCCTGACCGTTATCAAAAATTTTAATATTGGCTCCACATGCCGTTACAGGTGAAATTTTAAGACTGAACAACTTTATTTCTTCTCCGGACTTCAGATCATTGTAAAATGCTGCCGGAGCCAAAGATGGAGCCACAGATATATAATCATTAGCAGGGTCTGCTTCAGGTTTTCTTACCACATTAGAAACTACCCATTGAGTAGGTCTGACCCCGTTATATTGCTGATTGCCCTGAATGGGGTTTTGGCTGGATTGCATATCAACAGTACTTCCACTCGGTACCATAATGGTGTACTGAGCATTAAACTGTGCGCGATCTCTCACAGAAACAGCCTGGCCTTCTTTGACTACCATATAGCAATCAAATAGATTGGTTTGTTCATTAAACTTTAAGAGATATTTAATTTTGCTCACCTGAGCCTGTGCAGATTGGATAAAAATCATTGCTACAAAAGCAACAAAAATCTTACGAAGTGTCATCGTGCTTTGGTTTTTTGTAAATTGTAAAATATTATTCGTACTGTGTAGACACATATATGTCTATCTACCCTGATTCAAATATCATACCAAACCAATACCACTTACTAAAACTGTTGTTTACTCCGGAAAAAAATAATTATAATTTATAATTAATAATCTGATTATCAATATATTAATTAAAAGAAAAAGAGCCGAATTACTTTTTAGTAATCCAGCTCTTAAGTAGAATATTTTTTGAATTATTTATTCCTGCACTCCCTGCACTAGCAGAGATACGTCATTTTTAAGTACTTCAATAAACCCCTTTCTAATCTTAAATACTTTTTTTTCGCCGGAGTTGTCCAATATTCTGACTTCCCCCTGCCCTAATGCTGCCACAATCGGGGCGTGATTATTCAAAATTTCAAACTGTCCGTTAATTCCCGGTACTTTTATCGAAGTGATCTTACCTTGATAAATTTCTCTTTCGGGTGTCAAAACTATTAAATTCATGTCTGGTTAATTGATAAAAAATTATGCGTTTGCGTTTGCTTCTGCCTCTGCCAGCATCTTTTCACCTGCAATTACCACTTCTTCTATCTTTCCTTTCAGGTTAAATGCCGCTTCAGGATATTTGTCAAGTTCACCATCCATGATCATATTAAATGCTTTAATCGTATCTTCAATGGGCACTAAAACACCCGGAATACCTGTAAACTGCTCTGCCACGTGGAAAGGTTGAGAAAGGTATCTTTGTACCTTTCTGGCACGGTACACCACCATTTTATCATCTTCAGAAAGCTCTTCCATCCCAAGGATAGCAATGATATCCTGTAACTCGTTATATCTCTGAAGTATCATTTTTACTCTTTGTGCACAATTATAGTGCTCCTCTCCGATAATCACGGGATCGAGAATCCTGGATGTAGAATCCAATGGATCGACAGCAGGGTAAATGCCTAATGAAGCAATCTTTCGACTCAAAACTGTGGTAGCATCAAGGTGTGCAAATGTAGTGGCAGGTGCCGGGTCAGTAAGGTCATCCGCTGGCACATATACTGCTTGAACTGATGTGATAGACCCTCTTTTGGTGGACGTAATTCGCTCTTGCATCAGTCCCATTTCAGTAGCCAAAGTCGGTTGATATCCCACGGCAGAAGGCATACGACCCAACAGCGCTGAAACTTCTGAACCCGCCTGTGTAAATCTGAATATATTGTCAATGAAGAAAAGGATATCTTTACCTCCATTTGGATCGCTGAGATCCCCGTCTCTGTAATATTCTGCCAGTGTCAGACCTGAAAGAGCTACTCTGGCTCTCGCTCCAGGCGGCTCATTCATCTGACCGAATACAAAGGTAGCTTTTGATTCTTTAAGATTCTCTTTGCTGACTTTGCTTAGATCCCATCCACCTTCTTCCATAGAGTGCATAAATTCAGGGCCATAATTGATGATTCCTGATTCGAGCATTTCTCTCAGCAGGTCATTACCTTCACGTGTGCGCTCACCTACTCCGGCAAATACCGAAATACCATCATATCCTTTAGCTATGTTATTGATCAGTTCCTGAATCAAAACAGTCTTTCCTACACCTGCACCGCCGAATAATCCGATTTTTCCACCTTTAGAATATGGTTCGATAAGATCAATTACTTTGATACCGGTATAAAGAACTTCTTTTTCAGTCGATAAATCTTCAAATCTTGGTGGTTTGTTATGGATACTGTAAGTTTTTGATCTGTCCAGTGGTCCAAGACCATCTATCGGTTCTCCTACTACATTAAATACCCGACCTTTGATTTGCTCACCTACAGGCATTGATATTTGCACTCCAAGGTCAAGTACATCCATGCCTCTGGTAAGACCATCTGTAGAGTCCATAGATACAGCCCTTACACTGTCTTCACCCAGATGTTGCTGCACTTCAAGTATGAGTACTTCTCCACTGCTTCTTGTGATAGATAATGCATTTAGGATTTCAGGAAGATTGCTGTTATCACCTGCAAAACTTACGTCCACTACGGGTCCGATGATCTGTTTTATGTGCCCTATATTAGTCATGATACTGTTTGATATAATTACAAAAGATGAGGTGGTTATGAAAATCGCCGCAAAGATAAAGCTTAATTCTTTTAATAAGAATTATTTAAAGCATTTTTGAATATAATTTTTTAATATTTGTCACTAAAAATATCAGGATTAGTTTCGACATTTCATAATATAGCAAAATTATGTACTGTACAACTTAACAAAAAAAACTGATGCCTTCTTATTAATTTGGTGTTCACAAAAAAATCTACGAATAATTATACGTAATATTTATACCAAATAACACTCGTTTCGCCGGATAAAAGGTAGATACCTGTTTTTTTTTAACTCATTCGTTATAAACACATAATAAATAAATATAATGTGTATAAATTTTTTATTCATCCATTACCAATTCCATATCGGTTCTTCTGGTATCAGGGTCAGCAGATATGATCTTTACCTTTACTGTTTGGCCGATGCTAAGTTCGTCACCAGATATTTTTGATTTAGCTTTCAATCTGCTGGTCGGAACGGTATAAATTTCGCCCATGCTATCAAAAGTGACCAGTCCTTCGACTTTATTTTCCAAAAGCTCTACAAATATTCCTTTCTCTATGATGCCTGAAATGACCCCTTCAAATTCCTGTCCAATATATCGGGAAATATAAAGAGTTTGAAAATACTTGATAGATTCTCTTTCAGATTCTGCCGCTTTTTTTTCCTGATCGGATACATGTTTTGTTTTTAATTCTAATTTCTCTTTATCGTCACGGTATATATCATTTAGATTTTTATACAATAGCCGATGGACCAGAACATCTGAATATCGCCTGATCGGTGACGTAAAATGGGTATAATATTCAAAACCAAGACCATAATGTCCAATGTTTTCGGTAGTATACACTGCTTTGGACATGGTTCGGATAGCAAGTGGTTCAAGAAGTTTTAGGGTTAAATTTTCTTTTGTTGCTATGGCTAATCTGTTGAAAGAGTCAGCAATCTGCTCAGGTTTGTCCATCTTAAACTTAAATCCAAGTTCCGCAGCAAACAAAGCAAAATCAGCTAATTTTTCCGGATTTGGCAGATCATGCACCCGATATACAAAAGGTATTTCCGGTTTGGCTTTTTTGGCCACATACTTAGCTACTTGTTTATTTGCAAGAAGCATAAAGTCCTCGACAAGCATGTGCGCCTCTTTTCGCTCTTTGACATACATACCTTGAGGCAACCCTTTTTCGTCAAGAATAAACTGCACTTCTTCAGATTCAAAGCTTATAGACCCCGCATTATACCGCTCCTTACGAAGAAATCCTGCCACAGCATTCAGCAAAAGAATTTCATCGGCGAAATCGCCTTTTCCTGTTTCTATTCTTTCCTGTGCTTCTTCATAAGTAAATCTTCGGTCAGAGTGAATGATAGTTTTACCAAACCATTCATCCATAATATCATATCGATCATTAAAAATAAAAACTGCCGAAAAGGTTAATTTGTCTTCATTTGGATTGAGTGAACAAAGGTCATTGCTCAGTTTTTCAGGCAGCATCGGACATACCCTGTCCACCAGATATACAGAAGTAGATCTTCTGAATGCTTCTTTATCCAAAGCCGTTCCTTCTTTCAAAAAGTGTGTGACATCCGCAATATGTACTCCTATCTCTATCGTACCATCATCAAGTTTTCTTATTGATATAGCATCGTCAAAATCTCTTGCCGTGAGAGGATCTATGGTAATAGTTGTAATACTTCGGAAATCTCTTCTTTCTGCTATAGTTGAATGATCAATGACAGCGTTCATAGCCTCTGCTTCAGCAAGAACTTCATCACTGAATACAGGATCAAAGCCATTGGAATACAGAATGGATTGCATATTCATTTCTACATCTGAAATATCTTCCAGTCCTTTGATGACTTTACCCCACAATCCTTTGTTCTGACCTCTGCCCCATGAAATAATCTCAACAACTACCCTGTCGTTATCCTTGGAGTCAAGTGCGTCATCGTGATGCACCAACACTTCGGGATACAGACGGGAATTATCAGGACTGAGGATGGCGTAATTCTGAAATATTCGAATATGCCCGATCACCCGTGAGAGTTCTCTTTTATCTACTGAAATCACTCTCCCTTCCGGTCTTCGATGCGCTCTACTTTCGCTTACGGCGACTGTCACCTCATCTTTGTGGAGTGCCCCTTTCAGATTTCGTGAATGTACATAAATGTCTTCGACAGATTCTGAATTTATAATGTATGCAGCTCCCGATCGGGTCATATCGACGACACCAGTATACAATATCTCATCCTCACCACTTCTTGACTTGCGAGCAGGTCTTTCATCATGAAACATTTCCCACTTAAACCTATCTTCTGAAAACTGGACAACTTTTTTTTCGGCGACCAGTAAAAGTAAAGAGTGTCTGATGGAATCAGGGGGATTGGCTGCATTGATCTTTCGGGAAATCTGAATGACGTTATATCTGGTCTTTGGATTTTTTGAAAGTAGTTTTTCTATCTGATTTCGCAGGTCTGCTTCTTTGAGTTGCCTGGGTGCTCTATTCATATAATGTAAAAGTAAAAATTAAGTCAGTGCTCGCCTGGGCGTTTCTAATTAATTGTAGTTCAGTGTCAAATTGCATATGTATTGATGATTTGGCTGACTTCTTTTTCTGTAAGACCCGTAATATTTGAAAGAATCGGTAACGAAATTCCATTTGAATGACCGCGAAGTATCACATCAATTTTTTCTTTTAATACACCTTTTTCAATCCCTTTTTCAATCCCTTTTTTGATAGATTTTACTTCTATTCTTTTTGCTTCTTTAGCAAATTCAGATTTGTATAACTCTTCCAATCCCATGTTTTGACTGTATTTTTGATTTGTAACTATAAAATCGTTGATCTTACCGGCATAACTCTTTTGTTGTAAACGAATATAATCATTTATAAAGTTCAAAATTAACCTTATTTTTTGTTTCGACATATCTTTTCTGTTCAGAAGCAACTTGATCATTTTGAACTTTGCCTCATATCTTTTCTGTTCATCAAGTTTATAAAATTCATCATAGTACGCTGACATGATAATGAATGAAAAAACATTTTTAGAGTCCCGTAATGCCGGTGCCAGTTTTTGTACATTATACTCATGATAAATATATGTAATTTCAGAATTCATATACTTATAATAGTATTTACCATCTGTGTGGCTGTTCTTATAGTTGATAATAGAAATGGCGGTGACATCTTTTTCATATTTGTCTCTAATCCTGTAGAAATAAGTAAACATCCTTTCCGGCAACGTTGGATCAGGTTGATTTTGGATTTCTACATGGATCAAAAACCACTGATCAGAACCATCCTTAAGTGAGACTCTGAGTAGCTTATCAGCTATCCTCTTACCTTTACGAAGCCCCCTTGAAATCTTTTGAAGTTCTGTATCTAAAAATATAACTGGCTGAGTAAAATCTATTAAAATCTCAAAGTCACTTAAAAAAAATCTGATAAACTCCTCAGGTAAGTCTTCAATGATGGATTTCCACATTAGATCTTTTGAAATATTCATGGCAATATCAAATAACTTTCAATTAAGAGCATCAAAAGCAAAGATGATTTCACCGGAAGGCAATATCTCCATGGAGAAGGATTTAGACATGGATGCATCATATTCATCGCCATCCAATGTTTGACCAGCAATAATATTAATAATGAGATCGTGCTCGATGACAGCAACAGATTTTTTAATGATCTTGTCGTTGATGATGGTACTTGCAATAGATTTCTTATTGATGAGGTCCCCCTTTTTATTTATTGTAACAATCATAAAGTCATATCTTAAGAGGCTGCCCTTCCAATAAACAACAGTATCAAACTTCTCTTCGCCAGGCAATCTGAAACAGGGTATAAATTCCGTAAATTCATCCGCTTCTTTTTCCCATTCCAATAAGATTTCGTCTATAAAAGCTTGTGGAAAGGGATCACTATTGGCTTCATATTCACTGATATGGTCATCAGAAATCAGCACCGGAAGCGTGGTCTCAGGAAAATAATGAAGTATTCTTTCTATCTTACTCATTGGGAATATACTCTTATTTGATCACCTTCAGACTCAGATCCAGGCATCCGGCCGAATGCGTCAAAGCACCTACTGAAATGTAATCCACCCCTGTCTCCGCTATTTTTCTTACGGTATTAAGTGTAACACCACCCGAAGCTTCTGTTTCAAATCTTCTGTCAACATGGGCTACAGCCTCAGAGAGTATCGGCAATTCAAAATTATCAAACATGATGCGTGAAATCCCTCCTTTTTCCAGTACTTCCTGCAGTTCCACCAGATTTCTTACTTCTACTGTAATCTTAAGATTTAGCTCATTGGAATTCAGATAATTGTGAACCTGTGTAATAGCCTCCGTATGAGACCCACAAGCATCCACATGATTATCTTTGATCATGATCCAGTCATACAATCCTGATCGGTAATTGTCACATCCCCCTATTTTTACCGCCCATTTTTCCAGAAACCTCATCAATGGTGTAGTCTTACGGGTATCAAGAATTTTTACCGGTAGACCTTCTACCTCAAAAGCAAAACGGCTGCTGAGTGTAGCTATACCGCTGAGCCTCTGCATAGTATTGAGCACCAGCCTTTCTGCTTTGAGCAATGCCAAAGTATTACACTCCACATAAAAAGCGACGTCGCCATACTGAACATCATCCCCATCATCCTTCCTTATATCCATCGAAGAAGAAGGATCTACATGCCTGAAAATTGATTTGGCAATTTCAATACCTGCTATGACTCCTTCTGATTTCACGAGTAATTTAGCTTTACTTCGGTCTGAGGGATGAATACATGCTAAGGAAGTATAATCCCCTTCCCTTACATCTTCGTATAACCCTTCAAAAATAAATCTTTCGAGTTGAATCTTGTCTAATTCGGCTTCCACTTGCTCCTTTTTACTTATTTAAGGTGCAAAGTTACGTTATTTTTTAGTGAATGGCAATGTAAAACGGGTAGGGTAAATGGCTTTATCAGGTTTTTTGGAATTACTATCCTCTGCAAGGGCATTTTTTATTACATTCTTCCAATGTCTCAAACGGTACCACACCTTCGCAACCACCATAGATAAAAGTTGTACATTTCTTTTCGGTTTGGTCAAAATAGTATTTTATAAAAGCTGCCTTGCATGGTCCCGTTTCGGGAATCAAAATGCAGTCATGGTCATTATTTTCTTTGTCACATTCCCAAAAACAAAACAATAATATTACGGGATAGAAGAACCATTTTATCATAACTCATTATATTTATTTAATAGTAATTACATCCTTTCCTTCTATTTTTTTCACATGGCAACAATCATGACCCACCACATATTTCTCATTGATAATCTGAAGATTATTCTCATCATATCCTTCCAATGTTAATGCGGAACCTGCCTTCTTTAATCGTCCTAAATCACCATCAGTCACAATGGCAAATATACCTGGAAAACCTTGAAAAACTGGCTGCCTGTCCCCGGTTTTATCAAATTTTATGAATAATTGTTTGGGTTTAAATATTTCTCCATTTTCTTTCTGAATTTTAACTGTAACGCTGACATAGATTTCAGTACAGAAAATCTCCTCCTGGCATTCCGCAACTGAAATGGTCCTAATTATTTCTTTTACTTCATCAAGTGTTTCTTTGTGAAATAAAATAGTAGCTGCTTCGTAAAATGTTTTGCCTCTTTTCATAAAATACCTCCCCGTAGACATGTCCGAATCGTCATAATAAAACACGCCTTCTTCGACTCCATTCTGACAAAAATCAATTTTTAGTCCCAGTACCACTTCTTTTCCATTCTGGTCTTTTACTTTTATTTCTTTCGGGAGATTGCTTCCTATATTTTGTCCGAAATCATCACACCATAAAGGACCACAATAAAAATAAGAAACCGACACCATTTTATCTTTCCTTTCTTTGAAGAAAGTGTTGCCTTCAAAACTCATTTTTCCCTGACCTTCATAGCTATCCGGAAATTGTATGGTATGTGCATTTTTGAACTGTATAGTTTTCCAAACCGCATTTTCTTTCAAATCATAGCAAATAGTATCACCCAAATCGCTGGAACTACATCCAAAATAAATAATGCAAAACAGAATTATAAAATATTTCATTTTTCTATTAATTATCATGAAAATTAAAGTTTGATCAGGTCAGTAATTTCAATCTCACCTGCAGACACCACACAAGTTTGAGCTAAAAATGGTATTTTATCTTTACTTTCAAAGGGAACTTATCTTTTTCAGTGACGTTGAGATTTCCTGCCTTCTGATACCACTGATATACATCATCGGGTTTGTTATCAATACTCACAAGCATCCCGCCACAACAAGCACAAAGCCTGAGATCATACCCTTTGATAGTGGCAAAGGTATAATCATCTTCGCCCCTGGTACATGCACAAAATCCAGATATCAATAAAAATAGAATGACATGCCTGACTAAAAATTTCATAACGACCTTTTTATATAAGACGGTATTTTGCCATCAAACGTTGGCTGATTGCTCAATTTTTTATTGTACACTCAACAATGTATATTTTAATCGATAATCGATTAGCTTTGTACCTGTAAATATCATCCTTTTTATGCGCATTGGAGTCAACGCCCGGTTATTATTCAATAAAAATATGGAAGGAATACCGCGGTACATATTTGAAACTACAACAACCATGGCTCTGACCAACCCGGATAATTTGTTTTTTCTTTTTTATGACAGGTACCACCGGGATAAGCTATCTTTCCCGGCAAATGTGATAGAAGTAACGGTTCCTCTTTCGTCCCGACATCCTGTTTTATGGTACTTGTGGTTTGAGTTACTGCTGCCTTTATACCTTTGGAAATACAAAATTGACGTGTTTTATTCCGGAGATGGTTATATGAGTTTAAATACAAAAGTTCCTACGATTATGGTCATGCATGATCTTGCCTACCTGCATTATCCAGAGTATATCAGCAAGTCCATACAGAAATATTATCAAAAAAATGTTCCTAAATTTCTTACCGCCTCTTTCAGTATTATTACTGTTTCAGAGTTTGTAAAAAAAGACATTATATTTCATTTTGACATTGCAGAAGAAAAAATACATGTAGTCTATAACGCTGTAAGAAATAACGGATATCAGTTTAATGATGATAGAATAAACCAAAATGTCCTTAATGTTGCAACTGGAACACCTTATTTCATATATGTAGGTTCTCTCCACCCCAGAAAAAATATCGCCCGGCTTATTCAGGCTTTTAATCAGTTCAATGAAAATCAGGAATCAAAATATAAGCTCGTTTTAGCTGGTCGTATGGCCTGGAAAACTAATGAAATAAAGAATGAGATCCAAAAATCAGACGCTATTATATACCTGGGTATGGTGACGGATGAAGAAAAAGAAATTTTAATAAAAAAAGCCATAGCTTTAGTGTATGTATCTGTTTTTGAAGGTTTTGGCATACCGATATTGGAAGCCATGCAAATGGGTACTCCGGTAATAACTTCTTCTGTTTCATCAATGCCGGAAGTAGCGGGAGGAGCAGCCCTCCTTACAGATCCGGAAAATACAGAAGCGATTTCTGATAGTCTGCAATTGATGGCAGATGATGTTTCTTTCCGTAAGGGATTGATAATAAAAGGGAAAAAACGAGCTATTGATTTCAATTGGCAGGATTCATCAAAAAAGATTTATAGTCTCCTTGCTGATGCTGCAAAAAAGGAATTACTTTTGTCTCAGCTTTAACACTAAACAATTAGATTTTGATACTGGCAATTGATGTAGGCAATACTAACATAGTCATTGCAATGTATAAAGATGGTGTATGGACAAATACTTTCAGATATGAAACCAAAGAACCACAGCCAGAGTTATTTTACGAAAACGCCTTGCGCAATATTCTCCTGGAATGGAGAATTTCTTCTGCTGAAGTCAATAAATGTGTAATCTCCAGTGTCGTTCCTGATGTGAACAATATCATTTCAGAAGCAGTCTTAAGTGTCACAGGCCATGTTCCACTTTTACTACAGCCTGACGTTTACAAGTCTCTGGACTTAGCTATCCCTCATCCATATGAGATAGGATCTGACATAGTATCCAATGCTTATGCCGCTGTAAAACTTTATAGTCCCAGATGTATCATAGTAGATTTTGGCACGGCCCTTACATTTACCGTAGTTAATACAGAAACAATACTTGGCGTCACCATAGCACCAGGATTAACTACAGCTATCCAGGCATTGGCAAATAATACTGCACAGCTTCCTGTCGTGCCTTTAGAGATGCCGCAATCTGCCATAGGGCATGATACAGTCTCTGCCATACAAGCCGGAATACTATGGGGCTATGTTGGACTGGTAAAAGAGATTCTCAACAAACAAAAGTCTGAACTGCCGGATGAATATATTGTCATAGCGACTGGTGGTTTGTCATCTATCTTACATCCATTGGAAAGTGAGTTTGACGTAATATCAAAAATGCTTACGCTGGATGGAATGAGGCTTATATATGAATTTCATACCAACCTCTGAAGACTTAGAGTGGTAGAAATTAAATGGAACCTTATTCAGGCCATATCAATGTCTCGCCATCTTCTTCCACATCCGGCAATATCTGCATTTCTATCACTTCACCCTCAGAAAACCATATCATCAATCCATCTTCATCAGATTCTATTAACTCAAGATCTGGATTTTCGACATCTGACAGATCCTCCACGTTGGATATTTCGACTCCGATGGTTTTTAGAAAATCAAGTGTGTCAGCCTTGGCCATTCCCACGATGCTTTTGCCATGAAATTTAAAATATGGGTCGGAAACAGCAATAGATACCAACCTCCAGTCATAATCGGCGTCAAAAACAAGGGAAAATTCCAACTCATCATAGTGCCATGATTCGAGTTCGTCGTTAACTTCTTCATCAAAACCCGGTACATTTTCAATTTCGTCTGGCTTACCTGCCATTACTTTTACCTCATCTCTGGTCATTCCAAATTTTATGGCTCCTAATCCGATGCCCGGTAAAATATCCTGAATCTCCTTCTTCATACAAATACGATTATTTTAAAATTGTGCACAAGGTAAAGTAAATTCTGCTTTCAGGTATTTCAGGGTGATAATTTTCCATCATTTATTTGCATTCGGTTATGAAATTACGATTAGGATAGATGTTTGTTTGAAACGAAAAATTTGAAAAACAATTCTAATTCTACCGAAAAATATACTAGTTATCAAAATCTAAAATATTAAAAATATTATTCCGTATGATGACAATTTTTACTCATTGTACAGAATATCCGTGCAGACATCAGAAACCAAATTTACTATTATTTTGTTTCTCCTTTTAATAAATAGAAAACACTTTGAAAAATAAAACTAAACCTAAACTAATTGTATTGGGTGGTGGTTTTGCAGGCCTACAGTTCATTGAGAATATTGAAAAAGATCATTTTGATATTCTACTTATTGATAAACTTAACCATCATCAGTTCCAGCCTTTGTTTTATCAGGTAGCAACGTCACAGATAGAACCCTCTTCAATTTCTTTCCCTTTCAGACAAATATTTAATGATCGCAACGATGTGAGAATCAGACTCACCAAAGCTGAATCTATTGATCCTGAAAAAAAAATAGTAACCACAGGAATAGGCGATTTTGAATATGATTATCTGGTGATTGCCACAGGTTGCAAATCCAACTATTTTGGCAATAAGAATATCAAAAAGTATACCTATGGTCTGAAATCAACATATCAGGCCATAACGATCCGGAACAGCATATTGGAAAATTTTGAGAAAATACTTTATGTAGATGATGAAGAAAAAGAAGCTCTGATGAATATAGTCGTAGTGGGTGGAGGTCCCACCGGTGTCGAACTGGCCGGAGCGTTTGCAGAAATAAAAAGAGATATTTTACCAAAAGATTTTTTTAGAATTGATTTTTCAAAGATGAAAATCATATTGCTGGAGGGTAGCCCTCACACACTCAATAGTATGTCTGATATGTCCAGAAAAGCGTCAGCTCAATATTTGAAAGATTTGGGGGTGATCGTTAAAACCGGGGTTCTAGTAACAGATTATGATGGCTCTACTTTAAAAATGAATAATGATGAGACCATAAAAAGTAAACATGTGATATGGGCAGCCGGGGTTATCGGAAATATTATCAAAGGTTTTGACCAGGAAAATATTACTCCTTCAGACCGGTATAAGGTAGATAGATTCAACAGACTCAAAAAGTATCCTGACATTTTTGCATTGGGAGACATAGCATATATGGAAACCGCCAAATATCCAAAGGGCCACCCACAGGTGGCCAATGTTGCCATCGGTCAGGGTAAGTTACTGGCAAAAAATATGAGCAAACTGATGACAGGTGCTCCTCTCAAAGAATACGAATACAAAGATCTGGGGTCAATGGCTACCATCGGAAAACATAAGGCAGTAGTAGAATTGCCTTTCATAAAATTTAAGGGTTATTTCGCATGGTTCGTATGGATGTTTCTCCACTTAATGCTCATACTTAGTGTCAGAAATAAACTGATCATTTTTATCAATTGGGCTTGGAATTACTTTTCAAAAAACAGCTCCCTAAGGTTGATCCTTAAAGATGATGATCATCCTCAACTGGCAAAACCCAAAAATAAATCAACATCCGATATCCTTCTGCCGGCTGTGAAACAAGAGTAAAATTCTACGGTAAAATCCAAGAATGGTGGAATCGGATAATTCAAATAAAATGAGAATGTTTTGGAGGTATTGGTAAAATAATATACCTTTCGCCTCATATCATTTTTCAACCGAAATAATTAAATCAACTGTGAGTGCACCTGATACAGAACCAAAAAAAAACAATCTGGCCAAATGGATTTTTATCGGGCTCATAGCAGGAATAGCTATTGGTACCGCTTTAAATTTTATGGCGACTCCCGAATTTGTAAAAAGTTATGTCAATATCGCCAAATATGGTAATATAATTTTCCTTAAATTCATAAAACTCATCATAGGACCACTCGTACTTAGTACTTTAGTGGTAGGTGTGGCAGGAATCGGAGATGCCGGAACCATAGGGCGGATGAGCGTGAAGACCATCGGATGGTTTATTTTTGCCAGTCTGATGTCTCTTGCTTTGGGGCTTATTATTTGCAATATTTTCCAGCCGGGTCTTGATTTTCAAAATCAGATTTCTGAAACTACAGCTGCCGCCATAGTGCCCACAGACAGTTTTACGATGGAACATTTTATTGATCAGTTGATTCCTGAAAACATTTTTGTAGCCCTCTCCAGCCACAAAATGGTATTACAGATAGTCATATTTTCTATTCTGTTTGGACTGGCTACAGCAGCGATCGGTGAAAAAGGAAAACCTATCATCAGCGCCATGGATGCATTGGCCCATGTCATGCTGAAACTTACCAATATGATCATGTGGGTCGCTCCGTTGGCTGTTTTTAGCGCCATTTCCATTGTTATAGCAGAGAAAGGTGTAGGTGTAATGGTACAATATGGTAAACTAATATTGCTTTTCTATTTTGCACTTTTGATTCTTTGGTCTATACTGATCGGTCTCGGTTATGCTTTTGTGAAAAAGAGAGTCTGGAGCCTGTTACGACATATTCAAGAACCTATTCTGCTTGCATTTGCTACCGCAAGTAGTGAGTCAGCGTACCCGAAACTGTTGAATCAGTTGGAAAGGTTTGGTGTGCATGAAAAAATCACAAGTTTTGTCTTGCCTTTGGGTTATTCTTTCAATCTGGATGGCAGCATGATGTATATGACTTTTGGCTCTTTATTGATAGCACAAGCTTATGGTGTGGATCTTAGTATTACTCAGCAAATCACCATGTTGTTGGTACTTATGATAACAAGTAAGGGTATCGCAGCAGTTCCCAGGGCTTCGTTGGTCGTAATAGCGGCAACCATTGCGGGTTTTGGTATTCCAGAAGCTGGCATTGCTCTTCTGTTACCTATAGATCAGTTTCTGGATATGGGCCGTACAGCAACAAATGTAGTAGGAAATGCTGTGGCAACAGTAGCAGTAAGCCGAATGGAAGGTGAAGAAATACATACCTAATCCATAATAACATCGTAAAACACTTACTATTTTATTTATATATAATTAAAATATATATCTTTGTATTTTGATTTAGTGCAGAATACATATATGAACCGCTTCATTCAATCATCTGAACAATTAGCCATAGTTAATACTACGAAAACTTTGGTTAATGTCTCGTACAAAAATTCAGATCTTGCTATTCACACCGTTGTCATGCGAATGATCAGAAATTTTAAGGAAAATAAATCTACACTGCTTATCGTCCCTGATAAAACAGCCGAACACGATTTAATGAAATTGTTGGAAAGTTTTGATATGCTGGATAATACATTCAGTGTAAGTATTAAAAACTCTGTCAATCAAAAAGATCTGAATATAATAAGTGAAAGATGTGCACAGAAGCCAAAAATAAAGGATACAAATCCAAATGCGGAAATTTATTTTAACATCCTGCATGAGAAGACTGAATCATACTACCACAACCTGAGGCATACCAAAATCTGGTGCCAAAAAACATGGAGGGAATTACTCGACGATTATCTTAAAAAAGTAAAAATTGAAAATTCTGAAATTTTGCATGCTTTGCTCGATGAGCTTACTTTGAGTTTAACCGGAGAAGAATATGATAAAATTTATCAGAATATTGCCGATGCGGTACTTATATATCAGCGTGATTTTGAGTTGAATGACTTAAGTACCAAAACCAACCCATTGACTGCAGGTAAAAATCTGCCGGACAATTTCCAAAACATTTCCTATGAACTCTTCACTTTCAAAGAACAGGCCCAAAATTTAGGGGAAAGATATGGTAACGTCATAAAAAAAATTGAAAGGTTATTTTTCAAAACTTCTCACCAATATGCGTCTGACACTTTGGAACAAATCAGATTTCTGGCTCATCAGGCGGAGATACTTTCTAAAGGGTCAACAACACCCTCAAATTATTTTTCATCATTAA
>JAYTNJ010000076.1:0-8242 GCA_043748345.1 Saprospiraceae bacterium
TGATTTTGTAAAATGTTCTCTTTTCATTATTATAAAATCTATTTCAGGTCAGCTGCAGTAATTTAGAGAGATTTATTTTGTGTTTCAAAACTTTATGAATTTTGCAGAATAATTTATCATTCCTGAGCGTGCGTGACAAAAATAAATACCCGGCTTCCATTCTGAAATCTGAAGTTCTACCTGATAGATTAAAGTTTCATATTTGTATTGCATAATTTTTTTACCAGTGGCATCAAAAATATTGATTTCCTGTATACCCGATAGATCAGAACCTAAGCTTATATTTATGTATTCTGATGAAGGGTTAGGCATGACATTTAATATACTTTGGTCAATATTATCAGTGGTTCCAGAAACCAACATCTGAGCTTTTTTTACTGCTGCTAGTGCATCTACCCTCCCATATCCATAAACAGCATTCGGTATTTTGTTACTTTGGATTCCAGCACATACCTGATCAGATATTTTGGCTACTGCTGACGATTCTATGATGTTTTCAATGAGATCTACCTTACCGGCCAGTGCAGGATTTGCTGAGATCATAAGTGCAACTACCCCAGCTACATGAGGTCCTGCCATGCTGGTACCACTAAATGAAACATAACTTCCGTTCCCTATTACAGACCTTACACCTGCGCCTGGGGCAGAAACATTTGGTTTTAATCGCATGCTACTATCTATAACTACTGGCCCTCTGCTGCTGAATCCTGCTATTAAATCATTTATATCTGTAGCACCAACTGAAAAGGATTGTTCAAAAAAAGCAGGAGGTCCATTTACAGTGCCACATCCCGGTCCACTATTTCCTGCTGAAACAACAACTACAACACCAGAAGCTTTAAGGTTTTTTACTGCTTCTTCCATTATTTTAAAATTGGACGCATTACAACCTTCATCCGACGAACAGTACCAAGAATTGTTGATTACGTGAGGGGCTTTGCCAGGGTTAGCATTTTTACCATCCAAATCGGTAGGAGCTAAAAACCATTCAAAACACTCAAGGTAAGTAGATGGCTGTCCCCATCCTCTATCCATATTACGGCAGGCAATCCATTTAGCATCTGGTGCTACGCCTATTTTGTTATTTTCATCATCTCCTACCATGGTACCCATAGTATGTGTTCCGTGATTATTATCATCACATGGTTCTTTAAGGTCATATCCACAAGGATTTTTTAAGGAGTCTGGAAATTGTGGGCTGTTTTTGTGAACCGCATCGTGCCAGTTAAAATTGTGATTGACAGTGCTACTATCTTTATACCCTTTATATTTTTTTATTAATGGTTTTACATCCCAATCGTATCCTGTATCCTGCCCTCCAACAATAACTCCATTACCCCTGAATCCCATAAGCCAGACACTGTCAGCTTTAATCATCCTGAGTCCCCATTCGGGTTTAATACTCCTTTGGGATGTTTGATCTTCGTCAATCAAATAATCCAGCATCTTAATAGGTCCATTGTCAATTATTTGACCTACATCATCGCGTTTAGCAATTGACATCATCAATTGAAAATCAGTGGTAACTTTAATTGCATTAATAATTACAAAAGACTGGTATGGAATTTTCGAATTATTTAGGAAATCAATGAGATTTTTTTGGGTATTTTCAGCTTTTTTAAGGAGAGAATTGTAGACGAATTCAGCTTTTTTAACTTTTGAATTTAATGGAAGCTGGTGGGAAAAAACTGTCCTCTCTTTCAGTAATATGATATATTCATTAGCAGATCTCACCAAAAAACGGTTGATCAATGATGTATCTATCTTATCATTGGGCTCACCACCCGCTAGAATTTTGAAAAATGTCAGCAGGGTTACACATAAAAAAAATAGTCTCCTTAGCATTTCACTATATTGTTAAAGCCACAAATTTACAGATAAATAGATTATAGATTTATATAATTTTAATATAAATTAATTTTAATATCTAAAAATCAGTAGTTCATGTGTTTATTTTTAAAATTGTACAGAAAATCTGAGAGTTTGGGGTATAATTTATTTTATTTCTTTATTTATTTGTTGTAAATCAGATAATTTTTACTTTATTTTTACCCATTAATAAAATTAAAATCTATCTTTGCGCTCCATTTCGAAAATGTTTAATATTTCAAATAATGAATTTAATTAATTACGTACACGAACAACTGACTCCTAAAAAAGATTTACCTTCTTTCCGCCCTGGTGACAATATATCTGTGAGTTATAAAATTATTGAAGGGGCCAAAGAAAGGATACAGGTTTTTCGCGGAGATGTAATACAAATTAATGGCGAAGGAGCAACTAAAACATTCACCGTAAGAAAAATATCAAATGGTGTTGGAGTAGAAAGAATTATTCCTTTTGCTTCACCTGCAATTGCTAACATTGAAGTGTTGAAGAGAGGTAAAGTAAGAAGAGCAAAATTGTATTATTTAAGGGCACTTACCGGTAAAAAGGCTAAGATAAGAGAAAGAAGATATGTAGTAAAGGCGTAATCTGCTTTTATTTACAATATAAAATGAAAAGGGAATCAATTTTGGTTCCCTTTTTTATTTTTCGCAATATTATATAAATCATGACGATTACCATCAAAATGATAATAGTCATTGCCGGTGATGATAAATAGTTTTTTTGATAAGTATATATTTATTAATTTTGGACGTTCAAATAAATATTTAAAAATGGATGATATGTTAAGGGTTCTCGAAGATCATCGTAAGAGGGCTCTGCAAGGCGGTGGCAAGGATAGAATTAAAAAGCAACATGGCAAAGGTAAACTGAGTGCTCGTGAAAGAGTAGAGTTACTAATGGACCGGGGCTCATTTGAGGAAATTGGTATGCTAAAAGAGCATCGTTCCTTTGATTTTGGTATGGAAAACCAGCAGTTTCCTGGTGATGGTGTTATCACGGGATTTGGAACAATATCAGGAAGATTGGTTTATATTTTTTCGCAGGATTTTACTGTATTTGGCGGTGCACTGTCAGAAACTCACGCTCAAAAAATATGTAAAATAATGGATTTGGCTATTGAAAATGGTGCTCCTGTTATTGGCTTAAATGATTCAGGTGGGGCTAGGATTCAAGAAGGTGTCGACAGTTTGGGAGGATATGCAGACATATTTTATCGCAATACTAAGGCATCCGGCGTGATACCACAATTGTCTGCCATCATGGGCCCTTGCGCAGGTGGAGCTGTTTATTCTCCAGCGATAACTGATTTTGTCATTATGGTAGAGAATACATCTTATATGTTTGTCACAGGACCAAATGTGGTCAAAACGGTGACAAATGAAGAAGTTTCATTTGAAGATTTGGGAGGCGCTTCTACTCACTCAACAAAAAGTGGAGTAACACATCTGACTGCTGCAAATGACCTTGATTGTATAAATAAACTGAAAAAACTTTTTTCATTTATACCTCAAAACTGTAATGAAAAACCAAATACCATCCCATACGAAACAAGTCATGAATACAGGGAGCAACTATCTGGAATAATTCCTGCCAATAGCTTGCATCCTTATGACATGAAGGAAGTGATACATGGTATTGTGGATGCTGATAGCTTTCTGGAAGTCCATGAAAAATATGCGGAAAATATTATTGTGGGATTTGCCAGATTAGCCGGTAAAAGCGTGGGAATTGTGGCAAACCAACCCTATGCTCTTGCAGGAGTCCTGGACGTGGACAGTTCAAAAAAAGGTGCGCGTTTTGTGCGATTTTGTGATTGTTTTAATATTCCGCTTCTTGTATTAGTAGATGTGCCGGGATTCCTACCAGGTACTGATCAGGAATGGAACGGCATAATAACAAATGGTGCTAAATTATTATATGCTTTCAGCGATGCAACAGTGCCTAGAGTTACTGTGATTACCCGTAAAGCGTATGGAGGGGCATATGACGTAATGAATTCTAAACATATCGGCGCAGACATGAATTACGCTTGGCCAACAGCAGAAATAGCTGTAATGGGTGCTAAAGGAGCCAGTGAAATTATCTTCAAAAGTGAAATTTCAGGTTCTGATGACCCTGCTGCCAAACTACTGGAGAAAGAAAATGAATATAAGGAGAAATTTGCCAACCCATATAGAGCAGCTGCCAGAGGATTTATTGATGAGGTAATCGAACCTCGTGAAACAAGGCGTAAACTTATTAAGTCTTTCTCGATGTTGGAAAATAAAAAAGTGCTTATGGTTAGCAGAAAACATGGTAATATTCCTATGTGATAATGACTTTTTGACTTTCTGACTCGACATAGCCTATTGAATACTAGAGTGCTTTCTGATGCACAGTATGACAAAAAAAGGTAATTTTCTTTAGGAATGGTAGTTCGCTATTAATCAAAGCAGCTGTTAACAATTAAAAAGATTAAAAAAAGTAATTCTCCAAAGAGAACACAAATTTTTACTGCTGTTATTTTGAAGTAGGTATTACGAAGGTTTTTTGGACTCATTGACTAATCGCTTGAGAATAGCCCATTGTTTTAGTGCATCACGAGCTTCCACAGCTGGATAACCTAGCATGGTTTTACCTGCCTGCACATCGTTTATCACGCCGGAACCCGCACCAACTATTGCGCCATCACCTATGAATGTGTGGTCTTTAATGGATGCACTTCCTCCGATAATGACACCATTGCCCAGTGTCACAGATCCTGCCAATCCACTATTTCCTGCCATGATGCAATATTTACCCATCTTACTATTGTGTCCTATTTGGACAAGATTATCTATTTTACAACCATCGCCAATAATTGTCGAACTAAATTTGCCTCTATCTACACAGGAATTTGCTCCGATCTCAACATTATTACCAATAATGACATTGCCTATTTGTGGTATTTTTACCAAACCACGCTGCGGGTCAGGCATAAATCCGAACCCATCTGCTCCGATGGTACAGTTTGGATGCAAAATACAATGTTTTCCGATCTGACTGCGTTCCCGGACTACGCTACCAGGCCATATAATAGTATTGTCCCCTATGGTACTATCATCCAGTATGGTAACGTTGGGATATACAGTTACATTTTCTCCTAGTTTAACATTGGGCCCAATATAACATCCTGCGCCTATTCTTGTACCATTGCCAACGATGGCAGAAACATCTATTACCGCACTCTTATGAATGGCTGTGCTGAAACAGGGCATAGGATGAGCAAACATTTCTAAAACCTGTGACATGGCTAAATCAGCATTTTTCACTTTAATGAATACTCTATTTTCGCCTGGCAATATCGAGATGTCTTGGTTAACTATGGCAGCAGATGCATTTGATGATGACCAAAGTTTTTCATATTTTTTATTTCCAATAAATGATATTTCCGTTGGTCCTGCATTTTCTAATTGTTCTGGTGCTGTAATTATCGCATTTGTAGTTCCTATTAGTTCCCCTTTCAGGACTTCATTTATTTGATCAATAGAATATGACTTCATATTTTAATTGTTTTTTTTACTAAGAAATTGAAAATAAGCTGTAACTATAGAAATCGTAAAGGTACTTTTTTGGTTATTTTTAAAGGCAACTTTGCTTCTTATTTTTGTCATGGAATTCCGAATGAAGGATGTAAAAGTCATTGTCATACTTTTACCATAACTTAATTTGTAGACAAGGTAATATACTAATTTTTTCGGAGATATTATTTGGCTTGAAAAAAGATTTACCTTTGGCATTAAATTTAAAATACAAAAATGCAGGAGTCAAGTAAAATCCAAATATTCGTGACAGGTGGTACTTTTGATAAAGAATACAATTATATAACCGGGCAGCTCTATTTTAAGGATACACATTTGCACCAGATGTTTGAGCGGGGCCGAAGTACATTGGATATCGATATTAAAACCTTAATGATGGTAGACAGTTTGCAAATGTCTGAGGCTGACAGAGAGATTATTATCTATAGCTGTAAAAAAAGTGAGTTTGATAAGATTGTCATTACTCACGGTACTGATACAATTGTAGCTACTGCTGCTGCCATTTCTAAACACAGTATTCCCAAGACTATAGTTTTGACAGGAGCAATGATACCTTATGCATTCGGAACATCATCTGATGGGTTTTTTAATTTGGGAGCTGCTCTTGCCTTTGTTCAGAATTTACCTCAAGGTATATATGTAGCAATGAATGGAAAGTGTTTTTTATGGGATAAGGTAAAAAAGAATACTAAAACTGGATATTTTGAAGCCATATAAAAAATGTGATAAAGTTATTCAGCATTCCCTAGTTTGTGGATATTTAAATATATTGTTTTAAGATCAATCCAAAGACTATAATTTTTAGCATACTCGGTGTTATGACTTTTAAAATAATTGGGGAGATAATTTAAAATTTTTGAAATTTGCGGGTATTTTAAAACTCCTTTTCTTATCTCGGGCAAAAAGCTGAAATCCTTACTATTGCCTCCATAACCTACCCAAGTTTTTGCTCCATAAATAACCTCAATGATATTGCTAAATATCCTCAATTTGAAGCCAGATACTATGTATAATACAGGGGAAAGTGGTATAAAAAATAATGCAACTATTATATCAAAAAGTCTTTTTAATCTTACAATATGCTCTTTTGCAAGCCTGTAATGTAAGTCAAAGCTGTATAATTCTCCTTGCTTATCTCGGTTTGTGCTACCTATGAGACTAAGCGAATCATCTCCTCCGATTTTGAAGGAAGCCTGACTCCCAATATTAGACATCGACCGTATGATTTGCTTAAAAGTCATATCTTCACTGCTATAAATGATCTCATCAATATTAAGTGTGCGTAAAATAGATTCTAAATTTTTCAAATCATTACTGTAGAAAGCGTCATTTGGAAGTTTTTCCGGAGAGATGTAATGTATTGACGAAACTGCCGGATTGATTTTTTTGACCAGACTGCCCAGTCTTAGTGCATTGTTTTTTGTAGCTACAATAGCCACATTTTTTAAAGAATTAAATCTATATTTAGAATATTTTAACTTATTGACAATCAACCTGCTCAATGTGCTTACGATAAAAGTTACTACTACCCCCATGAGAATTATGGCACGGCTGGTTCTAAGATTTTCAGGCAGTAAAGCATATGCCATAAGTAAGACTGCTGTGCCAATAAATACACCGGTCATAGTATTCCCAAAAGTTGATTTTTTGTCATAATGTCCGGCAAGCCACAAAAAAAATACCCACATTAAAGAGCATAAAAACAGAACCAGATGGATATGTGTTTGTGCATAATAATCTATATTATTAAAATACAATATGGCCCACTCAGTTTTGATAAAAAGTAAAGTATAATAAATTATTATTGCATCTATAAATTGGCATCCATAGCTTATAAATACTTTAAACATTGCAGATATTATTGCTCGGATTGTTATTGCTATTCTCAAAATTCGCGAAAATACTGTGGCTGAGCCCTTTGTGTAGTGTTTATTTACATAAATGATCATCGCTCCATAAAATGTCCGGATATAATTGATACTTTCTTTTTTAGTGCTTTCTCCTTTATAATGTACAATGCTCGTATCCGGGAAATAATAGATCTTAAATCCTGCTTTCAAAATGCGATGTGAAAGGTCAATATCTTCACCATACATAAAAAAAGATTCGTCCAGCAATCCTGCTTTATCCAATACCGAACTTCTGATAAACATAAATGCTCCACATAACACATCAACTTCGTTTGTTTCTTTTTCAGGTAAATACCCCAGATTGTAGCCACTAAACCATTCAGACCTAGGTAAAAGATCCGATAAATAAGATAGTTTGCAAAATGAATTCCACAAATCAGGTATTTTTCTTTTAGATTCAGGCAGAAATTTACCTGCACCGTCGATCATTCTTACACCTACTGCGCCTGCCTTTTCATTTTCTTCCATAAATTTGTAGCACTTATATAATGTGTCTTCTTCCAGTAAAGTATCCGGATTGAGAAGAAGCACATATTGAGAATGCATAAGCCTTATTGCCTGATTATTAGCAGCGGAAAAGCCTTTATTTTCTTTATTAGCAATTAATTGTATTCCTGGGTACTCACTCTCAAGAAGTGTTACAGAACCGTCAACCGAGGCATTATCAACCACCCAAATTTCTGTTTTCAGTCCTTGGATTTGAGAATTTTTAATTGATAAAAGACATTGTGCCAGGAAATGTCTGACATTATAATTGACTATTACAATACCAAGATCGTATTCATACATTTATCAGGATTGAACATTGTAAGGAATGCGTGAGGTAATAGACCGTCCAAGCGTCAGCTCATCTGCATATTCGAGATCTCCACCAAACGACAC
>JAYTNJ010000077.1:0-31968 GCA_043748345.1 Saprospiraceae bacterium
ACTACCAATAATAGTACAAGGGCCGGATAAAAAAGAAATATTCTATTCAAAATATAATACAATTAAGACTAATGTTTTCTAATTGATGACAAAGATAAATCCTTAAATTGTTAATAAATACAAAATTTACTTCCCGTAAGGATTAATATAACTAATTTTGTGCAAAATTATTTTATTTTTTCATAAAAAATAGTCCATGCAGGACGACTTACAGGTAAAAAGAAAATGGTGGGATAGAATTAGAGACACATACAGGATTTCTATTCTGGATGATGAAAATCTGGAAGAAGTAGGTTCATACAATCTCTCTTTATTAAGTTTTTACACTTTCATTAGCGTAGTAGCTCTATTATTATCTGTGCTTGTGATATCATTTATTGTCTTTACGCCAGTAAAAAGATTGATTCCCGGCTACGGAGATATTACCGATAACAAAAAATTTATTGAACTATCAAAAAAAGTGGATGCATTAGAACAAGATGTGTCTGAATACGATACTTATACTCAGGGACTAAAAAATATGCTGACCGGAGGTATTTATAATAGTAGTGTAGAAAAGATTGATTCAATCGAAGCTGCAAAAAATATTAGGCCCGAATTAGTGAATCAGGAGGATCTTGCTGAAACAAGCAGAGCTAAAGAACTGGATTTTCTGAAATTTGCCACCCCTGTTTCAGGTAATATATCAGCGGGATTTAATCCTTCAATCCAGCATTTTGGAGTAGATATCATAGCATCAAAAGATACCCCTGTCAAAGTCATCATGGATGGAGTGGTGATAAGTGCTGAGCAATCTATTACGACAGGTAACTCGGTATATGTCCAACATCAAAAAAATGTGGTTTCAGTGTATAAACATAATTCTTTCTTGCTTGTCAAGACCGGAGATATCGTTAAAACCGGGCAGGCTGTCGCGATTATCGGAAACTCAGGTGAAATGTCCACCGGTCCGCATTTGCATTTCGAGATGTGGTACGATGGAAAGTACGTAAACCCAGAGAAATATATAACATTTCAATAGCTTAAAATTTATATTGTTAATAATGGATTATAGTCTTAAAAATATCAAAAACGAAAAGGGTGAAAATTTAAGCCCGGTGTTGCCGAAGCACATCAAAAATTATCTCATAGATATAGATGGAACTGTCTGCGATGATGTTCCTAATGAAGAACCTGAAAGAATGGGTACCTGTGAGCCATATCCTGATGCCCTTGAAATTTGTAATAAATGGTATGAAGAAGGCCATATTATTACCTTTTTTACTTCCAGGACGGAAGAGCACAGAGAGATTACTGAATATTGGTTAAAAAAACAAGGCTTTAAATATCACGGTTTGCTTGTGGGTAAACCTAGAGGTGGTAATTACCACTGGATAGACAATCATCTGGTAAAAGCAACAAGATTTAAAGGAAGATTTACTGACCTAGTAAAAATAAAAGCAACCATTGAGGTATTTGAATCCTGACAAAACGATGGGGCAGCAGTGATACTAACCTACATTCTACATATGTAATACATCTGATGTTATCACAAAAAAGTAAAGTTTTTATTACTGGAGCTACGGGCTTTTTGGGAAGTTATATTGTCCGGAAATTGATAGATGAGGGTTTTGAAAATGTGTATTGTCTGAAAAGAAACAATGCACGAACAGAATTATTAAGAAAATATCAACAAAAAATTAACTGGTTAGAAGGAGACATTCTTGATACACCAATGCTAATGGACATATTGCCAGAGATGGAAGTTGTTATTCACGCAGCTGCTATGGTTAGTTTCTATACTGCAGGAAAGAAAAAAATGATGCAGACAGCCAAAGATGGTACTGCCAATCTTGTAAATATTTCGCTCGAAAATAATATTAAAAAGTTTATCCACATAAGTTCTGTATCCGCTTTGGGTCGCCGAAGGGAAGAAGAAACCATCAGCGAAAAAAATATATTCAGCCATAGTCATTACGATACCACTTATGGGTTAACAAAATTTTTAGCAGAACAGGAAGTTTGGCGAGGACATGCGGAAGGACTGAATGTAACCATATTGAATCCATCTATAATACTGGGTGCCGGTAGATGGAATGAAAATAGTACTCAGATCTTTAAAAAAGTGTATGATGGCCTAAAGTTTTATCCTGGCGGATCAACAGGGTGGGTAGATGTCAGGGATATGGCATCCGTAGTGCATCATTGTGTTATTAATGACTATAACGGAGAAAGGTACATTATAAGCTCAGAAAATATTACCTATCAAAAAATGTTTGAATTAATAGCCAAAAATATTGGAGTCGCTCCTCCGAGAAAGTTACTCGGTAATAGATTGGCATCAATTTTATGGCGTTTTGAAGCGCTAAAGTCTTACTTTTCAAACCATATCCCAATAGTGACTAAAGAAACTATCAGATCAATGGCAGCAAAATCATCCTACGATAATACTAAGTCTATTTCAGAACTTGGGATCAATTACCATTCGATAGAAAAAACTGTCACAGACTGTTGCAAAGTGTTTATGGAATCCTACCCAAAAGGCGAAAAATTTGAAATATTATAAGTGACCTTGCACATAGTCCATCTTCCCAACTCTAATCATTGCAGCCCTTTAAATTGTACACATTGTTGAAACTTAAAATTATCTTAAAAATATTTTTACATCTTTATGTATAATTTCTCTTATTTTTGTCGTTACATAAAGCAATAATAAGTATAAATACATTAATTATTTGTATAATATGATTAAGTCTTCAAAGATTCTTTTATTTGTAATTTTTGTGATTGGGATATTTCATTTTTCAGATGCGCAAAGTGTATATGGAAATGAATGGATAAATCCTTCTAAAATTTACTACAAAATAAAAGTAGCAGACAATGGAATATATAAAGTTACCTTTGAAGATCTCGTTTCAGCCGGATTACCTCAGGGAGCGGTGCAGGGTAGTGCTTTGCAGCTCATTAATTACGGAAAAGAACAGGCAATACACGTCAATAGTAACAATTTCGGTCCGGGAGCATGGTTTGAATTTTATGGTAAAAAAAATACCATAGGCCTGGATTCAATACTGTATAAAGACTGGAAAAAAGATCTGCTCAACCCCGATTATTCATTTGTGACAGATACCAATGTGTATTTCTTTACTTTATCTCCTGAGACAAGTAATCTAAGATATACGCTAGTAAATCCTGACTATATCAATATTACCCTGACACCTTTTCCTTACTATATGCACGAAGAAAAGGTAGTATATAGCAGTACTTTTTTCAAAAACGTGGATGGAGATATCAGGTACTCACACTTTGAGCCCAGCGAGGGATTTGCTTCCGGTGTTCTTCAGGCTTCAAATACTACATTAAATACATCGGGATATCTGGAGTCAGGTCCTGCGCCGATTTTAAATTTCCGAACGGGGCAAAACAATCAGGTATCAAGGCTGGAAATCCGATGGAACAATACGCTAAAAGATACCCGGCTTTTAAATCCAAAACTAACAACTCAGCACACCTATACTTTGGATAAATCTGAACTGAAAGTATCTAATGTACTCAATCTCCGCAATGTCAATACATCTCTTGACCGGCATATTATCGCCACTGCTTCTGTCAGATATCCCAGAATCTTTGACTTTGTGAATAAAGTATCTTTTGAATTTCAAATGACTTCTTCATCGCCAAAAAGGTTACTTGAAATTTCATCCTTTAAAACAGACAATCAAAATGTATTTTTATATGATATCGACAACAAGATCAGATACTCCACCAAAGTAAACTCAGGCAAAGTGCTGGCAATCGTCAATGGAACTTTTTCTGAAACATCATATATCCTGACCAATGCAGGTGAAGGCCATAAAAAGGTACCATCCATCACTACATTCAAGCCGCGGACTTTTGTAAACAAAGGTCAACAATTTGTTTTTATAACAAATAAATCACTTAATCCTCCCGGTCAGAATTCTATCCAGGAGTATTCAAACTATAGATCCAGCGGCGCAGGAGGAGGTTTTAAAACAGAAATCATCGATATCCAGGACATTTATGATAATTTTGGATATGGTATCGACCGTCACTTTTTGGGTATAAAATATCTCGCCAGCTACATGAAACAAAACTGGGCAGAGGTTAAATTTGTACTTTTATGTGGTAAGGGGATCGAATATCCATATATGCGCACAGAATATGATGTGATCAATAATGTTGACAGGGTATTTTATATTCCGACATTTGGTTTTGTAGGATCAGATAACATGCTTTTATCGGAAGGCAATTTTCCGGATCCGTATTTTGCTGTAGGCAGGATTGCTGCGCGAACCGGTGATGATATAAGGAACTATCTGGACAAGCTAAAGCAATACGATCAGGCTCCGCTGGCACCCCAGACTATAGAAGATAAGTACTGGATGAAGAGGGTGCTGAATCTGGGAGGTGGTAAAAATGACTTTGAACAGAATGCTATTAAAAGTGGACTTGAAAATATGGCAGCCATACTTACAGATACAATTTATGGAGCCGATGTCAGAGCATTTTATAAAAGAAGTACCGACGCTGTTCAATTTAGTGTAAACGAGGAGATTAATTCTCTTTTTGACAATGGAGTAAGTATTATTAATTTTTTTGGACACTCTGCGGCAGGTTCTTGGGATTTTTCAATTGATAATCCTCGCAACTTTAAAAACTTCGGAAAGTATCCGTTTATCAACTCATTTGGATGTTATTCAGGAAATCTACATGGTACTGCCAGAGGTATTAGTGAGTCTTTTGTCCTCGAAAAAGAAAGAGGTTCCATCGGTTTTCTGGCTTCTACTGGTACAGCATTCATATCATCACTTTCATTTTATGGCTACAGATTTTATATTTCCTTGCTCAAAGATTTAAGATATAAATCGTACGGTGAAGCCATCAAAAGTATAGCTACTCAAAACCGCACTGCCCAATTCGCCGAACTGGCACTTTATGCCCAGCTCACCTACCACGGAGACCCTGCAGTAAAGCCATATATTGAAAGGGGGCCAGATTATCTTTTTGATGGTAATAAGGTAAGCACTAATCCTACTACTATTCAAGCAGCCTTAAAAGAATTTTATATAGAGCTCGATGTCGCCAATATTGGCACATTCAGTAAGGATTCGATAGATCTTGTTTTTTATCATGAACTACCTGATGGCAGAATTGCAGACACAGTTTACATAAGAAAACAAGGTATTGCAACTACAGAAAAAATCACCGTACCTTTAACCAATTATGGGAATACTTCCGTAGGCAAAAACAGACTATTGGCTGTCATTGACCCCAAAAATACAATCCAAGAAAAACCAACTCCTTCAGCAGAAAACAATAATGAACTATTTACCAATAACCTGAAAGGGTTTGAATTTTTTGTCACGGATAATTTTTCCACTGCCATCTATCCACCCGATTTTGCCATGATCAATACTAAAGATCACTTTATGCTCAAAGCATCCACGAGTAGTGTTCCTGTAGCAAAAGGAAATTATATTTTTCAGATCGATACCACGGCTTACTTCAGCAGTCCGATATTGGAGATAGGAAAAGTGGAGTCAGAAGGCGGATTGATCGTCTATCAACCAAAACTAAATCTTGTAGCAGACAGGATATATTACTGGAGAATAAGTCCGGATAGTACTCCTTTGGCTGGGTATAAATGGTCTCAAGCATCCTTTGCCTACCTCCCGGATGAAGAAGAAGGATGGAATCAAAGTCACTACTTTCAGTTTAAGCAAAATGAGCTTACGGATTTGGAGATCAGTGAGGAGACCGGAAGGAGGTTTGAGTTTGGAAAGGAATATCATATCATAAAATTAAGAAATAAATTATGGGACCAAAATGACCAACCAAGTTATTTCCTAAATAATGTCCGAACTTTCTCAATGAATTCATGGGATTGGTTTGACGAAGGCATAAGTATCATAATAAACAATCCTATAAATATGTGGCATTTGCTAAACCCAATTGGAGGTGAAGAAGGCAGTTTTAATCCCACAGGGAGAAGCATTAGAGTGTATTCTTACCGTACTAATTCACCTGAAAATAGAAAACTTGCGATTGATTTTATTGAGAAGCAACTTAAATCTGGTTATTTTCTTACATTATTTACAGTTCAAAAAACTCCAAATTCAAGTTTATTTCCAAATAATTGGGCCGCAGATTCTCTAATTTATGGAAAATCAATCTTTTCTGTTTTGGAAAAACTAGGTGCAAAAAAGATTAGACAATTGGAATCAAAAGGTTCTGTACCTTATATTCTTCAGTTAGTAAATGGAAAAGAAGGGGTTTTGGGTGAAGAAATAGCAAATGATGTGTATGGTATAGTTGAAAATTCATCCAACTACTATAATGCCAAGCAAAATGGTTATAATACTACTTCTGCAATAGGAACTGCATCAAAATGGAGAAAACTTAAATATAAGTATATTTCGGATTTGAATGGTGCGGATATCCAAAAAACAAACGTAATCGGTTTTAAATCAGATTCCATAGTAAATAATACTGTAACAAATATTGACTCCGAATCGGACTTAAGTTTGACTTTACATCAAAGTACGCTTTTGAAAATACAAAGTGTTGTTGGGGATTCCTTTCAGAGGACTTCTCCCCAACTAGACTTTTGGCGATTATCATACATTGCATTACCCGATGCAGCTATTTCATTTGTCAAATCAGAGCCCAATATCACTTCCAATGAAGTCAAACAGGGAGAAAAAATAAAAATATTTTATGATGTGGCGAATGTCAATTTTGCATCGATGGATAGTATCCTTGTCAAATACACCAATATAGGAAGTGACAATCAATCTATATCTACATATAAAAAAATAGGGAAACTGCTAGCCGGGCAAAAAATTACTGACATGATAGAATTTACCATAGGGGCTGGAAATATCACCGATGTGCGTCTCATTATCGAGATCAACCCTGACAATAATCAACCGGAGCTATATCTTTTTAATAATACCCTTACGGTTCAGTTTGGAGTAAAACGGGATCAGACTAATCCTCTTTTGGATGTATTTTTTGACGGCATCAGGATAATGGATGGAGACATCGTCTCACCCAAACCAGAAATACTGGTGACCCTGGAAGACGACAATACCCTCCTTCTTGTCAAAGATCCCAATCTTTTTGAAATAAAACTAGACACAGGCCGAAATCAAGTTATTCAGATACCTATGACCAGCCCTGAGATCAAATTTACCCCAGCCGGACAAGGTAATACAACCGCTAAAATACAATATTACCCATCACTCAAAGAAGGGGATTACAAACTCATCGTCCAGGCCAAAGATGCTTCCGGCAATAAATCAGGCATCAATCCCAGGTCTGTAAATTTTAAAGTAATAGAGAAACAAAGTATCAGCAATGTCCTGAACTATCCCAATCCTTTCTCGACATCTACACAGTTTGTCTTTACACTTACAGGCGCAGAAGTTCCCGATATCATGTCCATCTCCATTATGACAATTTCCGGAAAAGTGATCAGGGAAATTACCAAAGAAGAGCTGGGTCCTTTGCATATAGGTATCAATAAGACCGAATATAAATGGGACGGCACCGATGACTATGGTGGCAAACTGGCAAATGGTGTGTATCTTTACAAAGTAAATACCCGTAAAAAAGAGGGCGAAAAATACGATTCGTTTGCAAATTCAAAAACAGATACATTTTTTAAAGAGGGCTTCGGAAAGATGGTGATTTTGAGGTGATTGGTCTTTGGACTTTGGGATTTTGGCATTGGGATTCGGGATTTTTTTATATAATGGAAACATATGAGAGATTTTAGAAAACTGAAAGTTTGGCATCAAGCATGGAATTAGTGGATAAAGTGTATACATTATGTGAAACCTATCCCAAAAACGAACAATATGGGATTGTCCAACAAATTCAATGATGCGCAGTATCTATTCCATCAAATATTGCTGAGGGTAACAGTAGGGATTCCTCAAAGGAGTATTCCCGATTTATCCAAATATCTTTAGGTTAAGCTTTTGAATTAGAAACACAACTACTTATTTCACAAAAACGAATTTATTTTAATGACGCAACAGATATCTTTGATTTATTAAGGATTATACAAAAAAGACTCAATGCGCTTAATAACAGTATAAAATAGACTTTAGACTTTGGGCTTTAGACTCTTTCCCCTAAGACCAATAACCAAAGACTAAAGACTTTTACAACCAAGGACCAAAAACTTAAATGTACACAGAAATCATCATAAAACCCAAATCAGCTTTCACCTTCGGGTGGAAGGAGCTATGGCAGTATCGTGAATTATTGTACTTCTTTACGTGGAAAGAGATCAAAGTAAGATACAAACAAGCAGCATTGGGTATCTTATGGACAATATTACAGCCATTGACCATGATGATAATCTTCGTATTACTGCTATCACAAGGACTGGGTATCAAAACGGGCAACTTACCTGCTCCTATGTATTATTTGAGTGGATTATTGATATGGAATCTTTTTAATCATGGAGTGACCCATGCTTCCCAATCTATGGTCAGCAATGCCAATATCATTAAAAAAATTTACTTCCCCAGATTAGTGATACCTATTTCAGCTGTACTCACGTCTTCTTTTGATTTTTTAATAAACTTGGTGCTGTTTATTTCACTTACAATTTATTATGAAACTCAAAATACAATGGACATTTCGTGGTTAAGCCTTTGTGTTAGTATTAGTATTGCGTATTTTGTATCTGTATTTACAGCATTTAGTTTAGGGACTTTTTTGTCAGCCATCAATGTCAAATATCGGGATGTGCGATATGTGCTACCCTTCCTGATACAGGCTTTATTTTTTATTACACCTGTGATGTACGACACTTCCATCATCAGACAACCCTGGATCAAAAGTATCCTGGCTCTAAACCCCCTCAATTTTGCCATCGAACTCATACGGAACAATATGACCAATGTATCAGGTTTTATTTGGCCGGGTATCTCAGTATGGGTTTCAGTTGTCATTATCCCTTTATACTTTATTGCTATTTACACCTTCCGAAAAACAGAAGCTTATTTTGCAGATATTGTGTGACCCTTTCCCATCGGATGACTCAAAGACATCCCACTGGCTTCCGATCGGATGGCTCATAGACATCCCATCGGTATGAAAAACCACAAAAGTAACCATAGCGGCAGGACGTCTCAAAGCCCTCTGACCGCCTATCCTAAAACCTTTGTCATTTGATTAGTATTCCTTAACTTTGTCATGTTAAAAAAACGAAAGGTAAAATATCAATGCTCGTTAATAAAAATTCATAATTCATAGTTCGTAATTCATAGTTCGTAATTCATTGTTCGTAATTCATTGTTCGTAATTCATTGTTCAGAGTTCATTGTTCATCGTTCGTTGTTCATAGTTCATTGTTCGTAATTCATTGTTCGTAATTCATTGTTCATAGATCATAGTTCATTGTTCGTAATTCATTGTTTATAGTTCATTGTTCGTAATTCAAAGTTCGTCAAATGAAGCCCGTCATCGAAGTCAATCATGTATGGAAAGAATACCAAAAGGGTATAGACCGTAGGTATAAGAGCCTGCGAGATACTATCGTAGGTATACCTTCCAGACTTTTTGTCGAGGAGAAGGAAAAATTTTGGGCACTGGAAGATATAGATATTAAGGTTGAAGCCGGAGAGTCTTTAGGGATTATAGGGAGGAATGGTGCAGGAAAATCGACGTTATTGAAGATATTGTCACGTATCACACCACCGACTAAGGGAGAAATAATCTTACGAGGAAGAGTAGCTAGTCTGCTGGAAGTGGGGACAGGATTTCATCCGGAGCTGACAGGAAGGGAAAATATATTTTTTAATGGGTCCGTCCTGGGTATGAAATACCATGAGATCAAAAGAAAATTTGATGAAATTGTAGATTTTTCTGGGGTGGAAGGCTTTATTGACACGCCACTAAAGCATTATTCAAGTGGCATGCAGATGAGACTGGCTTTTTCAGTAGCCGCACACCTGGATTCTGAGATATTATTGATAGATGAGGTGCTGGCAGTGGGCGATTCGGATTTTCAGAAAAAATGTATCGGGAAGATGGATGATGTAAGTAAGGCTGATGGGAAGGCTATATTGTTTGTTAGTCACAATATGAATCTAATTTCTCAATTATGCAACTATACGTTCCTATTGGCAAAAGGTAAAATTTGCGAAAAAGGACAAAGTAAAGAACTAATTCAAAATTACCTGAAAACATTTAAAAGTAATGATAATTATGTTCTATCAGAAATAATTTACAATACAGATAAAGTAATAAAAGTTGAAATTTTTGAAGCAATAGAAGCTAAAAGAATTAAAAAACATGTTTTCTATAGAAGTGAAGATATAGGAATACGGATTGTTTATATTGTTTATAATAACATGAGTATTATTCGATACGGAATAAACGTTAATAACACCGAAGGAGTCAATATCTTTGATTCTCATTTTGATAATTCAAATTTTTATTCTACATCACATCCAAACGGAAAATTTGAGTCCGTTTTGTGGATACCAAGGGAATTATTAAAAACTGGAGAATATTTTATTGGATTTGGATTTTTTAATCACCAAATTAATTCCGTTTTCGCAAGGGGGAAAAATATATTGACTATAAGTGTTCAAAATGATGAACGTACAACTTTACCTATCGATACGATTCCTGGAATTATAAATCCTAAAGTTAAATGGGAACAAACAAGCCTATAAAATTTACTGGGGAGAGATTAATCTCTGGCATGGAAGGAATGATCAAATTAGAACATTTACATAGATATGCGATAGCCATTGAATATGTTGAAAATCGAATTGTTTTAGACGTTGCATCAGGGGACGGTTATGGCACTAATTTATTAGCAAAAAAAGCAGAAAAAGTTTGGGGTCTAGATATAGACAACCAAAGTATCCATAATGCAATAAATGTATATAAAACGGAAAACTTAAAATTTGATATCGGAAGTATTACCAAAATGCCATATCCTGATAATATGTTTGATGTTGTTGTTTGTTTTGAAACTATAGAACACATAATAGAATATGACCAAGCATTAACTGAGATGAAGAGAGTCCTTAAAAAAGATGGCATACTATTAATGTCTACCCCAAATAAACTTATTTATAGTGAATTGAGAGCTACAAAAAATGAATTTCATGTTCATGAATTTTATATTGACGAATATAAAAACTTGTTAGATTCAAATTTTTTATACAATAGTTATTTATTTCAAAACCCACTAATCGGCTCTTACATCTTTACAGGTGAAAATAATCCAATATTAAACTATACTGGAAGCTTCGATTCTATTAACAAAACCTCTCTATATGACTTTAAATATATTATATCGATATCATCAAATATTAATAAGGTTAAAGTAAACACTTCCCATTTTGTTGAAAGTCAAATAAACACTTTTTTTGAAGCATATTGCAAAAAATCTTTGAGCTACAGAATTGGGAGTTTGATATTATCACCACTTAGATTTTTCAAGAAATGGATTCACTTCTAATTATTATTGTAACTTTTAATGGCAAAAGTCACATAAAACAATGTTTAAAAGACATTAAGAATATCCCCAATTCAGAAATTATTATTATTGACAATCACTCAGACGATGATACTGTACAAATTATTAAAAATATTTTCCCAAATATAACACTAATAACAAATGAAAAAAATATAGGATTTGGTCAAGCAAATAACATAGGATTTAGATATGCCCTTGAAAAAGGATTTCATTTTGTACTTCTTTTAAATCAAGACACTTATATTGATAAAAAAGCCATCACATCATTATTAAATGTGATGGATAGCAACAAAGAATATGGGATATTAAGCCCTCTTCATTTTTATTCAGAAAATAAATTACAAAAATCATTTAGTTATCATATAAAATCAAATACAAAGCTTGTCAAAGATTTAGAAAACAATATCTTGAATCAAGAAATATATGATGTTCCATTTGTAAATGCTGCAATATGGCTACTGAGTAAAGAATGTATAGAAAAGGTAGGAGGATTTTGTCCGGAATTTTTTCACTACGGTGAAGATGATAATTATTGCCACCGAGTTCAATTTCGTGGTTATAAAATCGGAGTTGTACCAACAATAAAAGGTTTCCATTTAAGTCTAGATAAACATCCAAAATACTTCGAGAACAAAGAAGCTGAATTATGGATATTGCAACAAAAAATAAATATTTTAAATCCTAATATACATTACAATTTACGGAAGGAAATGTTGATATTATCTATGAGAATTTTCAAGAGTATACTTTTCTTAAGAAAAAAAACAAGAATTCAACTAATACAACGTTTCAAGTCATTACTTACACTAGACCTTAAAGAATTAAAAAAAATCAAATATTCTTTTATTCATAATGAATTAACTTTTATAAAGAATAGAATGTGAAAGTCTCCGTCATCATACCAGTATACAATGCTTTTCCATTTCTGGACTTGAGTATTCAATCAGCACTCGATCAACCACAAACAGGAGAAGTCATATTAATTGACGATAGATCAACAGATAGAAGTTGGGAAAAGTGTGAAGAATGGGTTAGGAAAGATAAAAGGGTGAAATTATTCCGGAATGAAGGCATCAAAGGTGCAGGAGCTGCTAGGAATGTGGGATTGAGAAATGCCACTTGTGAGTACATCGCTTTTCTGGATGCGGATGATTATTATTTGGAAGTGAGATTTGAAGATACAGAAAGACTGTTTGTCAAAAATAAGGATATAGATGGTATTTTAGAATCTGCAATTGTTGTAAGTAAGAATTTAAATAATAATAAAGTGATTTCTGGCCGTTTCATTAATAATGAAATATTAGGTTGTAAATCTTCTTACAAAAAATTAAATGTGATTGATTTATTCCAGGATACTTCATTATTGATACAAGCCATTACTATAAAAAATAATATATTGCAAAAATCAGTGACATTTGATGAATCATTAAAGCAAACACAAGACACAGATTTTATACTATATTTAATTCAAAATTATACCATCATTTCAGGAAAGTACGAAAAACCTGTTGTGGCATATCGTTTCCATCAAAACAATACCACTAAAAATTATGACGAAGCCATTTTTTATCGACATTTATTTTATAGAAAGCATGTAAGGTTGTGTTTGAAAGGATACTATCAGTTGGGTCTAATATATTATTTTTTCAAAAGATATGTGGAGTATACTTATCTTATTACCAGAATGAGTAACATTTTACCAAAAAAAATAGAAAAAATGCTGATGATGCCATACTTCATTATTACTCTTTTTAGTGATCCAATTGTTTGGAGTAAAAATAAGTCTTGATTTTCTAACTTAGCATTTGTACATACTGTTTACTTAGCCGGTCCCAACTAAATCTCTCTTTTGCTAAGGATGATGCAGCATCCAAATCATATTCAAAACAATGTTTCATTAAATCATCTATCAATTTACTTAAGTTACCAACAATTGCAAAATTTCCATAATGTGCGTACTCACATAATACCATTCTTGAAACTTCAAAATCATGTACCAATACTGGTAACTTGCAAATTGCAGCTTCTATAAGAACTTTACCAAAAGTTTCGTGCAAAGATGCAAGACAAAAAATATCGCAAGCAAGATAATAATCTTGAATGGTATCATAATCGACTGATCTGATTTCAAAGTTTCGTCCCAATTTTCGGGTGGCCATTTTTTCAATTTCTTTGCTTTCTTCATCCTTTTGTCCTATAATCAGCAAAAATAAATTAGTATCAGTCAAGGCTGCTACTTCATTTATTAAATAATCCATTCTTTTCACTCCACAATTAATTGCACCCACGCTTAAAATAATTTTTTTTTCTACCGGTAGTCCCAAATCGTTTCTATATTGTTTCTTTGTTTTATTAGCAATAAATTTATTGCAATCAAATCCATGTGGAATTATCACTTTGTTATCAAAGTCAATTCCATCTGCATATTGTGGTAAAATAAATTGAACAATTTCAATTCCATAATATGGAGGTTTGTAATTTCCCCCATTACATAATATTGTCTTATATTTTGATCCTGATAACTTTTTTAAAATGACATAAAGTCTAAGTAAAGTAAAATCCGGTGAATAAATCGTTTTTGGTCTTTCTAAAAAAATAAAATAAATTGACATAATAAAAAAACTAATTTGCTCTACCATATAAACTGGTTTCCGAAAAATCTTCTGAATAATTCTTGCAAATAAGCTATTTCTTTGAATACAGTAAATTCTTTTTATTCTTCCAAATGATTTGCCTCCACCTTTTATCAAAAATATATCAATTCCGTTTGAATTTTTTAATTGATTATAAAGATCCAAAATGTGCGATTCATATCCTCTTTGAATGTGTCCAACACCACTGCAGGCAAGGAACACTTTTTTCTTATATCCAGCCATGCTTAAAATTTATAATTGATACGATAAAAACCAGACCATTCACCCATCTTGACATAAACGATCCTAATCGTGAGTTTTAAATACTCCAGAGGAAATCGTAAAAAACACATAAAATTGTGTCCTAGGCCCTTCAATATCTTTTTGGGCTGATAGTGAATATGTCCGTATAGTAAAAGTATTTCTGACAAACATCGCTGCCTATAAACATACGGAGTTAAAATATCTATATCGTTTGAAATGATTGAATCCATACAAGCGATGCGATATTTAATATTTTTTTCATATTTAATTCCTATACCTCCGCTAGATGTAGCATCGTAATAATGTTTACCCGTCCAATATTGGGCTAAATGTAAAACCTTATATCGATTGATTAGGAAAAATAAAAAGTAAAAATCCTCAACAGTAATAAAATCACTTCTAAATTCAATCTTCTTTACTATTTCAGATATAAAACTATGGATATGAATGCACTCATAAGGATATTGATCATATTTATGGGTAGGTTGAATGCCAGATTTCCTTATATACGCTTCCTTTTCATAAATGAGAAGACCTGTACGGATAATTTTATACTCAGGATATTCCTTGATACCATTAAATAGTACTTGCAGATGCTCAGGTAAATATTCATCATCACTATCCTGAAAACAAATCCACTTACCTTTTGATAATCTTATTCCATGATTTCGTGCTGCACTTCTCTCTTGATTTTCCTGCCAGATATATCTGATTCGCGAATCTGCATAGCTGTTAACTATTTGTTCGGTACCATCTGTGCTACCATCATCTACTATAATGAGCTCCCAATCTGTGAATGTCTGGGCGATGATGCTATCTATCGGCTTCCTGATAGTATGAGCACGATTAAAAGTTGGGATAATTATTGAAAAAAATGGAGACGTCAATTTTTCAGCTATTTATGATATTCAAAAGTAAATTAACTCTTCTTTCTAGTGGAAACTCTTTTAGAATTCTTTCACTAGCTCTTTGTCCTTGTTGTTCATCCATTTCTATTGCTTGATGTATTAAATTGGTTAACTCCTCAGGTTTCTTTTCATGAAGGATAAAACCTGAATTTCCAATTGCTTTTGGAATACCTCCTACATTAGATCCTATAGGTATGCACTCGTATAGCATGGCTTCACATAATGAATTTGGCAGTCCTTCTGACATAGATATTTGAATATACGCTTTATGTTTTTGGTACACCTTCACTAAAATGTCATACTTAAGTTGGAAAACCACATCGATATTTTTTGGAATTTTAGATGCTATCAACTTATAATAATTAGGGGCAACTCCTACCATTGTAAAGTTAAAATCTTCCAATAGTTTTGCAATTTCTATCATAACATCAAAACCCTTTAAGAAATAATCTCTTTCATTTTCTATTATAGCAACGCATAAAACACCAGATTTTACAACATCACCTGGCAAATTGACGCTTGGAAGATAACCTGTAGGAATGACAACTATTTTTGATTTCAAATATGGCATAAAATTCAAAATCCCTGTCTTATATCCCACACCAGAAGGATCAGCATAATAGTTAGTTGATTCAACTAAACTTTCATCTACAGGACAAATCCATGTAACCCAATTGTACATCTTAGTCACACACCATAACTGGAAACCATTATTAAAAAAAACACCATAAGAAATTGATGGTACGTAGGATGCATCATAACCTCCAACAATAATGATGCTCTTTTTTTTAAAAAGTTTTGCAAAAAAGATTGGAAAAAAACCATGATACCCTGCGAACCAAACATAGACAACATCAATCTTCCAAATCCATTTTAATGCAAAAAAAAATGATGAAAATAAATTAGCTATTTTCATCATTGATGTTGTTCTTAACTTATAATGATAAGAGATTACTTCATACTCATTTGATAAGATTTCCAAGTCACAGTTAACAAAGGAAGACAAACCGGTATGGCAAAACAAAATCTTTTTCTTCTTCAACTTAATGCTTATAATGTAATAACCTTGGAAAATTTTACTAATTCTACATTGAATATAGCATTAACTGAAATCATGGTATAATTCATTTGGCAATCTAAATCCACTTTTTTTATGATTCAATTGAGATATTAGATCAATGTAAGTTTGAAAATTTTCATGGTGTGAATATTCTGTCATTTGATTATTGTGCCATAATAAACTTAACGAACAGTTATTGGTATTTTTTAAGATGAACTTTTCCACTTTGATCTTCGCATCAGAAGCTGATAGTTCCATATAATTAAACAAAGTCACATCCATCACGTGTAAAGGTATCTCCACAAAACTAAAGGGCTTATCATTTTCCATATCAAAAGGCTCAAATGGCAGGCCGTAACTATTCCTAAATCCGATGTGCTCTGCAAATCCAAGACTGGCATCTGTTTTCAGGCCGGCTGACTCTATCTCTTGCCAGGATTCGTGTGTCTGAAACTTCAAAAAATGATATCTGTTATGTTCTACTTTAAAAGGAAATCCAGACATTTCTACACTAAAAGTCGTAGGAAAACTTGATTTGTGGATACCGTTTGTGAATCCATTTTCCTCAACTTTTTTACTCATATTCACCAGATCGTCTATGGTGTAATCTGCATTCATGATGCCATTATCGTCCTTGCCAAAAACGGATAACCAATAAAAACAAGACTTAAAGCCATATTTTTTATCAAGTTCCATCACTTGATCAATATTATTGTAAAATGGCTTTAGAAGTACCATATCCTTAAGTACCCTAAATAATTTCTTCCAGTCAAAACTCTTCAAAGCCAAATAGGTTTCTACCTTCCATCCTGAATGCAAGAGATCGATGTCATGTGACAAAAAAACTTGGGATGGATTAGACGGCTTACCTTTACCATCCGCCAAAATCGGAAACCTTTCAATCAGTTGATCCATAAGACCAGCAACAAAATTTTCCTCTATGATACTGTAATGAAACTGCAACGAGGCAGTATATTTGAATCTTCCCCAATAGTCTATGTCTGACTTTTCTAGGTTTAATTCCTGTACACAATTGACCAGATAAAAAATGGTTTCCAGGATACCCATTTCACCCTTTTTATTTTTATATGCAGGTCCATTAGATAATATTTGCTTCCAATTTGTTTGTCCATTTTCCAATTTTTGAAAAAATAGAATATCGATTTGGATATCATGTTCGGTTGCTGTGCCGATACTAATATTGGATTGACCTTTTTCTGATATAAAATCATAAGATATTTTGGTGTACTGACTGATGATATTCAGTACCCATTTTACTTTATTAAAAAACAAAGGATTTTGTTCTATAAATATTTTTGGCATCAAATTTTTACAGTGGAAAAACCACCCTTTATGATATCAATATCTACTTTCATCAGCATCTCTAAAATAGAAAGGTTGCAATTGATATTATAATCTGAAAACTGCTGTTCCAAATAATTTTTTGCGTCCAATTTCAATAATTCAATATGATTTGCTCTAAAAATACTTTCATCTTGATATTTGTCTCCACCTTTACCACTTAGATAATGAGTGCCTCCAAGATACATCGTTAAAGCGCAATTATATTCAGAAGCTTTGCCAAATACCGGTAGTTGAGATGAAAGTAAAATCTCTTTTTTCAAACCCAATACTTCCATAATCCGCTGTGCAAAATAAATATTCATGTCACTTAGTGAAGTAAATTGCCTAGCATTTTGGTACCACTCTGTAATATCAGGAAAATATACATTGAAATACTGACTCTTTCTATACTCTTCCCTAATCTGACTTAAGTGATGCTTTGTCCAATCAAGCTCCCAAAAAATCTCAATATCTTTAATGATGGCAAAATCGCTATGCTTCTTCCGTGGTACAGTCAACCATTGGGTGTGATCAGTTGTATGTTGAGCTGATATTTTCACCCTTCGTGTCGGTCCAGCTTTTGTAATCTGTACATTATCATGGAAAACAAATACATCACAAGCTACCATTTTCAAAAAATAGCCTGCCCATGGAATAAAATTAGGTTGATGGATAGCAATAATCCTATCTGATACTCCTTTCTTTTCTTTGTTTATTGTAGACACTCGGCACGATTTGGTATTACGTAGCATGTTGAAAACACAAACGGCTATCTTTCAATCCACCTTATCACTTCAAATGCCTCGGCATACTCCACATTTATTTGGGTTCCCCGCACACGGGCGAGGGAACGAATAAAGTCAGGATCCATATAGGATTTACCTATTTGCGTTGTATATGCAGCAAGTGCTTTTATCTTCAACTGAACATCAGCTTCTTTGAGCACGACAAAACAGTCAGTAGCAAACGATAAATTATTCCAGGCCAGTTCATATCCAAGAATAGTACAATTTTTAAATGCCCTAATTCCTTCGAAAGTAATTGTTTGATGATCTTGGTGTACATCCTTTTGTGATGGTAGTAAGACAACATCAGGATTGATTTGATCTCTTAATGCAATAAGTTGTTCCAGGATTTCTTGCCGAGAATAATTAAGTTTTCGAACTGCATATTTATATACGAAAAGATGATCACTTGGTATGCCAAGTATACATGTTGCATCTCGTACCTCAATTTCCAATTGATTAGAAGGAAAAGGTGATTGAACACTCTCGTCAGCGGTTGAAAACGCTGCATAATATATCTGAGCGCCTTTACTAATATATTTGGAGATGATCCCACCACAGCCTAATTCTCCATCATCAGTATGCGGTGCCAAGATTAGAATTTTTTTATTTTTTAACATTTACTTGTATTGATACCGTAATTGGAATTCTTCAAAAATACAACAAAATTTAACGATTTATAGTCATTATCAACACTTAAAGAATTAGATGAATATAGTTCAAATCCATTGCTTTTCAGATGAGAAACAGTTTTCTCTATACTATATACTGGATGCTCAATATGATGCATTTCGATAAACAAATAATTAATTTTACTTAAATCTGAGTTATTCGCAGCCATCAAAATTTCATGCTCACTTCCTTCGCAATCCATTTTGAGTAGAGATACTCCGGATGGACAATTTTTTTTAAGAAAAGTTGATAATGAAATACTTCTAACTTCTTCCTTGCCACGATGATCTTCTACATAATTATGATACACGCTATGGTTTTGATCCTTTGAAAGAAAAAGAACCCTTTCTCCGTCATCCTTTGCGATGGCATGTGAAAATACTTCAATATTTTTAGCTTCCCCTGCCGATATATTCTGACGAAGAATATTAATATTACCACTCGATGGTTCTACCGCTATGATGCGACATGCTCTACCATACTTTCTATCTGCAAATAATGAGAAATATCCGTAGTGCGCACCAATATCAACAATTAATGGATTAGAAATTGTAAAGATCGGCAAACTGTAAATACCTTTTTTAAATATCTCCTGTAATATGTGTACACCATTTTTATTAATGGAATAATCTAAATTGAGATTAAATTTTCTATTTATATGCTTGAAAATAAACCACTTTAAATGCAGATTGATGTATAGAAAATGTTTAATTATTGGGACTATGTTCATTTGCTAAGATAAGAAACTATCTCTTTAACAATCCTATCGCCTGCGTTTCCATCACCTAAACAATTCGAATGTAACTCCGGTCTAATCCAACTACTAATGGCATTCAGTATTTTGTCTGTATTCGGACCAGCAATAGTATTCCATCCTTCATCAACGGTCTCTATCCATTCCGTCTGCTTATCAATAATGACAGCTGGTACTTTATGAAAATATGCCTCTTTGATTATACCGCCTGAGTCGGTAATTACAAAAGCCGCATACTTGATTAAAGTTTGTGTCTCTTCAAATCCGCAAGTTTCGATTATTTTGACATGGGTTGGTGACCAATATGGATTTAGATTATTTAATGCATTTCTAGTACGGGGATGTATAGGCCAGATTACTGTTTTATCTAGCTTCTCAACCGCCGCCAATATTTGGTGTAGATTCTCAAGATTGTCAGTATTAGCCGCACGATGACAAGTCATAAAATAGTAGGCTGCTATGTCGACATTATATTTATGTTCAATATCAATTGAATAATTCATATCATAGAGCAAGTCAAGGCAAATGTCGCCAGTGATGTATACACGCTGTGTTTTACCGTCCCTTTCCAAATTTGCACGACCCGTTTTTGTTGGTGTAAAAAACAAATCTGTCACCGCGTCGGTAATCAATTTATTGACTTCTTCTGGGATAGATTTATCCCATTCGCGCAAGCCTGCTTCAATATGTGCCAATGGAATGTTTCTTTTAGCAGTGGCTATAGCAGCAGCTGAGGTTGTATTGGTATCTCCATAGACAATCACCATATCTGGTCGTTCCCTTTCCAGAATATTATCAATTACTAAAATACAATGTCCTACTTGATAATTCTGACTTCCAGAACCTATTTCAAGATTATAGTGCGGAGTTGGAATATTAAGTTCATCAAAAAACTGGCCTGACATTCCTTGATCATAGTGCTGTCCTGAGTGTATAATGATATGTTGAAAAGCATCAGATCTGACAATCGCTCTATGCAATGCAGCCAGTTTAATAAACTGTGGGCGTGCGCCGACAACCGAGATAATTTTATACTTTTTCAAATATTATTCTTTGCAATTAGAGTTTTAACTCCGATTTAGTTCAGGCTCGGAGCTAAAAATCCGAGTACTTGCAATCGCTTCAACTATTTTTTGAGCCTGTCCTTCCCAAGATAGTTGAGCTTCAATTTTAGTAATGTCAGTACCGCACAATAATTTTTCTGTACTTTTCCATTGTTGGTAAGCTTGTGAGAGGAAAGAAACGATATCATCTTCTTGATTGGGGTAAAAGATTTTGCCAATTTTAAAATCTCCAAAAAACGCTTCCAATTCTTGATCATGCACCCCATTGACGGAGCATAATATCGGCCTTCTCGACTCCATATAGTCAAACAGTTTTCCAGTCAAAACACCCTTATGGTCTTCACTTGATGACGTGAGCAAAACATTGATATGACTACGATCTTGTGCCGTTGACGCCTCTTCGCGAGTAAGGAATCCTGCATCTTCAAATACATCTTCAACTCCACATTCTCGTGCCCATGCGCGCATTTGTCCACCATCCTTTCCTACATATTGAAAACGAATTTCAGGATTACTAGCATCTCGCCATTTCTTTATTGCTCTAAAAATAGGTCTCGGATCCCTAAATTCCCTAAATAAGCCTCCCACATAACCGATGGTAAAATGATCATATAATTTTTGGGCAGGTCTCAGTGCAACACCCTTAGTTACCGTCAATGGACTGGTATGATAAGCTTTGAGCTTGTCACACAAACCATCCGACACTGATGTAACGATATCTGCTCTTGATAAAATTCTTTTTTCAAACCATCTTTGCAATCCAGGCCATAAAGTATTTCTATAAATCGGCTCTAAATGCAAATCTCTAAAATCTGCTACCCAAACAAGATGTGGAAATTTGCGCTTTAACATCCAAGCAACAACGTGATCGGCATAAGGCATAAATGAAGAATAAACAATTGAAATATTTTCCTCTTTAATCAGCTCTGAAGCGCGTCTATAAGCATAAAAAATATACAATATGGATCCTTCCGCCATACATAGAAAAAATGGAAAACTCCGCTGCATTCTTATCATAAACTGTACTAATGCACCCGACTTTTGACTCTCTTTTAATTGACTTCCACCATGAGATTTGGTTGGTTGCCATTTGGATATCAATGTGCGATAATCCAATGTATATATAGTCTCAATGGTTATTTTATCAGAGATAGGTAGTGCATCTTGAACCATTAAATGCACATTATTTGTAGTCAATACCCAAGACCGAGATGATGACTTTTCGGCAAGCGCTTGCGACATAAAATAATTGCGATATACGCCACTATTATGCATCGGTGGATAATGATAGTGGATAAAAAGAAATGAGTTATCTAAAGACAAACTTGTTTACTTAACAGATTTAATCACATTAGCCTGCACTATCGATTTTTGAGAATATCGCCCTATTGTATCGAGATATACTTTGATGATATTGCGTTCATCGTACTCTTTGACCATTTTACGGCGGCCTAGTTTTCCCATCAAAGTTCGATCTTCCTGATCCATTTCAATAAATTGAATGATCGCTTCACATAATGATGAAACGTCTTTGGGAATACATATAAATCCCGTTGTCCCGTGCTCTACTACATCTCTGCATCCTACATTATCGGTCGTAATAATAGGTGTTTCCATCGCTGCGGATTCCATCAATATTCTGGAGACACCCTCTCTGTAAAAGGAAGGAAATACTAAACAATCTGCCTTTTGCAGATGCGGGCGAACGTCAACTGTATCTCCAAGATAATGAATAATTTTCTTTTTGTTCCATTCGACCACTTCTTGGTACGGAATAGAGTTAGGGTTGGACTCATCTATAAATCCCAAAACATTAAATACTACATTAGGATGCTTTTTTCTAATAATTTTAGCCGCTTCTGCAAAAATTTCTATTCCTTTTTCCTTTAGTAACCGGCCAGCAAAAAGAAAGGTAGTAAAGTCATTACTTTCCTTATCTGTATATGGTTTAAACCATTGTAAGTTAACACCTTCACTTTTTATGACTCGTCCTTTTTCCTTTTTGACTATACCCTTGTAAGTAAAAATATCTAAATCATTTGTATTAAGAAACCATGTCTCTTCTGATAACTTGCAAGCAATTTTGTACATAAATAATGTCACCCAACGGACAACCATATTTCTAAACTCAAACAAATGACCCAAGCCAGTAGTAATAATAATAGAAGGAATACCACATAATTTAGCTGCAAAACTTCCGTAAATATTGGGCTTAATCGTGTAATGAAAAATCAAATCAGGCTTAATATCTTTATACAATTTGTACAACCGATAGATCAGTGCCAATTCGCTGATGGGATTTGTTCCGTAGTTTTGGATTTTTATGTCATTATAGTCCACACCCAATGAAATAAGTTTGGAAGTAAATTCGTCCTTTGGCGCTATGACTACAACTATATAACCTTGCCGCATCAGTTTTTGGATCAAGCCCAATCTGAAATTGTAAATACTCCAGGATGTATTCGCTACAAGTGCTATGGTTTTTTTATTGCTAATAAAAATTAGATTTTAGAATGAATATAATTTTGAATCATTCCGGTGGAAGAAGTGCTTATTGCATCCATACTCGCGTACTTGGACCACTTTGAATCATCCATGTACCTTACGCCAATTAAACAAGCTATAATCAGCGAGTCTGACATTTTCATCTCCATTGTAGATTATGTTCATCTTCAATGACGGATCCAGCAGATTTAATTTTTTCATACTACTAAGAAACTCAGGTTTAAAAGTTTTACCCGACTTCAATTCGGTCATTTCAACATGATTAATGTCTTTTGCCTCGAGTAGATCGACTTCCATACCATTACTGTCTCTAAAGAAAAACATATCGGGATCTTGATGACGATGTGCCTTATATTTAATTTTTTCGGCTATGATAAGGTTTTCAAATATAGCTCCAAATTTATCAGATATCTTCAACTTACCCTCATCACTTAATCCTAGCAAATGACATAATAGTCCCGTATCATAAAAGTAAAGTTTAGGTGTTTTGAGCAATCTCTTACCAAAGTTCCTATGATAGGATGGAAGCAAAAATATAATATAACTTGACTCAAGAATGGACATCCATGTCTTAATCGTATTGACAGATACATTTAGATCGTTGCTTAGATCCGCCATCTTGAGTTGTCCACCACATTTATAGGCGATCAATTTCAAAAATGTTCTAAAAGTGGTTAGATTTCCGACATTGACGAGATCTGACACATCTCGCTCCAGATAAGTCTTGATATAATTATTATAAAATATTCTAGACGGTATACCATTAGCGAGCTTTCCAGGATAAAATCCATTGAGTATCACACTTTCGAGACTTTTGTTCCAATCTTCAAGTGGTGTCATCTCACTAAAGTCCAAGGGAAATAATGTCGACAAATCTATCCTGCCAGCCAAAGACTGAGTAATATTGCGGTGCATTAAATAATTCTGGGATCCCGATAAAACAAACCGCCCGGGTGTCCTTTTTGTATCTACAATGTTTTGGATGTATGAAAATAGTTCAGGTACTTTTTGGGCTTCGTCGATAATCACTCCTTCACTATATCGATCAAAAAATCCTCTAGGATCAGACTTGGCCAATTGTGATGTATCAGGATCTTCCAGACTGATGTACTCGTATCCCTCAAAAGCAGTTTTGAGCAAGGTGGATTTGCCAGCTTGCCGAGGACCTGCCAGACTAACCACAGGATAATAAGATGCAGCACTCTTTAAGCGCAAAAACATCTCTCTGTCAAAATTTATTATTTCTGCCATTTACAAAAAATTATATTGCTTATAATTCCTGCAAATATATAGGTTTATTTATTAAAACTGCAGATATTCATACTTTAAACTGCAGATATTCATACTTCAAATTGCAAATATTCATACTTTAAAATGCATATATTCATACTCTAAAATGCAGATATTCATACTTTAAATTGATGGTTTTACATAGATTAAATTGATAGTTTTTCTTACAAACTTCACTACTTAAATAGTGTTAATATTTCATCTTTACTCAATGTATTAAACGCATTTTCTTCCGTGCTTATGATGGAGTCAGAAAGAGATTTTTTATTTGCCTGCAATTCAATTATTTTTTCTTCTATAGTATCTTTACAGACCAGTTTGTAAGCAAATACATTTTTGGTCTGACCTATGCGGTGAGTTCTGTCGATGGCTTGGGCTTCTATTGCCGGATTCCACCATGGATCTACTATATATACGTAGTCGGCTTTTGTAAGATTTAGGCCTGTGTTACCTGCTTTAAGACTTATTAAGAAAAGTTTGACATCATCATTGTCTTCAAACTCCTTAACAGCAGCTTTTCTGTTTTGGGTACTTCCATCAAGATATGCGTATTTTATGTGTCTCTCATCCAGCTCTCTCCTGATGAGTGCTAGCATACTAGTAAATTGAGAAAAAATTAGTGCGTTGTGACCACCCAATTCATTCTCTATGATATCCAGAAGTGTGTCCGTTTTTACGGATATGTTTTTATCTTTGTTGATGGAAGGATGAATGAGTTCGGGAGAATTACAAATCTGTCTCAGTCTTAAAAGTCCTTCGATGATTTTGAGTTTTGATTTACCAAAATTCTTTTCATTGTCAACTGCAAGTAAATCATTTCTGATTTCATTTTTCATCGCTTCATAGTATGATTTTTGAGTAGGGCCCATCTCGCAGTATATAATATTTTCTATACGCTCAGGGAGGTCTGTGGCTACTTGTGCCTTGGTACGACGCAGTAAAAAAGGCTTGACCATCTTCTGTAGCAACAGAGCTGTTTGTTCGTCTCTATTTTTATCTATCGGTATGGCAAATTCTTCCTTAAAATTTCCAGCCGATCCAAAGATACCCGGATTTATAAAACTAAATTGGGCGAACAGATCAAAGGTATTGTTTTCGATAGGTGTACCGGTCATGACGAGACGGTTTTGAGCCTGGAGCAATCTCATAGCCTTATATCTTTGAGATACAGGATTTTTGATTGCTTGCGATTCATCAAGTATGATATAATGAAACTTCACGTCCTTGAGCCATTCTATATCAGATGTGGCAGTATCGTAGGTAGTGATGATGAGGTCATAAGTGATAAAATCCTGAGCACTCTGATATCGTCCTTGTCCGTGGTGTGTGTATTGTCTGAGCGTGGGGCAAAACTTTTTAATCTCGGCATCCCAATTAAACAGCAGACTCCTGGGTACGATCACCAGGCTTGTACCTGCCTTCTTATCAGCCAAATCTGCCAACAATGATAGTACCTGCAGCGTCTTGCCCAGTCCCATATCGTCTGCGAGGCACCCGCCAAAATTAAGTTCTTCAAGCGACTTGAGCCATTGATATCCTTCCATTTGATAAGGCCTGAGTTCTGCTTTGACGGTTGACGGTAGCTTATACCTCTTGCTTTGGTCAAAATCCTGTAAGTGTTTGATCTTTTTGGCGATTTCTTTCCTCAACTTGATGTCTATTTCGTCATCAAACTGACTATCCAAAAGTCCAAAGTTAAATTTACTAATGACAAGCTGATCTTTGTCTTTTTGGGATATTTTGGAAAGGGTTCTTAGTTTTTCGATCCATTCTTCCGGCAGGAGCCCTAAACTTCCATCAGAGAGCTGAATAAATTTTTGATTGTTTTTTACTGCATCTATCCAAGACTTCAGCTGTACTTTTTGTTTGCCGTATTTAATATCTACGTTAACATCAAACCAGTCAATCCCTGATGAAATGCCTATTTTGATGTTGGCTTTATTTTGATTAAATTTGAATTTAGATAAATTTTCCTGGCCAAAAATAGTAATATTACGCTTTCGGCATTGGTCAAAAAATTCCAAAAACCACATATTTTCCATAAGCGTGTTGATATGCAAGAAGTATTGGCCATACTGTTGGTTGCTCTTCCTAAAATCGTGATGAGCATTCTCCAAAAATTCCATAAAACCTATAGTATCATCCGGAAATATATCATATCTTTTGAAAGAGGTGTCTTCTGATTGATAGATAGTAAATGTTGTCAATGGTAATATGAGCTCCACGTTGTCCTGATACTTAATGACAGGTTTAAAAATAATAAAATCTTCACTCTCAGATAAATAAAGCTCATATTTTGGTGTATGCAGTTCTACAACATCAACGTGGAGTGAATCAGGCAGCGTCACATCTACGACACTATGACACATCTGGAGTATGGCATCAATATTTTCTATTTTTTTGTCAAAAAGCCTAAACGTCGGTAAGCTTTTATGAATATTGGGCGTTGTGGGATTTTCATAAATGACACCTAAATTGTTAAACACACAAAAACCAACACGCATTTCAAAGTATTTTTCATTGATAAAATAAATATTTTTATCATCTTTAAAAATATCAAAAGACGCATTTAAATATTCATTTATCTTACTATCTATTGCGGGGCTTTCATTGATTAGTTTGTCACCATCATCATATTCCTCATCCTCATCATATTCCTCATCCTCATCGTATTCGTCGTCATCGTATTCATCATCATCGTAATCGTCATCATCATCATCATATGAATTATAATTTTCACCATAATAATTGGTAGAACTCAATTGCTCTGGATGAAATGGAAGATTAGACAAAAATAATTTATAGGGGCTGCTTTTCACCTTTTTACTCACCAATTGTTCATGATAATAGTCGATTTCAGGTTCCTTTACTGTATCATAAAAGACATATTTCTGGTCCCCGATAGTAAAATACTTTAGCAATCCGTACTTATCAGACAAATCTACAATCTCTATATGTATCTGTAAGTCATACTCGCTAAAACTGATAGGATGTATGTCGTTAACGCTATATTCATCTAGTCTCCTGAACCCCGCACCTTTGTCCAACACATGGTAAAGCGTGCATGCAATATCTTTTTGATCATGTAGTAATTTTGCAATTTGAGTTTTTCTGATGGATTGATTACTGACTTCTTGTTCCAACTGCTTTAGTGCGTTAAAAAAACCGAACTGTGCATCATCCAAATATCTGGGTTTTTCTACAATTTTAAAACTGGAACTTAGCTTATTGAGTGCCTTATTTTGTTTTGCCTGCCCTAAACAACTATACCACTTGTTATTGGCCTTTTCTGAAACCCAAAAAATAACATTTGCCATCAGGTAGTCTTTTTTTGATATATCTTTCAATATATCTCCGATTATAGGAATTTTATTTTCTGACTTCAATGAAGCAAAATTCAATTGGGATTTAATTTCATCGGCTGTAATGTAGGTGCTCACAGATTTAACCAACCCGATATCATTTTCCCTACCCAAAAACTTCAACTTAAAAAATGATTTGATATCGGCATCACTGACTTTTGATTTCTCAATAAGGATATCAACAACTGCCTGATATTCGTATTTCCCTGTATTTAGCAATATATTTAGCCACGTTTCTTCGCTGAAAAGGTAGGCTATTTCATGTTCCAGATTTACATTTATCTTTGATTGTTGATAGTATGATGGAACTATTACAATATCTCTATCCACTTTTTTAAAAATCAACTTAGCTAATCTGAAATTACCAGAATATGTTTTTGCAACAATATTGACTTCGATCCATTCATTTTCAATCAAATAAACTGAAAATTCTCTTGACATCGGATAGCCAGATTTTAATACTTCTTTAATGCGCTGTTGTATTAAGTTGACGTCCGTAGTTGTGAGTTTGGCGGCTATTTCTTTTGACTCTGAAATCTTAAATTCGGTGATTAGAGACGGTATTTTCAACCTTACGATATTGTTCGTTTTGTCAAAGCTTGACGTGACTTTTTTTAAAATCTTATCATCATCCAGTTTGGATAAATGCAATAGAAAGTGCGCCTTATGGGCACAATATTTTTCTTTACTCCGACAGTCACATGTCAATTTTACTATTTCATTGGTGCCATCATAAAATAAAACAGTTTCATAACCATCAATTTCTGCAAAAATTGCTTTATTGTTCTGATCTAAAGTTACATTACGAATTGCTCTCATGATGGCTGGCGTCTTAATCGCCGCGATCATGACGTCAATTTCTTTTTTTAATATTTTTGAAATTGATGGCTTTAGAAACATACTTTATGGGAAATGATTTATTTTTAATTGAATAAAGATATTTTGAATATTTAGCTCACCCGCTTCACCACTTCCTTGATCTCCTGCTCATCAGCCTTTGGATATATCAATAAAGCATTGTCCTCATCTATTACAATGTAATCTTGTAGACCTTTGATGACAATGGTTTTATCATTATTGGACATAACGATGACGTCTTTGGATTCTATGAGATGAATGTTTTTGCCTATTGTTACAAGATCATCGGTTTCTGCCATATAAGCATGAAGGCTACTCCATGTTCCGAGATCACTCCAGCCAATGTCCGCAGGCAAAGTATATACATTATCTGCGCGCTCCAATATGGCATAATCAATAGATATATTTTCAGTTTCAGGATATACGGAGTCTATATATTCCTGCTCTTTTTCAGTATTAAAATAACTCGTATCTTGGGTTAATCTTTTTAAAATCTCCGGAGCATTTGACTCAAAAGATTTCAAAATAGAAGGCACACTCCAAACAAACATGCCTGCATTCCAAAGATATTCGCCGGAATCCAGATAATGCCGGGCCGTTTGGGTATTTGGTTTTTCTTTAAAGGACCGGACTTTAAATATTTTGTTTTCTTGATTTGGAATTACCGTTGCGTCATAATTGATATATCCATAACCTGTATCTGGCCTTGTAGGCTGGATACCTAGTGTTACTAATGCATCATTATTGGCAGCAAAATCAAATGCCTGTCCCAAAATATTCACATAAGCCTCCTCTTTCAATATGACATGATCCGATGGTAGAACTGCAAAAGTGGCATCAGGTTCCATAGCATGAATGCGCAAAGCGGTATAGGCTACACAGGGTGCAGTATTGTTCATACTCGGCTCACAAAGGATATTGTTTTCGGGCAATTCGGGCAGATGCTGCATGACCAATTTTTTATACCTTTTATTGGTCACAATCAGAATATGATCAGGCGGTACTAAATGAAGACATCGCTCGAAAGTCATTCTAATCAAGGATTTGCCTATTCCGAGAATATCTAAAAATTGTTTAGGTCTGTCTGTAGTACTCGACGGCCAAAATCGGCTGCCGATACCTCCTGCCATGATGGCTATGTATTTCGACATGAAAAAATTATATGGTTAACTAAAATAATATAGTGGGATTTATTTTTATAATGTCTTTCCAGCTTAGACCACTTTCTGAAATTGCATATACTCTATCTGGAGAAAAAGCCTTGACAAACGCTGTCATACCATTTTTAGTTCTCTGAGTACTACTTTTAACTTCTATAGCAATACATCGACCGTGGTATTCTAGTACAAAATCAACTTCATCATTATTTTCTCGCCAATAAAAAACTTTAAAATCTTCACTGTAACTATAATTTATAAAATGTGCCCCAACGCAAGATTCAACTACCCTACCCCATTGATCTGGTGTTGAATGCGCTTCTGAATAACTATACTTTGATGTAGCTCCAATGAATGCAGTATTTTGAACCATAAATTTAGGGCTTGAGTGCCTTCGATTTATATATCCGCCACTATATTTTTCTATGCCACTTAACACACCACTACTACTCAACAATGATAAATAATGTGTCAATGTCGTAGTATTGCCAGCATCTTGCAACTGACCAACTATCTTATTATACGAAAGAATTTGACCGCTATACTGACAACCTAAATAAAATAAATTCTCAAGCAGCATTGGTTTTAAAACCCTTGTTAGCTGCAAAATGTCTTTCTTAATTACAGTGTCAATTATGGATGACTGAATGTAAGACTTCCATCTTTTTTCATCAGGTATTAAAGATATTGAACCTGGGTATGACCCAAACCATGCATATTGATTTTCACTGACTTCAAACGCTTCAAATACTTCTGTATATGACCAGTGACCAACATATATTTTCTCAAATCTACCAGCCAATGACTCAGATAATCCATTTTGTATTAGTAGCCTTGACGATCCAAGTAAGACAATTTTAATATTTTGTTTTAGCCTTGTATCTTCATCCCATAATTTTTTAACCCGAGATGACCAATTCGAAATATTTTGAACTTCATCAACAACCAGTAAGAATTTTCCATTTATTTGGCATTTGATACGAGCAATATTCCAGTGTTTCTCTAACCATAAGTCATCTATAAATCCTACTTCATCTGCACTGACTGTTAAATATGATGTCGTTGCTTTTTCTAAATATTGTTGAATAATCGTCGTTTTACCCACTTGCCTTGGCCCAACCAAAATCTGGATAAATTTTCTCTCCTCATTATCTAATCGGTTGGCTAATACGTGGTAAGCTTCACGAACGATCATTATCTAAATTTTGCACAAGTTACAAAGCTTGAGTATTTTTACTAATTACTTTGAGTAAAAATACTCATAGTAATGTTTGATAGCTAAAATATTTGTCGATAAAATCTATGAAGAAAAACCCTTCACCATCCAAAATCGAAATATTTTATTAGACCGCTTTGTATTTCGACCTGGAAAATTATATGTTTTGCTAAAATAAGGTTGTAGGGCATTTACATGATAATCAAAACTTTAACTTCAGTATTACATATTTTTCTGAAACGTAACTTTAGATTATCATAATTTTTAACTGTTTACTACCTACCAAAATCATCCTGAAGCCGCACAATATCATTTTCATCAGATGGATGATCCGGCATAGTATGTTTCCAGATTTCTGCTATAATGCCCCAGTCATGAAGACCGACTAATCGGTGGCGCTCCCCCTGTTTCAGTATAAGAGTCTTATTCATGACCATATGGTGAACCACAGTTTGTCCGTCTGTATCACTTTTAATATAACCAGCTACACCGTCGATGAGTTTCCAATATTCTGATCTCCTGTGGTGATATTGCCATGAAAGTCTTTTTTCAGGAGCTATGCAAAGAATCTTAGGGCTTAA
>JAYTNJ010000078.1:0-3427 GCA_043748345.1 Saprospiraceae bacterium
ATCCAATCCGAGAAAATGGCAAGTCTGGGAGAACTCACTGCAGGTATCGCCCACGAAATTCAGAACCCACTCAATTTTGTCAATAATTTTTCGGAGGTAAGCAATGAGTTGATTAAAGAAATGAAAGAAGAGTTTAAAAAAGGAGATGTACAAGAAGGATTTGCTATTGCAAACGACATAGAACAAAACCTTGAAAAAATCAACCACCATGGCAAACGAGCCAGCAGCATAGTCAAGGGTATGCTCGAACACTCGCGCACAAGCTCAGGCAAAAAAGAGCCTACAGATATTAATGCTCTCGCTGATGAATACTTAAAGTTGGCATATCAAAGTCTGCGGGCCAAAAATAAAGACTTTAATGCGGAACTCATTACTGATTTTGACCCCAAGCTTCCAAAGATTGACGTCATCCCACAAGACATTGGAAGAGTTTTACTCAATCTCATCACCAACGCCTTTTATGCTGTAAACGAAAAACATAAACAAATGTTGTCAAAAGGAAAAGATGTAAATTACGCACCATCCGTTGCAGTTCGTACAGAGCTAACAGCTACCTCCCAACTGCGGATAGCCATCAAAGACAACGGCTCCGGCATCCCCGACGCCATCAAAGATAAAATTTTCCAGCCATTCTTTACTACCAAACCCACCGGACAGGGCACAGGTTTAGGATTGAGTTTGAGCTATGATATTGTAAAAGCACATGGCGGAGAGTTGAAGGTGGATACTAAGGAAGGGGAAGGAAGTGAGTTTATGATTGTTTTGCCCTTGTGATAGCAGAAAGTTGTATCATATATGGGCCGTGCCTACAGCACTTTTTCTCAATTTATGGTATATACCACGGATTAAAATCCGTGGTTACAAGATGTTTCGAGCCTACGGCTCTAATGTGCTAAAAAGATGCGTAGCATCGGCCAATATCTTATTATCTTTGTGATGAATATCATAGTTTATTATCTACTTCTTACTGATGGATCTTTTAATTGATTAGTATTCTACAATGAGCATAAACGCAGATACGTGGTACCATGGGGGCAATACCGAATCTATAGACGGATTGAATGTATTCTATCAACGATCGGGACAAGGTGAATCATTGATCTGTATTCATGGGTTTCCTACCTCATCCTGGGATTTTGAAAAAATGTGGCCCGCCCTTATTACACATTTTGACGTAGTCGCATCAGATCTCATAGGGTTGGGCAGATCATCCAAACCCAAAATAGCCATTACAGTAGATTTGCAGGCAGATAAGATAGAGCGTCTGGTCTTATGTCTGGGCATCACTCAAGCCCATATTCTGGCGCACGATTTGGGTGATACTGTGGCTCAGGAACTTCTCGCCAGACAATATGAGAAGAAATCAAAAATAAAATGGCTGTCCTGCGTATTTTTAAACGGGGGTATCTTACCGGAGACACATCGTCCACGACTGATCCAGAAACTGCTCCTTTCTTTTATAGGACCCTTGGTGGCCAGATTGACTTCCGAAAAGACATTCAATAAAAATATGGTGGCAATTTTCAGTCGTCAACATCCACCCGACGCTGATTTTCTTCATCAAAACTGGAAACTCCTTGTCGATAACAACGGCATCTCCATGATGCCAAAACTCATTCAATATATGATGGAAAGAAAGATAAAACGGGAGAGATGGGTGACTCCCCTGGTGAAGGGAGTAGTACCTTTAAGACTCATAAATGGTATCGAAGACCCCATTTCGGGTCAACATGCAGCCCAGCGATACGGGGAGGTGATTCCCCACGCAGACATCGTATTGCTGCAAAATTCCGGACATTACCCCCATGTAGAAACTCCCGAAGAAGTATTGAAAGCATTTTTAGATTTTCATCATAAATAAATTATTGTCTCAATTTACCGCTTAAAACACTTACTTTACCATTAAAAGGATTGCCCGTAGATCTGCGGAAAGTAACAATCTGGCCCACATGCCAAAGACCATCGGAAATAGGGCCGTTGATCAGATTCCATATTGGCATTTCCTGATTGCCTTCCTTTCTGACCATGATAATTTTGAGAGCTTCCACTTTTACTTTTCCCGACATCAATATCTGACGTGCTGTCCATAAATTGTCAAGTGTGATTATTCTTTTATCAGCAAATACCAAAGCTGATGTTTCTTCACCTGATCTTATGTTGGGAGTATTTTTAATACAGTTGAGTATCATGGCCGATAATCCCATCACATGGTCAATCGTTTCTTCGGAAGACCTGGCTTCTTTGGTGGGTCTGAAAGATAAATCATCTGGCCTGAGTCCTTCGGTTGCCCAATAAAATCTAAATCCCAGTCCATCTATCATCCTGGCTACCATATTTTCGCTGGTAAATGTAACCGGATATTCTGAGATGTCTTGAAAAGGCAACACGTTGGATTGATTTTGGGCTACAGCACTGGCAGATGCAAAAGCCAATAATATTATTGTGTAAAACTTCATGGGTTTTTGTTATTATTTATTAGATAAAAACAGTCTGTGATAAATACCTGTTTCAAAGATAGGCAATTTATACGTAACTAATTAAACATAACTCTAAAGGAATAAAAAGAAATATGTTTGATTTTACAATCCTGTTAATTTAGGCAGATCCGATGATAATAAATATAAGATTTGGTATTGTGACGATTTTTTATTTTGTTTGCAATCTGAAGTCTAAAATAAGTTATGGGTCATAACATTACCCGCATTCAAGTAATAGATGAATATGAAAAATTTAACAATAGTCATCGCTGCAATTTTACTAGTAGTAACTTTTGATTCCTGCTCCACAAAAAATATAAGCCATCAACAAATAAATTACCATGGTATTTTGATCTATAATGTCCAAATAGTTGATGTTACAAATGGAAGTATACAGCAGGGTAAAGCTATATTAGTAGAAAATTCAAAGATAAAAAAAATTGGCGGTTATACTGATTTAAAGCATCTTGTCAGATCAGAATTTCAAATTGATGGCAAAAGCAAATTTGTCATTCCGGGCTTATGGGATATGCATGTACATATAGAAGGAGAAGATCTTATTGAAGATAACAAAGCGTTATTTCCTGTTTATATAGCATATGGTATTACGACCGTCCGTGATATGGCAAGTGACCTTGGCGAGCAGGTTTTGGAGTGGAGAGATCAAATCAATAGTCATAAATTATTAGGACCACAAATATTTACTGCTGGTAGAAAGCTCGAAGGCATCAATTCGATCTGGAAGAGAGATCTGGAAATTGCCGATGAAAAGGACCTGCAAACCATGCTTGACACATTAGAAAATTTTAAAGTTGATTTAATAAAAATAACTGAAAACACCTTGCTAGGTCCTCTATTTCTTAAAAGTGTGGTGGAGTCAAAAAGAAGAGGATATAAAGTTTCCGGGCACGTTCCGCATGACATTACTATCAAGGATCTTGTTGATGCCG
>JAYTNJ010000079.1:0-7588 GCA_043748345.1 Saprospiraceae bacterium
CCATAATAAATTTTAAGTCCAGCTTTTTCAGGACATTTATCTTCTTTGTCAGCAATGCCATCGCCATCCCTATCCGGACATCCCAAAGCATCTATTGTACCCTTCTGATCGGGGCACTTATCTTTAGAATCTTCAATGCCATCACCATCCGAATCTATAACTTTTGGTGCTTCTATTTTTTCAGGGCAACCTTTATTAGAAGCTATACCGGCGACATTAGGACATTCATCCGAATTGTCAGGTATACCATCTCCATCTGTATCAGGGCAACCATTAAATTCAATTAAACCCTTAGTCTCAGGGCATTTATCCAGGTAATCAGCTACTCCGTCTTCATCTTTATCGGGGCAACCATTCAATTCCTTTGCTCCAAAAGCATTCGGACATAAATCAAGTTCATCAGGAATACCATCATTGTCGCTGTCTGCTTTTTTAATTTCCGGTTTAGGGGCTTCTTCTGGAGTTTTACCAAATAAATATGTAAGCCCTACACCATGCTGGAGGTTATTTCTATTTTCTGAAAACGAGTATCTGAATTCAGACTGAAAATGCACGTATGCTTTGGGGGCAAGTCTAAAATAAACACCAAGTCCGGCAGGAATTTGCACATTAAATTCTCCAGCGTCTTCATACACACCCCCAATACCTGCCACTACATATGGCACTACTTTTCTTCCCGCTTGATTGAACTGATACTGAAACTGAGCATCAAGACTAATCAATCTCTTTTTGAAACCGTTTATAGAATCCGGGTTCGAATCGACTACTCCATACCTTGCCGGCAATGCAAGATTTACCTTATCTGACAGTAATCGCTGAAACCCAATTTCAAATCCATGGCGATAATCATTAAACTTGGTAATGTTACCTCCATTAGGGGTCTGATAGTCCATAAACATCTTCTTAAAAGTAATACCCGATTTGTTTTGCGGATTTTGGCTAAATGTTGCAAATACAACACAAAGCATGATACAACATGTGCAAAGAAACCTTTTCATAATTCACAAGTATATATTAAAAAAATACTTAATAAGAGACAAAAATACATAATACTTTTACATAATATATGATTTTACACCAAAATATTAAATAAATAGCAATATGAAGAATGCAAGGAGGGGAGTTGAAAGACTGTTACTGAGATAAACCGTAAATTTAACGAAAAGGTTTTACATGATAAAAAACGGGTAATGAATACTTAAAACACATTTCCTCATGGAAAAGTAAAAACTTAATGTGGTAAAGACTCCAAATGAAAAATCTCATCACTTAAAAGCCTGATTCTCTCCTGGCCATCAGAGAGTTTAGCCATCTCCTTATCTACCACATCTTTTGGTGCGCTACCCACAAATCGATCATTTTCAAGTTTTTTGCGGACTGAAGATACAAAACCTTCCTGATAAGAAAGTTCTTTTTTCTTTTCAAAAATCTGAGCATTAACATCCAAATCCTGATGAACTACCACGATACATTTTTGTGTACCTGAGATGAATGTGATACCGGAGATATTTTCGTTTTCCGTAGTTGAAATATTTTTCAGGTTACCCAACTTTACACATATTTCTTTCCATCCGGCAAGATTGATCAATAAAGAAGACTTCTCACTTTTTATTAAATATACATCCAACTCATCCTTCATTTTGATCCCATGTTTATTTCGAATATCCCGAATTCCGGTAATAATTTCCTTAGCCTGTTCTACTCGGTCTATGATCAATTGATCAAAGTTTATGATGGGTGGATATGCGCTGATAATACAATCATCACCGTCAGTTCGTTTCTTGAGCACATGCCAGACTTCCTCTGTAATAAAAGGTAAGAAAGGGTGTGCTAAGGCACAAATTTTGCTAAAAAGTTCAATGCTATTGACTTTTGTTTGTAATGATATTTTTCCTTCATAAGGCGGTTTGATCATCTCCAGATACCATGAACAAAAGTCTGTCCACACAAAGCTGTAAATAGTCATCAACGCTTCAGAAAGCCTGTACTCTTTAAAATTTTTTTCTATTTCTGTAACAAGGGCATTCATTTTATGCGAAATCCAGGCAAAAGCCAGTAGATCTGATGGAGTGGGATCGGACTGCTCAGTTGACTCCCAGCCATCTACCAGCCTAAGAGCATTCCATATTTTGTTACAGAAGTTTCTCCCTTGCTCGCATAACTTTTCATCAAAAAGTAAATCTCCTCCTGCAGGAGAACATGACATCATTCCAAAACGTACACCATCAGCTCCAAAATCTTCTATTAACTTCAACGCATCAGGGCTATTACCCAAAGATTTCGACATTTTTCGTCTTAACTTATCTCTTACCATTCCTGTGAAATATACATGCTCAAATGGTCGTCTGCCTTCCCATTCATACCCTGCCATTACCATCCTGGCGACCCATAGAAAAATGATATCCCAACCTGTCACCAGCACGGACGTGGGGTAGTAATACTCAAGCGTTTTTTTATCCTTAAACCCGTCAAAGACCGTAATCGGCCATAACCATGAAGAAAACCATGTGTCGAGTACATCTTCATCCTGTCTTAAGTCATCCGGGCTCAAATCAGGATACTTTACCTTAGCCAACATCAAAGCTTCATCCGCTGTCTCAGCAACGAAGGTATCCCCGTTATAATAATATGCAGGTATCCTGTGACCCCACCACAATTGTCTGGAAATACACCAATCTTTGATATTTTCCATCCAATGACGATAAATATTTTTTTGATTTTTTGGAAAAAACTCAACTTCGTCTTTCATAACAGCTTCAAGGGCTGGGTCAGCCAGTGACTTCATATCCACATACCACTGAAGCGACAATCTGGGCTCAACAACACTATTTGTCCGTTCAGAACGTCCTACATTATTTTGATAATCTTCAATTTTAGCTACATTTCCAGCAAGCTCGAGGTCTTTTGCAAATTTTTTACGAACAACGAATCTGTCTTCACCTATATATATCGTTGCTTCCGGGCTCATGGTACCGTCTTCATTAAAAACATCGACAATGTCCAGGCCGTGCCGTTTTCCCATCTCATAATCATTGACATCATGGGCGGGAGTGACTTTCAGAGCACCTGTACCAAACTCCATTTCCACATAAGTATCTCTGATAATAGGTATTACTCGTCCGATGATTGGAACAATGGCATTTTTTCCTTCCAGATGTGAATACCGTGGGTCATCAGGGTGGACAGCAATCGCTGTATCTCCCATGATTGTTTCAGGCCTTGTAGTGGCCACCGTAATATATTGATCAGTTCCTTCAATTTCATATTTAATATGAAAAAGCCTGGATTGTTCCAATCCATAAATGACTTCTTCATTTGAAAGCACTGTCTTGGCTTCAGGGTCCCAGTTTACCATACGATTGCCCCTATACAATTTCCCTTTATGGTACAGGTCTACAAATACTTTTACGACACCTTCCGAGCGAACCTCATCCATAGTAAAAGCAGTTCGTTCCCAATCACAGGAAGCACCCAGTTTCTGAAGCTGTTCCAGAATGATGCCACCATATTTTTCTTTCCATTCCCATGCGTAATCAAGAAACTGATCGCGTGTCAGATCACCTTTTTTAATACCTTTTTCACGCAACATTTTTACCACTTTGGCTTCAGTAGCAATAGACGCATGATCCGTTCCGGGAACCCAACAAGCATTTTTCCCATCCATTCTTGCCTTTCTGATCAGAATGTCCTGAATGGTATTGTTAAGCATATGTCCCATATGAAGAACACCGGTCACGTTGGGTGGCGGTATGACAATACTATATGCCTCACGTTCATCAGGCACTGAATGGAAATAATTTTTTTCTGTCCAATGACTATACCACTTGGACTCAATTTCTGAAGGATTATATCTGGATGAAATCATTTTAAATCAATGTTGGATGTATGAGATTCCTAATTTATTGGGCAGCGTCACTAATGGTCAATCCGACTAATATAATCTTAATATTAGAAAATAATTAGTCACGTTAGTACTTAAGTAGGTAGACATCAGAAATGCCTGATTTTTTCTCTACAATAATGATGAAATTATCATATTCATTTTCATCAAAGGTTCTGGTAAATACATCTTTACCCGCAAGTGTATTCGTAATAGCAGGAATAGTATTTGAATGGCCCACTATAAAAATGCGGTTAAATTCAGTCGATTTTTTAACATCATCCAGAAGTATTTTAAGTTCCTTATTTTCATAAGGCTTGATATTCATTGCCTTTATGTCTGCCAGAGAATCAACTGTATACATGGTTCGAATTGTTAACGTAGAATAAATAGCATCCAATCTCGTGCCTCTCATAATATCTGCCAGCTTTGTTGCCCTCTTCAGTCCATCAGGTGTCAAAGGTGGTTCTTCTTTTATGGAAGTATCTTTTTCCGCATGTCTTACCAGATAATATATTTTGGCAATGCTGTCTTCCTCAAGGGCTAATTGAATACCATCGTCAGTATTGATCATATTAGATTGGATGGCTTTTAGCATCTTGCCATTAATATTAACAGGTTTCACTTCCTTTTTACAGGAAAATAAAAATACAGTAAACATAAGAAATAATAATATACAAAATACTCTACCCTGCTGATTCATGTTATTAGTTATTTCTTTTGATCCAATGTTATTTCATTGTAGCTTATTTCCTTTACATTATGACGGTCCATGCCCGGTGATTGTAAAGCTTTTGGCTCGTTGAAAATATCTATATTAATTTGATTCTTTAATATATCCTCCATGGTTTCCCTCTCCCGTATCAGATAATCTTTACCTTCATGGATTAATACTTCAGCTGGTCTGTATCTTGAGTTATAATTGGATGACATGGTAAAACAGTAAGCTCCTGCATTATAAAAAGCTAAGATATCTCCTTCGTTTATTTCTGTCATTTTTCGATTTACTCCAAAAGTATCAGTTTCACAGATATATCCTACGATATTATAAATTCTATATCGCCCTTCTGTCTTAGAGATATTCACTATTTTATGGTAAGAATCATACAGCATAGGCCTGATCAAATGATTTAACCCTGAGTCAACGCCTGCAAAAACGGTAGATGTAGTTTGCTTTACCACATTTACTTTTACAAGAAAAATACCGGCCTCACTTACCAAAAACTTACCTGGTTCAAACATAAGAGTTAAACTTCTGCCATACTCGTAACAAAACTGCTTAAATCTTTTACTTATTTTTTCACCGAGCTCTTCTATATCGGTTTCTATATCTTCTTCTTTATAAGGCACTTTAAAGCCGCTTCCAAAATCCACATACTGAAGGTCCTTAAAATCCTTAGCCACACTCAACAGAATTTCAGCCCCTTGTAGGAAAACATCTATATCCATAATATCACTTCCTGTATGCATATGAATGCCTTCTATCACCATACTGTGTGTCTTTACAATACGGTGTATGTGTGGAGTCTGATGAAATGATATACCAAATTTAGAATCTATATGCCCTACACTGATCTTGCTGTTGCCACCTGCCATAATATGCGGATTGATACGTATGCATACCGGATAATCTGGATAAATGCTCCCAAACTGCTCTAAAATAGAAAGATTGTCAATATTAATCTTTACGCCCATCTCCACAGCTTGTGATAGCTCTTCAATCGATACACAATTGGGAGTGTAGATAATATCTTCAGCTCTGAATCCAGCCATAAGCCCTACCCTCACTTCCTGTATGGAGACTGTATCGAGTCCTGTTCCCAATGATTTAAAAAATTTCAGAACTGATATATTATTTAAAGCTTTACAGGCGTAATTTATTTTCAGTTTTTTTAAATCAAAAGCATGTACAAGTCTGTCATATTGCTTTTTCATTGTGGCTGTCTCATAAATATATACAGGGCATCCATATTTTTCAGAGAGAACTAAGGGGTCGATACCACCCTCTAGCACAAACTTGTTATTTTCTATGTACATAACAGATTCTTTTTTTTAGCCCGCAAAGATAAGTAGTTTTTAAGAGACGGAAAGGGATTTTTTGACTGAGTGGTCTCATATTTTGTTAATAAATTAAAAAAATATCAGCAATTGTGGTAAATTAAGTGAATATAATCTGCTTAATTATCCGAAAAGAGTCAAAAAATTCATTGAAATTGTCTCTTGTATTCGCAGTATTGTTTTGTATTTATGATCCATCTAAGTATCTATTTTACCAATTCAGCCTGTTCGAGCACATAGATAAGAAAATCAAAGTTGTCTCTATTCAATTTAAATCTTCCTTTAAATTTAATTTTACTGTCAATTTTCAAACGAGGAAGTTTGGTGGGCGACAGAATATCAATGATAGACTCAACACCAGCTTTACCACAAAAAAAACACTGAGCAAAAGGATAGGCAGAAAGGATAACAATATTTTCATTTCCCGTCTCGTCCACTGGGATATAAAACCCTTCAACAATGACATTTTGACCATCCAGCACTTTTAATGTATCATTAAAAATGGGAAAAGAGACTTCCATGCCCATTTTTTCATCATATTTTTCTTCAAATTTTACGCTCATCAAGTAATTCCATGGAACAATGTAAGCATCACCTTCTTTTTTGAATAAAGCCAATAGATTAGATTCATCCATAGCAATCGAGTCTACAACAACACGAGGAGAACTTGACGAAATTTTTGGGATTTCTCCGCATCCAACTATGAGCATCAAGCAAAAGCTGAATGAGAATGCTTGCAGAATTTTACACATGCACTAAAAATATTTAGGTACAAAAGTACATAAATCAAACACAATATCACATCTAAGTATTTTACAAATCAATCAAATCTATTTCTGCCAAAGTGCATAGCTCAACTGAAATCGCATTTTAAACGGATTGTAAGTATCCGGATTTAAACCATTATTAGCTATGGCATTATCTAGATATTTTAAATGCACAGATCTTACGCCCAACTCAAGCCTCAATTTATTTATATTCAAATACAGAAATGAAAATAATTCAAAAGAAGAATAATCCCATTTATATCTATGAAGTATTTCCGATCTTCCTAAAACACTTATTGTCTTTTTAAAAGAAATATTACTGACTCCTGAAAATCCAAGGCCAAGCTCACTATTTTCATTGGACGAAATACAAAAACTAACCATAGGAGCCAGCTGTAATCTATGATATTTAGATTCTTTGGCGTAAAAGAAAATAGCAAAAGGAAACTTAAAATATTCGATGCTATTGACGGGCAATTTTATTTTATTTATCAATAAAGAATAACCACCCTCTAAACCCAAATTTATCCTATTTTCAAATCTGTGGTTGTATAATAATGAAACTCTGTACTCCATATCAGGGGGTGCACCTTTATTTGGATTTACTACCATATCTTTAAAATCTTGTGGGTTGAAACCCAAATTTAGAAGATCAAATCTTTTATCCGGAATACTTTGACCTATTCCAACATTTATCCAAAAAGAATTTTTAGATTGTTGCCCTATGCTAGTTGTAAATAAAACCAAGCTAATCAAAAACTGCAATATCAATCTTGGTTTTATATAATTTATTATTTGATATACTTTCGCCACCTCAAATTTTTTTCGTAGTGTGATTAAATTTGTAAGTACCAATTTATTTTATAATAATTACTTTTTCATT
>JAYTNJ010000080.1:0-3590 GCA_043748345.1 Saprospiraceae bacterium
AAGGTAATTTTGAGATTATGGTAAGAAGTTCAAGCTCATCATTTACGGTCAGTTATGTGGGTTATAAAACTCAAAGTATACCAGTCAGCAGTCAAACTTCATTTATGGTTGTTCTGGAAGAGGACGCTATAGGTTTAAGTGAAATAACGGTTACTGCTTTGGGTATCAAAAGGGAGAAAAAGGCGTTGGGATATGCTGTTCAGGAAGTAAAAGGTGATGATTTGGTAAAAGCACGAGAAACAAATATTTTGAATTCATTGGCAGGAAAGGTAGCTGGTGTTACCGTAGTGGGTAACCCAAGTGGTATTGGCGCATCATCGAGGGTAAGTATTAGAGGAGAACGATCTTTAAATATAAATAATAATCAGCCTTTGTTTGTAGTAGATGGCGTTCCTATCACTAACCAATTTAATGGTTCGTCAGGCAGAAGTTTTCAGGAAGCCGATTATGGCAATGGTGCAGGATTTGTGAATCCAGATGATGTCGAAACCATGACAGTACTTAAAGGAGCAAGTGCAACAGCGCTTTACGGCTCAAGAGCTGCCAATGGTGCGATTGTCATAAAAACTAAAACTGGTGCCAGGAATAAAGGATTAGGTATTTCTGTCAATTCTACAGTAACATTTGAAAATCCTCTAATCTTACCCGATTATCAGAATGTTTATGGTCAGGGATTGAATGGCGAATTTAATTTTGTAGATGGAAATGGTGGAGGACTCAGAGATGGGGTAGACGAAAGTTGGGGACCTAAAATGAGCGGACAATTGTTAGCACAATATGATTCACCTACTTCAAATGGCTTTAGAGCAGGAGATGTGGGTAATCTTTACACTGTAATCGGACCTGTATCTCTTTCGGCTCAATTGATGCAACGTGGTACTATCTCGTCAACTTCTTTTAGTCCTCAGCCTGACAATATCAAAAATTTCTTTCAAACAGGACATGCATATACCAATAATATAGCATTCTCCGGAAGCAATGATAAATCAGATTTTAGATTGTCGTTCACATCTCTAAACCAAACAGGTATCGTTCCTAACACAGATCTAAACAGATTTACTACTTCGTTGAATGGTGGGTACAATCTTAATGAAAAACTTAAGGTTAGAATGAATGTCAATGTAATGAATAATAAAAGCGATAACAGACCTAACTTAAGCTATGGTACCGAAAATATTATGTATTTATTCAATTGCTGGTTTCCAAGGAATACAAGTATAGAATCTTCAAAGAATTACTGGCAGGCAGGCAGAGAAGGAATAAACCAGTTCGGATTTAATTATAATTACCACGATAATCCATATTTCAACGTATTTGAAAATACAAATAGTCAGGATTTGAATAGAGTGTTCGGAAATGTGTCTCTTAATTATCAATTCACATCTGCTCTAAGTCTTATGCTGAGAAGTGGAACTGACATCAACAATGAATTCAGGGCTAGAAAAAGAGCTTACAGCACTCAAAGATTTAAGTTAGGTAGCTACAGAGAAGAAAAACTCTTTTCTGAAGAAAGAAATTCAGATTTTTTATTGGCATATGCACCACAGACTAACCAGGATTTAACTTATTCAGTTTCATTAGGTGGCAACAGGTTAGATTCCAGATTTAATTTATCTGATGTAAGTGCCCCTGAACTTGCAGTACCCGGCATCTATTCATTAAACAATAGTAAAGTCGCTATTCAATCCTTTGCGTTCAATTCAAAGAAAAGAATTAACAGTCTATATGCCTTCAGTAATATTGGATACAAGAATTATTTATTTTTAGATTTATCTTTAAGAAATGACTGGTCGAGTACGTTGCCATCAGATAATAACAGTTACCTATATTACAGTGCGAGTAGCAGTCTTGTATTTTCTGAATTATTGGGATTAGATAATAAAACATTTTCCTACGGAAAACTCAGGTTAGGATATGCACAAGTTGGAAATGATACTGATCCATATCAACTGTTGGCGACGTATAATGCACAAACAGCTGCAAATGGGCTACCGACTTTTGAAGAGTCCGCCGCATTGCCAAATGCAAACTTAAAACCTGAAATCAGTTCTTCTTTTGAAATAGGAACAGAGCTTAAATTTTTAATGAACAGAGTGGGTCTTGATCTGACATATTACAATTCTAATAGTGAAAATCAGATATTACCTATACAATTAAGTAATACAACAGGGTATTCTACGAGAATAATCAATGCAGGATTAATCCAGAACAATGGTGTAGAAGCGGTACTGCATCTTACACCATTTAAAAATCCAAAAGGTTTTAATTGGGATGTTGATATAAACTGGGCGGCAAACAGAAGCACTGTAAAGGAACTTTATACTGATCCTGAATCAGGTCAAAAGATCAATAACTATGTTATGGCTAACCGATATATTACAGTAGAAGCTAGAGTTGGAGAGAGAATGGGAGATATGTACGGTATTGGATATGTGAGAGTTTCAGCTGATCCAAAAAGCAAATATTATGATGTTACAGGGCAGTATGTTGGACAGATAGTATTTTCTGCTAATGGCAAACCTTTAGCTACAACAGAACGTATTAAACTTGGCAATTACAATCCCGATTGGATGGCTGGTCTCAGAAATACCTTTAGTTATAATGGTTTATCTCTAAGTATCTTATTTGATACCAGACAAGGTGGAGAGATTTATTCTCACACACAGACAGTAGGGAGAGAAGGTGGTATCATCTCAGAGACATTGGAAGGTAGAGCTGATGGTTATGACATGACCAAAGCAGGCAATGGTGTGATAGGTGATGGGGTAGTTTTAGGGACTGAAGGTAAATTTTCTCCAAATACAGTCAAACTTTCAGCTAGAGAGTGGCATACTAGTTATACCTTGGGTAGAAGATTGGTAGAAGGTGTTATCTATGATGCGAGCTTTACTAAACTAAGAGAAGTTCAGTTTTCATATACAATACCAAATAAAATTTTGGGTAAATCAGGTGTTAGAGATATTACTTTATCCGTAGTGGGGAGAAATCTTATGTTGTGGTCAAAAGTACCACATATGGATCCTGAAACAGCATCTACTTCAGGTGGTACTATTATTCCCGGTGTGGAGTCTGTGGCTATACCATCCACCAAAAGTTTTGGTATCAATGTAGGGTTAAAATTCTAATTATAATCATATTAAAATAAAAATATAAATGAAAAAATTGAATATATTTCTGATGGCGATGATCATCAGTATGGTGACCTTTTCTTGTACAAAGGATTTCGATCAAATTAATACCAATAAAAATGCTCCTGAAAAAGTGACTTCCCAATTATTGCTTCCTGATATTCAAAGGGACATGATGAATCAGGTTTTGGGTGAAAGTTGGGGTATTGGTAACATAGTCGTACAACATACTGCCAAAAATCAGTTTGTAAATGAAGACAGGTATCTTTGGGGAGAAATAAACGGAATTTGGAATACATCTTATAACAAGCTAAGAGATATCCAAAATATAATTAATGCAGCAGAGGAGACTAAAGATAACGGAACTAAAGCAGTAGCTCTTATCATGAGAGCCTGGATGTACTCTTTAATCACAGATGCATACGGTGACATACCATACATAGACGCTATCAAAGCAAAAAG
>JAYTNJ010000081.1:0-21097 GCA_043748345.1 Saprospiraceae bacterium
ACCTACCCACAATACAAAATTTTGAACCTTAATAGCAGATTATGCTCCATATTTCTTCTACATTTGATGGCAGGATATTTTTCCGCTCAATTTAGGTACAAAATATAATGCCATATTTATGGCTTTTGTCAGCTTGATCTTTATCTTTTTATCTGCCCCGATCATTGGTTTTTTTACTGATGTACCTGCTGTGAAGGATATAGGAGTAAGGGCCCTTCAGATCATAGGGTCAGGATTTATCTTTTATGGTATCGGTATGGTCATGATTCAGGCATTAAATGGTGCCGGTGATACAACTACTCCTACATGGATCAATTTTGTGGGGTTCTGGGCATTTCAGATTCCGATGGCCTACTTTTTTAAAGAATACACAGACTTCGGTTTGAATGGAATCTTTGCAGCAGTTCCGATTGCTGAGACTTTTATAGCCATAGTTGCCTTTATGGTTTTCAGGAGATGTAAATGGAAAGAGGTAAAAGTCTAAAAAATATAGCTCAAACCTAAAAGTTATTTGCCTCTGTTTTTGTTGTAGGTCTGATTTTTATTCTGGTAATTTTTGTTTTGAGGAGGTCTGCTTTTCATTCTGCCCTGCTTAAAAGTATTTACATTGGATGGAGCAGAACTTTTAGTGACTACCTGTATAGTGTGATCGTCGCCCACAGATAGTTTATTGCCAGACATGACAGCCAGATCTGAAATGATGATGTCATCACTCACAAAATGTTCTTTATTCCATGTACGATATGAGAGCTTCATATAGGATAATATCGTTTCGACAAAACCTTGCTTTATAGGCCCTTCTTCCATATTCAAGGCCTTATCTATCATTACCCGGATATTGTGGCCATAGTGTCTCCAGTTAAACTCGTGCTGAGGATAAGGTACTCGTTTTGGTTTAAAAGTATTATCTTCCTCTGTAGGGTTAGCGCCATATGGGTGATGTACATTCAGGTCGTAATCAGCCATTTTAAATACATGACGCCAGAGTTTTTGTTTGTATTCCAGCACATTTTTTGTTTGAGGATTAAGTTGATTGATCAACTCCACTATCTCTTCTACTATTGCCTGACGTTCATCATCGTTTTCTACAGTTTTGGCAAACTGGATAAGTTTCTGTACCGACCTTCCATATTCTGAGAATATAAGTTTGTCTCTTGTCGAATTGTACTCTAAACTTAATGATTTTTTCATTTTAATATTTAATTATAATTGTGTCAAAATGGGTATGCATATTATTCAACGGTTACAGATTTTGCTAGATTACGCGGCTGATCTACATCACAACCTCGCAATACGGCGATATGATAGGCAAGCAACTGAAGGGGAATAACGGATAAAAGCGGAGATAATGGTTCCTCAGTTTCAGGGATCTCAATACAAAAATCTGACATTTCTTTTATTCTTGAATCACCTTCCGTGACTATTGAAATTACAATGGCTTTGCGCGCTTTTACTTCCTGAATGTTGCTTGCCACTTTATCATAAGCAGATTTATTGGTCGCTATGATAATGACAGGCATATTTTCGTCAATAAGTGCGATAGGACCATGCTTCATTTCTGCTGCCGGGTAACCTTCAGCGTGTATATAAGATATTTCTTTTAGCTTGAGAGCTCCCTCAAGTGCGACAGGAAAATTATATCCCCTGCCAAGATAAAGAGCATTGGACACATCTTTAATCTCTTTGGCTATATTTCTGATTTTTTCATTTGATTGGAGTACTTTTTCCACCTTGTCAGGGATACTTTCCAGGGCATACGCCAACTGTCTGAAATAGTCTTCAGATATTGTACCTCTTTTATGTCCCAGATTGAGCGCCATAAGCGTAAGTACAGTCAACTGACTGGTAAATGCTTTGGTTGAAGCGACGCCAATCTCAGGTCCGGCGTGCGTATATGAACCACAATGTGTAAATCTGGCGATCGATGAGCCGACCACATTTACGATACCGTATATCAAAGCACCTTTTTCTTTTGCCATCTCAAGGGCGGCAAGAGTATCCGCTGTTTCACCTGATTGAGAGATGGCTATTACCACATCATCCGCATTTATAATAGGGTTTCTGTATCTGAGTTCAGAAGCGTATTCGACCTCGACAGGAATCCTTGCCAATTCTTCAAAAATGTATTCAGCGACAAGGGCAGAATGCCAAGAGGTACCACACGCTGCAAAGATAATTCTCCGCGCATTGATGAGGCGATTGATATATTGTTGCATACCTCCGACAACTACCCAACCGTCATGAGCGTTTATTCTTCCTCGCATACTCTCTCGTATAGTAGTGGGCTGCTGATATATCTCCTTAAGCATAAAATGGTCGTAACCTTCTTTTTCTAGTGCTTCAAGTTTCAGATCGAGTTCAAGGATTTCCGGTTGTTGTATTTCATTACTAAGATTTATGATTTCATAGCTTCCATTTTTATGAACGGTTACTATTTCTTCATCATTCAAATAAATGACCTTATTTGTATACTTAATGATAGGAGATGCATCAGAAGCTAGAAAGTACTCATTGTCTCCGAGACCCATTACCATAGGGCTTGACTTTCTTGCTCCTACTATGACATCAGGATTTTCGCGATCTATTACAACTATTGCATATGCTCCTACAGCTTTTACCAAAGCTCTTCGCACGGCTTGACTAATGCTTAGGTTTTCTTTTTTTTGATATTCCTCGATAAGGTGTACTAAGACTTCAGTATCGGTTTCACTTTTGAAAGTATGTCCAAGCTCAGTTAAAGCTTTTTTAAGTGTTGCATAATTTTCAATGATGCCGTTGTGAATGAGCGCTAATCTCTCATTGCCTGAAAGGTGAGGATGGGCATTTGTATCATCGGGTTTACCGTGTGTTGCCCATCTGGTGTGTCCTATTCCAATATTTCCTGATACATCCAGTTCTTTGGCTGCAGCTTCGAGTTTTGACACTTTGCCTTTTTTCTTGACAGTTTTTATTTTTCCATCTAAGACAGAAATGCCCGCACTATCATATCCTCTGTACTCCAGTCTTTTGAGACCTTCTACGATGACAGGGTAAGCCTGTTGATGTCCAATATATGCCACAATACCGCACATATCTTAAATTTGAGTTAGTTTTTAGTATAGGTTATCTTCAGCTTCATAGGGTATATCGGATGTTTGGCGCCATATAAAACTGCTCTTCTGGCTATTTCGGATTCAGTAAGAATGCCCAAGTAGATCTCAGAAGACTGAATGTTGTTCTTTATTATCGATTTTATATGGTTTGTGATATTCATAGTATACTTAAATACAGGCTCTGAATCATTTAAGGAACCTCCAAATACCGGTGCAAAGTCCACATTAGAAAATATCAATTGTTCTATATCCTGTACAAGAGAAAGATTACCTGAACTTAATTTATATCCTGCCGTAAGTTGTGGAGGCGGACTATTCCAGCCATTTTTACCCGAAGGTTGAGCAACATAAACTACCAGTTCGGCTTTGTTGATGAGGCGATTAGCTACTTTTTTTACATCATTAAAGCTTATCGCAGTTTTTGGACCTCCCATCGGGACTATAAAAGTCTGATTATTACCGAGTGCTTTATCGGCTAGTGTATTTTGAAGTTGGCTCCCAGTTGCATTATGAATAAACTTATTGAAAGTAGCAACATTTATAAAATATTCATATGTTTTTCTGATGGTGGAATCTCCCGATGCTACGGTATAATACATAATCAACTTATTTAATGAACCAGGAGTATTTAGTGCTGCATTGGTAAAATTAAACCCATACATAAAGGATGATGCATTATCAACTGGGGTGGAAGTAATCCTGAAACCCTTTAAATATGTATTAAATAGGGTGTCATTTTTACCTGCATCCTCATTTCCAATCAAGGCCCGACCAAATCCATCACTTAATTTTACCCTCAAATGCGGAGCTTGTCTAATGGTAGACTTGGTAACATGATCGGTAATCGTTACAGAATCTCTTGGGGAGACAAATCTGGTCACTTCCCCGACAGCCCTTGATGCAAATGGAAAATTGATATCAGAATAAAACGTATCTCTTTCTGAATATGTTTTTTCAAGTTGGAAAACCTCCAATTTCTGGGTTGATGATGTGCTTCCATATGTAGCTGTGGAGTCATACTGCATGGTTAATACCAAGGAATCAAATTTCAAACCTACTTCTGTGTGATAGTTTGCTTTGTTTACCCCCATCTGGAATCTTAAATAAAGTTCTGATGTGGTCTTGCCGAAAACCGGATCATTTAGTTGTCCCAGCAAATAATTTCGTGAATCCACATTAACTCTATGAGTGACTACTCTTTCGCCGGGTATAGTAAAGCTACTCAGATTAAAAGTATCAACAGTTTCAATATTGATTTTTTCATCTTCAAGAAGATCGCTTCCTACAAGAATAGGGTCCTGACAGCCCAAAGCAAAAATAATAAATAATGTAACTATCCAAATAGGATATTTATAATTTTCTTGAGACATGCAATCTTTAATTTTCCTTTTCTTCCAAAAGTGTTTTATAAAAACTGACAGACGACTGTGCCTGTTCGTCCAGCTCTTGTGAACTGGTCAAGTAAGGCAGCTGATTTTCCTGTCCGTATTGTATAACGATATCATTGGTGGATTCGCTTCCTGATATAAGGCCATCAGAATATTTTATGGCTCCCTGATTAAGATTTATATTATCTCCTTCTTTAAAATCCGACAAATCTTCAGTCTCAAGATCATTGATTGCTGCAATATTAAGAAACCGTGAATCAAATGACGCACTCAAATCATTATTGTAAAGAGAGTAAATGATTTTTGCATCCTGAAATACAGGATCGTTTTTGTAGGCTTTTCTCATGTATAATGGGATAAGGCTAGTGATCTGCCCATGAAGGTGGACAATATCAGGCGCCCATCCGAATTTTTTTACTGTCTCCATAACCCCTTTACAGAAAAACACCAGTCTCTCCTGATTATCTGTAAATGGTAAATTATTATCATCGTCAAATACAGCTTTCCTTTTAAAAAACTCTTCATTATCCAAAAAATAAACCTGAAGCCTGGCTCCCGGAAGGGAAGCAACTTTTATGATCAGGGGATAATCTTCATCATCCACTATTATATTCATACCTGACAGTCTAACTACCTCGTGTAGTCTGTGTCTTCTCTCATTTATTATTCCGAATTTTGGCATAAGGACACGAAACTCATAGTCATTTGCTGCAAAATGCGGAATTCTCCTCGCCAGATCTGACAAAAACGATAGTTCGGTATAAGGGTTTAGCTCTTGAGTAACGAACAAAACTTTTTTCCTGCTCATAAGGAAATATGTTGTATAATGAAGATTTTGAAAATGTCTGCAAAGATAATACAAATTTTATAAAAAATTCACTATTTTTTGTCTGAAAATTTAAAATTAATTGAAAATCAATAAAATACAAAAAATTTTACGCGTCCCGTTTTTCTAAAATCATACATTTCAGTTAGAACGAATATATTAATTTTGAGAATTTAGTTCTATACCATAGAAAATAACCCAGGTGGTAAAATCATCAGTAAAATGAATAAATCTATGGTCATCCCCAGCCTTGGTATAGAGCACATCACCAGCTTCAAACGGAAGTGTCTTGCCTTCGATACAAAACTCCCCGCTACCTGATGCTATGATATATACTTCGTCTTTAAGATGTGGTTTTTGTCTGTCGGATAAGTGTGGTTTATATAATTCAACTTCCAGATCTGCAAATATAAGCAGGGAAATAAATTCAGAATTTGTGTCCACAAAATGCCTCAATAACTTTTCCAAAGCATCGGCCTTGTTAACTATTACTGGTACTGAAGTGTGACCTTCTTCATTAAAAATCTGATTGAGATGATGCTGAAGGTGAACCATATAATCATTGACAAGCCAGGCAAGGGTAAAAGGTTCGTTCCCACTTAGGATTTGCTTATCCAGATGATGATCATCCATGGTTTCAAGGGTCCTGACTATTCTTTTATTCAATATTTGCCATAATGTCAATAGTTCATAATTATCCATATGCTGGTAATCATTGATCCTGACTAGATTATGCTGGTCATATGATTTAACAGAATAAATTCCGTCTGTGATCATGATTTCAGTAAATCTCTGAAGATTGTACCGCGCCGAATCAACCAGATGACCCAATATTTCCTTTTTAGACCATTTATCCGGAGTCGGTTTTGCGGATCTTTGTTGAGCATCCAGACAAAAGTATTTTGATCGGGTTTCTGCCATGATGGTACAGAGAAGTTGGATATGATACTGAAGGTTCATAGATATTTTTTAAAGAGCAGCAAATGTAGAAATATGCTCTCAAATCAAATAAATATCCATTATAAAAGTGCTTACAAGCCCAATCCTCCGGAACCCCTGTATAATTTTACAGGACCTTTGAGTTCGACTTTGAGTACAGTCATGTATTTGTCCAGGATTTTGGCAGGTACGTCTATGTAAACGAGACCCGGAACGGCACTCCATGATATTTTACCGACCACCTTCCACCCTACCGGACTATCATCGCCGAGCACTTTGATGCTCTCTATTTCATTAAACAATCCTTTCAATATAATTTTATTTTGGGGATTTCCCGGAAGGAAAAGATATAAGCTGCTACTGTCTTTCGATAAAGTGGTTGGACCATAAAAATGCCCTTGTTCAATGCCTGCAACGGTACCAAAAATAGCATCTTTATGCTTTTTATTCCAGGCCCCGAGTTCTTTCAGTACCTGTATCTGTTCGGGAGGTATAGAGCCGTCTGCCATAGGGCCCACATCCAACAAAAGATTTCCTCCATACGATATGGCGTCAGCAAAAATAGTGATGACCTCATAGGGCGTTTTCCAGTTTTTATCTTTGGTCTGATATCCCCAGCTGTCATTAATGGTCATACACAGCTCCCACCACGGATATTTGGGCCTCAAGACCGGAAAATTTTGCTCAGGCGTATCATAATCACCATATCCTTGAAGTCTCCCGTTTATTATAGCTTTTGGGTTTTTATTCAGAATTATCTGCCTTATCTTTTCGGCTTCCCATCTTTCAGCACTATGCTCCCAGTCCCCGTCAAACCACCAAAGATCCGGATTAAAATGCTGTGAAATCTCTTTAATCTGTCCCTGAAAAAAATCTCTGAATTTATACCATCTCGTATAGTCATTCTCTACTTTATATTTTACACTATCCGAAAGAAATCCAGGGTAGTCAGGATAAGTCCAGTCTATCAGTGAATAATAAGCTCCGACCTTAATTTTCCGTTTTCTGAGTTCATCAAAAAATGGTTGGATCATATCTCTTTTTGCCGGGGTAGATTTGACAGAACTCAGATCATTCATTTTGGTATCGTACATGGCTACACCGTCATGGTGTTTTGTGGTGATAACGGCATATTGGGCCCCGCACTCAAATATGAGATCAGCCCAAGCTGCGGGATCATATTTCCTGAGCGTAAAGCCATTCAATTGCTTCATATATTCAGAGTGACTGATTTTTTTATTGTGGAAACTCCAGGATTCGTCAATGCCATTGACCGAGTAAATTCCTGTATGAATAAATATGCCGAGTTTAGCATCGGAGAACCACTGCATTTTATCCTTGATTTGCTCGGGCTTAACTTTGGATTGAGCAATCGATAATTGACCGATCAAACATAATAAAATGGAAAGAAATGCAAATCTGTGAAATGATACCATAAGTATAATTGTATTAGAAATTCTATGGCAATATAATGGATTGTAGTATTTGTCATAGATGTCTGAAACAATTTATATATATCTCCGACAAAATACGTTGATCCAAAGGTAAAAAATATGATAAGATTCTTATTTTTCCGGTACCCGGATTTCATACTCTTTTCCCGGCGCTACGGTAAGTTTAGAATTTATAAGCCAGGGATTATAGTATTTCAGCATTCTGTAAGTCGTTCCTTTTTCATGGGCAAAATCTGCCAGGCTGGGTAAAGAACTGACTACTTTTATGGTTTTTAGATTGGAGCTTGATGAGTATTTGTGATGATCCTCGAGGTAGTAACCAAAATCACCCGGATTTTTTACAATCTCTTTAATGGCTATTATTCTGAAGAGATATCTGGATGTTTCATCATTTACATTTACATCATAATAACTATTTTCTTTCTGCTCATTGAGTGTCCTTGCAAATGATGTAGGTCCTACATTATAAGCCCCTGCAACATTGGTCCAGGTACCAAACCGTCGATACAATTGTTTGATATATTTTGCTGCGGCCAGAGTAGACTTTTCTATATGCATACGCTCATCTACATCATCATTTATTACGAGTCCCATCTCTCCTGCCGCCAGTTTCATAAACTGCCAGTATCCTTTGGCAGAAGCCGAGGATGTGAGGTTTCTGAGGCCGCTTTCAGCTACAGCCAGATATTTAAAGTCTTCAGGTATTCCGTTTTCCCTTAAAATTCTCTCTACTACCGGAAAATGTTTGTTTGACATCTTCAGATTGAGGAGTGTGGTAGACTGCCAGTATGCGTTGACGCTCAGCTCTCTATCCAGACGTTCTTTTGTATCTTCATTTATTGGCACGCGCTCGCCGGCAAAATCAAAATCTCTGTTCAGGTTTACTGGTTTAATTTGTTGGGGCAAGTCAAAAAATTTTATCAAAACTGCAGGATCAGATGAAGTGTAAGATAAAAAAATCAGCATAGTAAATATAATGCCGGCTGCAAATCCGAATACCGGAAACAATTTGCGGTACTTATCCATAATTTTTGGGTTTAAAGAGGTTTGTTAAATGATTCTGGGTCTTTTAAAAATAGGAACGGTACTGCATGGCTCACCAAACATGATGCTTTGGGCATAAGGCCTTAGCAAATGTGTGATATATCCATACGCATATGACGGCACCGGTTTATGGCTACATCCTTTTATAACGATTCTTTTTTCTGCGTATTGTTCAGCATCTAAATGGTTCAAAACTGACCGATAATACATTCGAAGATATTCATCTTCAGTACCCTGGTAAGCATCTGCAGATATACCATGTAGATGAGACTCTATCAACATGTAAGCCCATAATGGTATGATGGCATCCGTTGAACAGGATACAAGGACTATTTTTGCTTCGTAAATCGACCAGTTCAGATTTTTGAGGGCTTCTCTGAAATCTTTTTCTTTCAGGATCAATCCTTGAAATAGAAAGTCTTTGATATCAAAAGATATAAATTCATACTTAGGAAAATAATCTTCCAGATTGATAGTGATAATACCGCTTTCAGTTACTCTGTTTACTAATGTTGTACTCTCCATGATTCTATGTTGCTGATGGAATTATTCATCTTCATTCAAATCAACACCCGGCTCAGGTTTATGTTCGGATTCAATAGGTGCAGGTTCGCCGATCTGATTATCTGTGGGTTCTATTTCTTTGGGTTTTGGGAGATCCTGAATACACTTCAATCCGAAATAATCTGTAAATTTAGGGGTAGTTTTGTATATCAGAGGCCGCCCCGGACCATCACTTCGGCCTGAGATTTCAATGAGGTCTTTTTCCAGCAATTTCTGGATGGAATAGTCGCTGTTGACGCCTCGGATGGATTCAATTTCAGTTTTAGTCACAGGTTGTTTATAGGCAATGATAGAGAGAGTTTCAAGAGCAGGTTTGCTCAATTTTTTATTGGTGTTTTGTTTCAAAAAAGTGCCTACAGTGTTGTGATAAGCGCCTTTTGTCAAAAATCTGAATCCTCCTGCCATTTCCATTATTTCTATAGAATAGTCATCTGTGGCATATTTTTCCATGAGATTACCTATACAATCCCCTATCTCCTCGTCACTGAATGTCTGAGCGATGCTCTCCTCAACAGCCAGTTTGATATCGTCAAAACTGATAGAAGGGTTTGCTGCAAATATCAGACTCTCAACATGTAAAGATAATTTGTCCAAAATAATTAAATTCTACCATAAAATACAAATCTACATTTTTTTCTGAAACTTCAACTTATTGTTAGCCTAAACTATCACTTTCATTATAAAAAAAAAAGCCACTATCCCTACGGAAGTGACTTTTTACTATTTTCAGGCAAAACCTTATCTTATTTTACAAATTCAAGACTTCTTGAAATGAATGCAGACAACTCTTCACCTTTGAGCATATTCTGATTCAGCAATGCAAGGTCGTGAAGATAGTTGGCAAAATCCGCCTTTTTGTCTTCGCTCTTCATTTTAATCATTTTATCAGCTATCAATGGATGATTAGTATTTATGACGACATTGTGACTGTCAGGAAACATATTCATATCCATACCCTGTAGCGCCTGCATTTCCTTCATCCGCCGCATAAACTCCGGTTTGGTAATCGTCACGGGATGATCTGATGGAGATAAAGCTTTCAATTCTATATGACCCATGCCAATATTTTTTACAGACTTGGTAAAGATATCTTTGACTTTGTCTTGTTCTGCTTGACTGAGTACTGATTCTTTAGTTTCATCTTTTTGTACCAGATTGTCCGGAGTATCTGAGTCTACTCTGACGAACGTCACTTCATGGCCTTTGTATTCAATATGCTGCATAAAGTGATTATCAATAATTGTATCCATTTCGAGCACATCATATCCGTAATCTTTAGCCGCTTTGATATAACTGTGTTGTCCCTTGACTTCATTTGCATAAAGGTATATGATCTTATTATGCTTGTCTGTTTGAGTTGCCTTGACCTTTTCTTTATACTCTTCCAGTGTATAATGTTCATTTTCGATATTTTTCATGAGAGCAAAAGTCATGGCTTTCTCATTAAATTTTTCGTCTGAAATCATACCGTATTTTACAAAAGTGCTAATTTCTTTCCATTTTTCTTCATATCCTTTTCTGTCCGTTGTGAAAAGGGATTGGAGCTTTTCAGCCACTTTTTTGGATATATATGTATTTATCTTTTTGACATTACTGTCCGACTGAAGGTAGCTTCTGGAAACATTGAGTGGAATATCCGGAGAGTCTATCACACCGTGCAAGAGCATCAGAAATTCAGGTACTATTTCTTTTACGTCATCAGTTATAAAAACCTGATTGCTATACAACTGAATTTTATTTTTCTGAACTTCAAAATTATTATTCAGTTTGGGAAAGTATAAAATTCCGGTCAAATTGAAAGGATAGTCTATATTGAGATGAATCCAGAATAATGGTGGCTGGCTGAATGGGTGAAGCTCGTTGTAAAAATTTTTGTAGTCTTCATCAGTCAGATCTGATGGTTTCATCTTCCAGATAGGGTGTGGATTATTGATGATATCATCGACATCTGTTTTAATTTCCTGTTTTGCATCTCCTTCGCCTTCAAAGTTTGTTTCGGTTTTGGTACCGAATTTTATTTCTACGGGCAAAAACTTACAATATTTATTGAGCAGCTCTCTGATTCTGGCATCTTCAAGATATTCTATACTCTCTTCATTGATATGAAGAATGATTTCCGTACCTCTCTCTTTGCGGTCATTTTCGTCAATGGTGTATTCAGGATTACCATCACATTCCCATCTTACAGCAGGCGCATCGGCTTTATATGATTTGGTGATGACTTCTACTTTATCTGCAACCATAAAAGCAGAATAAAATCCCAATCCAAAGTGACCGATAATGGTAGCGTCATCTTTGTATTTGTTTAGAAACTCTTCAGCAGATGAGAAAGCCATCTGGTTGAGGTACTTATTGACTTCATCTTCAGTCATCCCCAAACCATTATCAAGTATATGAAGAGTCTTTGCCTCTTTATTGATTTTAATTTCGATTTTTGTATCTCCGAGCTCACCTTTTACTTCACCTTTCAGTGCCAGAGTTTTTATTTTGGTAGTAGCATCTACTGCATTGGACACTAATTCTCTGAGGAAAATCTCATGGTCTGAATATAGAAATTTTTTGATGATGGGGAAAATATTTTCCGCCTGTACTGATATATTACCTTTTGACATAATTAAAACGATTTTTTGTTAATAACTCCTAGATGACAAAGTTTGTGCCATGTAGATATTAGTGACAAATTGACAGTAAAAAAGATGATTTTTATGAAATTATAGCAGGAAACCATCCAGTGGACGACATTTAAAGATAGATCAACAAAAAAAGCCCTGCAATTCTGCAAGGCTTTGTATATTGATATGAAAACAATCAGTTAACACTTCAGGGCAGCTATGATCCTTTGAGCCAATTCTTCACCTATTTTATTTTGAGCTTCTTCTGTAGATGCGCCTATATGCGGAGTGAGGGATATTCTCGGGTGCGTCAGTACATCTTTCCTTGGAGTGGGCTCATTGTCAAAGACATCAAGCCCTGCAGCAGCCACTCGTCCTGAATTGAGTGCTTCAAGCAATGCATCTTCATCAATGGTGCCTCCGCGACTGGCATTGACTATAAAAACGCCATCTTTCATTTTAGCAAATTCCTCTTTCCCTAGAATGGCCTTGCCAACAGATGGTATGTGCAGTGATATGTAATCAGCCTGAGACAGAAGAGTATCTATATCAGTTGTTTTTATTGTAGTTCTAAAACCAAGATTTGCAGGTCCTACTGCTACAGTAGCTTCGCTCACATAAGGATCTGAAGCTATGATATTCATGCCCATACCAAGTCCTACTCTGGCGGTTTCCTGTCCGATCCTTCCCAAACCAATGACCCCAAGATATTTGCCTTCAAGTTCTGCACCTTTGGCATATGCTTTTTTCAAATCATTAAATTTTGTGTCTCCTTCAGCCGGCATGTGGCGATTGGACTGATAGAGAAATCTGGATAGACTCAGCATATGCGCCATTGCCAGTTCGCCTACAGATCTTGATGAAGCAGCCGGGGTATTGATGACAGCTATACCTTTTGATGTGGCATAATCAACATCGATATTGTCAAGACCTACACCCCCTCTTCCTATAGCTTTTAAGTTGGGGCAGAGGTCAATGAGTTCTTTTCTCACTTTTGTTGCACTCCTTACACAGATGGCATCGTACTCATTGAGCCTTGCAGATAGATCTGCCTGATCTATTTTATTAGTATCTACTTCAAAGCCGGCTAGTTCCAGAAGTTTTTTTCCGATGGGTTCTATACCATCATTTACCAGAATTTTCATAACCTATTTTTTTGTTAATAATGAACCACAAAGGTACTTCAATTGCCTGCAGAATAAATAATCATATTATTCAATTTAAAAATTATTAACTATCTAAGTAAAAATATTTGTGTATAATGTATTATTAATCATCATTATAAATATAAATTAAAATAAAATAGGTTTATCCTATATATTTACAGGCAGCGTTTAGATCGAATTAGGTCTCTTATCAAATGAGACCCTAAGTCTCAATTGATATTCTTTTCAAAAATTAATTGAAAAAATTCTTTAGCGAATTAAAAAAGGCATTCTGAAAGCAGGAAGCCTTTTTTATTTTTCAGTCGGATGCATCGTCATAATGATATGTGGTATGCCATCTTCCAAATATGGTATGTTTACATCTTCAAAACCCAGACTTTCATAAAATCTTTTCAGATACTGCTGTGCTCCTATTTTGATGGGGTAGCCTGGAAATAGCGTTTTTATTTTTTCTATGGAGTATTGCATGAGCATTTTGCCCTCCCCTGTACCCCTGATGGATTGCGAATTTGCAACTCTCCCTATAGAGATAAATCCCTGGTATGAAACACCTTCCGGTAATAGTCTGGTACAGCATTGTACTATACCAGTCTCATTTTTTCCCATCACATGATAGGCATATATGTCTTTTCCGTCCGCATCAAGATAGGGACAATTTTGTTCTACTGCAAATACCTCCTGTCTTAGTTTCATAATACCATAAAGCTCGTCTACAGTGAGGTTTTGGAATTTTTTATATGTATATTTTATCATAATCTTCAGGTCTAACTTTTTCGTTTTATTCCTAACTTTTTTACCTGAAAAGATGCCTTTGACCCGATGTGATTTCCCTGGCTGTCAGCTAATTCAGTAAAATGATAGCACTCCATATCTGACGAATAAAAAATATGATCGTAAGGCATTTTAAAAGTAGAAGGATTGACATTCCGGCGGCTGTTGAGCAATCCTGTCTTATTTCTGAAGGAAAGAATATCATTAGACCAGTATACCTGATTAAGCTCACCCGAAACAATGATATGTTCAGTATTTCTTACAATTTTTTCCTGCAAAATCTTAAACTGAGCTTTTGCTTTTGCTTTTGTTGTTTTGTCAAGTGCAGGAGTTAAGTATACGGAAAATACTCTGTAAACCTTATTTTTTTTTACAATATTAATATCAATATTAGGGATGTCATCAAAAAACAGACTGTCGCCTTTATTTAAGGGGTATCTAGAGAAAAAAGCTTTGCCATACAAATCCATACGAACATCCTGGTGGCTATATATATACGATGTATCCAGCAGTACCGGCATAATCATTGCCCAATCAGGAGTATACTCCTGAAATGAAACAGCATCTATTTCCGGGTCTTTAAATATTTGTTTCACTACATTTTCATCAGTGATTACACTCAGATTTACGTGAGCAAGTATAAATTTATCTTCGCTGTTAACCAATGGATTTTTTAGTTCACTATTGGATGCACTTTTCAAAAATAAAGCGAGTGCCGCCGCACACCCAAAACTGCTATATAATATCGTATTATTACTAATCACCAGACCAAGGATGCCTGAGATCAACAGAAAAAAAAGAATGTGTACCAAATGATCCTGAATGCTCTCGGCAATGGTAAATGAAGGCAAAAAAACAGAAACACTAGTCATACATACAAAGAAGCCCGCAACGATCATATTCCCGATTCCCGCTATTTTTTTCATTCTTCGTATTTTATCAGAAACTATCAGCAGCTACCAAAACGCTTTTAAATTCCCGGACTTCACCGTCGGGGTGAAAGATTCTGGAGTATACAAGATACATTCCTATTCTCACAATTTTGCCTTCTTGATCTGTTCCATCCCATTTGACGACCCCTTCAGTCCCCAATAAAAAATTATTCGTAAGGTCAGAAACTAAAAACCCTTCAGTATCATAGACCCGGATAGTGGCCAGATACCCCTGCTTATCTACCTTGTAACCCAATAAAACAAAATCATCAACTCCATCTCCATTGGGTGTGAAAACCTTTTTGTCGGGAAATATTCCAATATCATTTTGGGTATTTGTAGGCAGAAAATTTGAGTTTTTGTATCCAGGAGTACCATATTTTGACTGAGACGATGCTGAATGCCAGTTATTGACATCATTTGTTGTACCCAAAATATTAATTCTTTCCAGACTTATTCCTTTCTTTTCATCTATCAGTGAAAAATGCATTTTTTCATTATAGTCAAACGAATCTACCGTCACTTGGCCGGAGTTAAAAACGGATATTAATGATATATTTGCTGCATCGACATTTAAAGAAGGAAGTGTTGCTGCAATAAAGGAAGCTGAATCAGGAGTCTCGTACTTAGATTTGAGAAATGCAATGTTTCTGGAAACAGCCACATATTTTCCGGGATTGAGTACATAGTTAGTACTTATCACTCTGCTCTCATTCTTTTGGGCGTTTACAATCCTGATACTGTCCAGCTTGAGAAATTTATTTGATTTATTATATAGTTCCACAAAGTCATCTCCGCCACTGTATGGATCGGTCAGCACTTCTGTTATGACAATATCGCCTTTTTCTGGTTTTACCTTATAGATAAAAGTTATGATAGAGTTTTTCTGGTTGTTTTTTTTATCTTTGATTCCCGAAACATTCAGAAGATAACTGACACCGCTTGAAATCGTTTTACTATTATATTTTAATATTACATTAGTGGGCATTGAACTACTGAATAAAACGAAGTCCGGGCTACCCAAACCATTATTTATGCTATAGTTTGCAGCAATTTTTGCAGAAAATTCATCCAGACTTTCAGAGAAAATAATCTGAACTGAATTTGCATCAATCACTTCTACAAAGTTGACAACGGGTGCTGATGTATCCTTCTCTATACTTTTAATACTAATGTCGTCGTAAAAAAACTTGTCTATTCGGGTGGCGGTATATTTGCAATATAAACCAAAATACATCGAGTCCGGTAAAAAAAATGATGGCTCAAATACCTCCAGATCATCTTCATACATTGTTTTACCTTTGTAGTCTGTCTGCAATACCCAAAGACCAGTTCTGTAAATTTTTATTTGTAATCTGGCAAATGAAGGGTCGCCGCTGATTGCACCCATACTTGCTGAGCCAAGAAGTGTTGGCGTTCCATTAGTAAGTTTCCAAAGTTGGATGGCATCATTGGATCCGTTTTCTCCGAGTTTTAAATAATAGCCATTTGCCGATATTTCAGTTGTTTTGTCCAAAAAAAGGTAGATTTTTGCAAAGTTATCATTTGATGGAGCAAACAACATCTTGAAATACAAGTCAATCTGAAGGCTGTCTGGAGGTATCTTGTATTTGGTAAAAATACCCGATTCTCCACTTTGAAGTGCATTAAGCTGGAGCTGGCCTTCCGTATTAATTTTAAAGTTTGTTATACTTCCTTCCCATCTTATATTGCCGGGAAAAACAGTTTCAAAATTTAGGCTTAGCTGACAATAAGTGCAAAAAGAAAAGAAAAATGAAACCAAAAGCAAAAAATATCTTACCTTTAATAATCCAACTGTACGGAATGAAAGCATATCTTTGCGGTTCTTTTTGATAAAGGGTAATTTTTGTTTTAGTTGTATGATGTATTTTAGTCTTTTAAGTCTAACAACATTTAGTTTGAGCCGTCACATTAAAAAGCAAAAATATGAATAAACATTTAATTTCCTTTTTTTAAGAGCTAATAAGAATTATTAAAAGCAATGAAAGTAGCAGTAGTAGGAGCAACAGGGCTTGTAGGCATGGTAATGAAGGAGGTGTTGGAAGAGTTTGATTTTCAAATATCAGAATACATTCCTGTGGCATCAGCGCGATCCGTAGGCAAAAAAGTATCTTACAAAGGTAAAGAATACGATATAGTGAGCATGGAAGACGCAGTAAATATGGCACCCGAAATAGCTATTTTTTCTGCGGGTGGCGGAACTTCTCTTGAATGGGCTCCAAAATTTGCAGCAAAAGGAACCGTCGTGATTGACAATTCAAGCGCATGGAGGATGGACCCTACAAAAAAGCTGATAGTGCCGGAAATAAATGCTGATCAACTGACAAAAGAAGATAAAATTATCGCAAATCCTAATTGCTCTACCATACAGATGGTGGTGGCATTGGCACCTTTACACAAAAAGTACGGTATCAAAAGGCTGGTGATCTCTACGTATCAGTCATTTACAGGTACCGGAGCAAAGGCAGTAGCTCAATATGAAGCTGAAAAGGCGGGTAATGCTCCTGAAAAGGCAGATATGGCTTACCATTATCAGATATTTGAGAATGCCATACCGCAATGTGACGTATTCCTTGACAACAGATATACAAAGGAAGAGATGAAGCTTGTACATGAAACTAAAAAAATACTGGGAGACGATTCTCTGAAAATCACTGCAACGGCAGTCAGAATACCTGTAAATGGAGGACATTCAGAGTCTGTAAATATAGAGTTTCACAAAGCATTTGAATTGAACGATGTTTTTGATTTACTGAAAAATTCAGATGGTATAACTGTTCTGGATGATATTGATAATTTTAGTTACCCGATGCCCTTATACGCCAAAAACAGAAATGATGTTTTTGTAGGAAGAATAAGAAAAGATGACTCAGTTGATAACGGACTGAATATATGGATCGTCGCCGACAATCTTCGTAAAGGTGCAGCCACAAATGCTGTACAGATTGCAGAATATCTTGTCGAACACAAATTGGTTTAATGATGTATAATACATAATGATTTTTTGACTTTTAATTACACTGTAACATGAGACGCAAATTAGTACTATGGGGTTCAAACGAGAAAGATGAAAAAATACTCGTAGCATTGGAACTCCTGGAAAAAGAGAATGTAGTAAATATTTACACTTTTCCCGAATCAGTTGCCACTGAAGCTTTTTACAAAGAAATGTCCGATAAATGGAAGGACGATGTCGAAACCGAATTTCCTGAAGGATTTGCTAAAATCGAAAGAAAACTTTCAGTTTCAGACAGCTTACTTCCTGATGAAATCAGGGTGGAGAGACCGGATCTTGTTTCCAGAGCTCAAGCTGAATGGCATTTTGTCGTTTTGTCTTCAAAGCTCTATGGTATGTACAAATCTGAGTTGGAAGATCTAAAAGAAAAAGTGGAATCTATCAGCGAATTTGACAACATCATCTGGGATGAATTACGTGGATTCTGGAACAAAGTACAGTCTCAGGTAAATGAAAAAAACCTTTTCAGAGAACATGGTGCATCGTTGAGAGAAAAAACAAATCACCTTTTTGAAAAGCTGAAAGAACTCAGGAAATCACTGGAAGATGATTTTGATATACAGTCAAAAAAATATGTGGCGTCTTTTCATCAGGAGCTTTCAGAGATCGAAGCAAAAGTAGAAAAGGGACTTGGACTTAGTCCGCTTTTTGAGGATTTAAAAAAAGTGCAGCAAAAAATCAAGGACTTCAGATTTACTAAAGATGACAGAAATGAAGTGTGGAATAAAATTGATGAAACCTTCAAAAAACTGAAAGAAAAAAGAGGAAACCCTTCAGAACAAAATAATAATAATAATAATAACCTGGCAAGACTTGAAGCCAGATATAACGGTCTGGTCATAGCCATTCAGAAAATGCAAAAATCCATTGATTTTGATCAGAAGGATCTCGATTTTCAAACTAAAAAGGTAGCAGACAGTGACGGCCAGTTGGAATCACAACTACGTCAGGCAAAAATCAGAATGATCGAGGAGCGGGTCAAGTCAAAACAGGAAAAGCTCGATGATATGAATCTCACTAAAAAAGAACTTGAAACCAGATTGGAAAAAGAGAAAAAAAGAGCAGTTAAAGCTGAGAAACATGAAAGATTTGAAGAAGCAAAAGAAGTCGTAAAACAAAAGATAGCTTCAAATATCTCTGACAATACCAAAGAACTTGAAAAGATGTCAGAAAAACTGGAAAAGGCTGCAACGGAAATAGCACCTAAAGTAAAAAAAGAGTCTTTTATAGATAAGTTGACCGAGTCTGTAGAACAACTTGTGGAAGATGTCGTGGATACTGCAAAAGCAGTAGCTGAAGTAGCTGGTGAAAAACTGGATGAATTTATGGATAAGGCCGAGGATGTAGCTGAAGAAATGGCTGAAAAAGCTAAAGATATAGCTGAGGATATAGCCGAAAAAACGGAAACATCCCTTGAAAAAGCGGAAGCTATTGTTGAAGATATTAAAGAGAATGTAGAAGATAAGATCGATGATGTAAAAGATCAAATTAGTAAACAGAAAGTAGACGGAGACGAAGAAAATAAAGCTTAACATCAATGTAAAATATTTAATAAAAGGCACGAAACCCGTTGGTTTCTGCCTTTTTTAGTTTATTTTTTACTTGTTTTACAAAAAAAGCGGAGCCGAACATTACATCCGAACTCCGCATAACCCCAAAAAACCAATTGAAAACAATGTACTTTTCTATTCCACTTTTGGAACTTTAAATGTTTATTTTCTATTTTCTAAGAAATAAGACACTCTGCCTGAAAAGAGTCACATTTTTTAATATTCTATTTTTAAAAATATAAATAATTTGAAAGTTAAGTCAAGTTTTTTTTGTGCAAACTGCGGAGCTGAATCACCCAAATGGATAGGCAAGTGTCCGTCATGCAGTGAATGGAATACTTATACAGAAGAAATCATAGATAAGAAAACCCTCCAGGAAGAAAAAGATAAAGTCTGGAAATCACCAAAAAAGGAAAAAGTTGTTCCCAAAAAACTAACCGAAGTCGGAACGCTTAATACCCAACGAATCGATACATGTGATGCTGAGCTAAACAGGGTTTTGGGGGGTGGTCTGGTATATGGTTCTATTATACTGGTCGGTGGACAACCCGGCATCGGCAAATCTACTCTACTCCTCCAGCTTGCACTCAAGCAAAAAATAAAAGTACTGTATGTATCCGGTGAAGAAAGCGAAGAGCAGATCAAAATGAGGGCAGACCGAATAGGTAACAATAATCAGGATTGTTTTATTTACACAGATATTAATGTCAATAATATACTAAAAGAAGCCAGTAAACTCGAACCGGAAATCATCATTATAGATTCCATACAGACACTTGTGAGCCCGTATATAGAAAGCACACCAGGTAGCGTATCTCAGGTGAAAGAGTGTACCGGCGAGTTGCAGCGATTTGCGAAGGAGACCAATATTCCTATATTTATCATCGGACATATAACAAAAGAAGGCGGAATAGCAGGTCCCAAGTTGCTGGAGCATATTGTAGATGTAGTCTTACAGTTTGAGGGAGACCAGCATTATGCCTACCGTATATTAAGAACCTTAAAAAACAGATTTGGCAGCACTGACGAAATAGGCATATATGCCATGGATGTATTTGGGCTAAGGGAGATATCTAATCCTTCAGAACTGCTTATCTCCCCCGATGATGCACATCTGTCAGGGAGTGCCATTGCAGCATCAGTAGAAGGCCAGAGGCCTCTGCTTATAGAGACCCAGGCACTGGTGAGCCCAGCTATATATGGTACACCTCAGCGATCTGCTACAGGTTTTGATCTACGGAGGTTATCCATGCTGCTGGCAGTGCTTGAAAAAAGATGCGGGTTACCTTTCGGGCAAAATGATGTATTTTTGAATATAGCCGGAGGAATCAAAGTCACAGATCCGTCTATTGACCTGGCCGTAGTGACGGCACTGATCTCTTCACTTCAGGATATACACATCAGTAAAAAAATATGTTTTGCCGGCGAGGTGGGTTTATCTGGTGAGATCAGACCTGTAAGTCGTGTAGAACAGAGGATTCAGGAAGCCGCCAGACTGGGTTTTGATGCTATTTATGTCTCCGGTTATAAGGCAGAACTCTTGGCCCGTAAAACCTTTGAAGTAGAAGTAAGGTTGTTATCCAGAATTGATGACCTTTTGAGAGAAGTTTTTGCCTGAAATCTATACGCTAATGGACACAAATCTGATACAAGCTTCATTAAATCATCCAGTCGTCATTTTTGATGGTGAATGCCATCTCTGCGACAATTCGGTACAGTTTG
>JAYTNJ010000082.1:0-2551 GCA_043748345.1 Saprospiraceae bacterium
AAGGGAATTTTTCAGAGTGTTGAAATTGTTGAAAACGTAAATCATAGACTAACTTTTATCATTAAGAAATAGTCCAATATTTAGGGGGTCAGTCCAATAAAAAGTAATATCCCGCAGAAAAACCCAACAACTCAGGTTTGTGTTGCAAAAATAACCTTCTTAAAAAAGGGAATAACCAAGAAAATAATATCAAAATTGGATACCCAATTAAAAAAAATATTTCTTCCGACATAAGATACAGCTTATTTATAATTTTCTTCTGACTGTCTATTAATGAAGTCTGCTAATAGAGGTACAGCAAATGAATATTTACTCCTCCTGTTTTTATAAATTAGTCCCGCATCTATCAACTTTAGTAGCAAATTGTTGATATATGACGGTTTGAATTGCGAAGATTTATCGGTGATATCCTTGACAGTAAATTCTTCATTAGCATTATGCAAAGTTGCAATAATTGCCAATAGTTCCCTTTGTTTGTCAGTGATTCTTGCCCAACGTCCTGAATAGAAGTCAATATCAAGTTTTTTAACTAAATCAGAAATATTGATAATGGGTAATTGTAAACCCAAGCTTGTTTGTTGTAAAAATATGTTAAATGTTTCTTTGCAAAAAAATTGAATAAAATAAGGATAACCACTTGAGTATTGAATAATTTGATTAATACCTGACTCGGTAAATGTGACAGGACAGTCTTCTTTTTTTATAGGATTTTCTATGGCTTCTTTGGTATCATTTGGACTTAGTTTTGTAAGTGTCACAACTTTAAACATTCTTTCGGCATAAGTTCTAGCTTCAACTAAATTAGGATATAGGGTAGGCAAACCTGTTAGCACTAATAAATATGGAACTTCCTTTTTCTGTAAAAACTGAACAACTTCTAATAATACTGAAAGCGGATATTGTTTATCTTCTGCTTTATCTTTGAGTATTTGGGCTTCATCATAGGATAAAACTATTCCATTTAACCTATCTTTCACAATACTCCACACTAGTTCCAAAATATATTTCAGTTTGTCTGAGACCAAACCCGGGCTTTCATTATATAACTGTAATAATAGTCTATAGTCGAGATACAGATCTTTTGTTTCTTTAGTATTTATATAACCTATCCTATTTTTCTCTGATTCTCCTATTTTAAAAGCAGATGTTAGAACCGATATGTCTGTTAAAATTCTAATAGCTAAACTTGCTTCACTAACACTTGCTGATTCGCTAAGATCAGATCCGACCCAAAACCATCCTGCATTTGATGCTAATGGTTTGAACTCGTCTAATAAAACGGTTTTTCCTACACCCCTTAAGCCTGTGAGAACTAAATTCTGGAGAATTGGACTTTGGTTAAGCAAGTTTACAAATTCTTGTTTTTCGCTGGCTCGGCCAGCAAGATATGGTGGCGCTTGACCTGCACCCGGTCTAAATGGGTTTTTAAAAAGTTGCATTGTTTATTTTTATTTTTTACAACAAGAATGTTTTCACAATAGTTCACAAGATATGGTATATTCATAAATTTTACTAAATTCACATTTATTCACATTATATTGTGAATAAGTATGAAAAGTCGATTCATGTAGCAGATGGACAGGATCCGGAGACGCTTTGGTGCTGACGCCATCATGCGGGCGAGTGGATTGGTGAAGGCAAAGGTGCTGTATCAGCCACATTTACCACCGGATGGAAGGTGATGGAGAAATGAACTTTTAAAAAATGATGATTGTTTATACAAATGAGTATATATTTGTATTGTAAAATTGATGATGGATATGAATGTGAAAAGTATGATAGATTTTAGGCACGAGCTAGATGCAACGCTTGATAGTGTATCTGACGGTGATGATACAGTGATTATCAATCGACCGGATAATAAAGATGTCGTCTTGATTTCACTTAAATCTTATAATAGCTTACAAGAAACATTATATCTAATGTCTTCTGTAAAAAACAGAGAAAGATTGGATAGTGCTATAAATGATATTAATTTGGGAATCAATTTGGTGCAAAAGGAATTGATCTAATGAATTTGCTTACATGGCACACATCATCATGGGAAGACTATTTGTACTGGCAAGCCAACGATAAAGAAATTGTAAAAAAAATCAACGGACTACTCAAAGATATACTTCGTCATCCTTTTTCAGGTTTAGGAAAACCAGAGCCATTGGTAGGAAATTACAAAGGTTATTGGTCTAGGCGCATAAACCAAGAACATAGATTGATATACAAAGTGGAAGACAAAATGATTATTGTAGCTTCTTGTAGATTTCATTATTAATATGAGTTTTTCGGTGCTGACGCCATCATGCGGGCGAGTGGACTGGTGAAGGCGAAGGTGCTTGGATATTCCGGTGATATTGACCCCCCTGATAATATGGTGATCCTATCCGCTTAGGTATGACAAAATTACCGATTTTTTCTTAAACTTTCACCTTTGAGTTCAATTTTATATGATGTATGGACTAAACGGTCCAAAATAGCATCGGCAATTGTTTCTTCCCCGATGATATCAAACCATGAGGCCAGTGGTAATTGTGATGCCAGGATTGTTGCTTTACTT
>JAYTNJ010000083.1:0-6702 GCA_043748345.1 Saprospiraceae bacterium
ATTCAATGTTTCAAACTACCGTGATTCCCAAGCCATGATAAGGAAACGATACAATCTTTGTTAAGAAGTTCTTGTAGTTGTTATAAAGCTAAACTTACAATATTCCATGTATACCGATCCAACCGATGCTGCCGTTGGTGCAGTAATTGACCATATTGTTGGCGTGATAAATAGCTATCAGGGGGATGGGCAATGCCACCTGGCATTTAAAATTCGGGCCATACTACTAGCTGTCCTATTTCGGCATTTGTTTTTGCAGACGCCATAGGATGGACAATAAATGCTAATTATCTGACCAAATCTATAGATTTAAGTTTTTTTGGAAGGGAATTCTGCGGTTATTTTCAGATTTGAAACCAGTGTTTCAGGCATCTTTCAATTGGTTTACAATATTAACGGACTGCTGCCTGACGGTAATATACTAAAGAAGAAATTTGTCTTTATCAGATAATTTTATTTTTGCCATATAAGTTTATCTCGACAAAATAACATCAGTGGTTACTCCGGTGAAATCAATGCTGATTGAACTATTTTCTATTGCTTGATTTTTAGATTTTTTTATCCAATTGATATTAGCCAAACAGTCCTATTCTCCAGGGTTTCAAATGGTATGGGATGTAAGTGATTTTTTCTTTGCTTAATTCTTTTTTTAAAAAAATGATACCAATATCATATAAATCAATGCTCAAAGTAACCTCAGGTTTATGAATAATAGTATTCCAGGCCACATTCATTTCTTGCGACCAGCGGATATCATCAATGACAATAACTGAATCATTGTGACATTTGCTAGCTATCATATCGAAATATTCAAGTGTGGGTTTTTGCTGATGATGCCCATCTATAAATGCCATGTCAATAGAGCTGAAGGAATCCAAAGATGATTTTAAGGTTTCAGAAAATTTTCCGATTTTAATTGAAATATTCTTTAACCCCAGTTCTTCGTGGACTCTTTTTGCAATGGATGCTATGGTTTTGTCACCTTCCAGAGTAATAAGATTTGCCTTGTTACTGGTTGATGCCATATATGATGATGAAATACCGAGAGATGTTCCAAGCTCAATTATACTATTGAGCTTATGCTGCATTATGAGATTGAATAAAATTCTGCATTTTGATTTACTTGAAATAGATGTTTTAGCAATTTCAGATATTTTTTTTCTGTTGGAATGATGTATTCGTGAACCCGCCCCAAAATCATTTATATTGACGACGTTTTTCATCAGCAATAATTTTTGCCTTTGAGATTCAATTTTTTCAAATACATAATAACATTTATCTGTATCAAGAACATTTGATACAAAATCAAAAAGGAAAGGTGATTGAACATTAAATTTTGTTACTGCTCTGTAATAAAAAGACATTAACGATGTAATTCGATACCAATTCATCATGTAAATGTAATATGTTGTCAAGAATATTTTGTGGATTTTATACCCTTCAACCAAAACAATTGGCATAAATAAAGCATTTATTTGATTTTAATGTCTGTTAGTCCAAAAAAACGAATATTTTATATCAGATTATGATAGTTTTGCCAAAAATATTAGGAATATGTCTGTACTTAAAATAGAAGGCCTGACCAAAACTTATGGTAGAGTTACGGCCCTTAAAGACCTCAATCTCATTATCGAAGCGGGTAATGTATATGGCTTGCTTGGACCAAATGGCAGCGGAAAAACTACAACATTAGGTATAATTCTTGGTATTCTCCGGCAGGACGAAGGTTCTTTTCAATGGTTTGAAGGACAATATGGGGATAAGCACAGATTAAGAATAGGTTCAATTTTAGAAACCCCTAACTTTTACCCATATCTGAATGCGGATGAAAATCTTGAAATAATACGCCTTATAAAAAATGATCATTCGGCAGATTTTGATGAGTTGCTTTCGCTCGTAAATCTTAAAGATAGAAGAAAATCACGGTTCAGCACTTTTTCACTCGGAATGAAGCAAAGATTGGCAATAGCCGCCACATTGATAGGGGATCCTGATGTTTTAATTTTTGATGAACCTACCAACGGACTTGATCCTCAGGGTATTGCGGAAGTTCGTGAGATTTTGCAGAAAATTGCTTTGAGGGGTAAAACTGTGATAATGGCGTCACATATTCTCGACGAAGTCGAAAAGATATGTACTCATGTTGCCATTATCAAAAAAGGGAGACTTCTTGCCACAGGTCCAGTTGGCTCCATTATCAATAGTGACATAACTGTTGAAGTGGCTGCCGCAGACATGGATAATCTGAAGACTTTCCTGATAACACTACCTATTCTCAAGAGGCTGGATCATATCGGAAAAGTTTTTGAAATTGGTATTGATCAGCATGCCGACCACAGTATTATTAATAAATTGGCATTCGAAAACGGTATCTTACTGACACATTTTGTTGCCAGAAAAAAGCGATTGGAAACCGAATTTCTAGAAATAACTGCCAACGCAAATTAATAATTGCAAAACAGAAAGTTAATCACAATATATAGTTCAAATTATTCCTATGTTTGTTAAATTAAAAAATAAGTGGAAGGTAAATTGGTTTCAGTTTTTTCTAATTTTTACGACTTTTGCTTTAGGCGGAAGCTTATGTGCAAGAGTCGGAAATCTATTACTTAATTTTATTTTGACCGAAGATTCTATTTGGTATTGGATTATTTATATTCCATTAGTTACTTTGCTTTGGCCTTTATGTGTCTTGAGTATTAGCATTCCTTTTGGTCAATTCCGTTTTTTTATAAATTACTTACGAAATATTGGTAGTAAAATGGGGTTGTTGAAAAAACAATCTTAAGTTAGAAAGATTAGTTAGAAAGTTTTTCAAAATTAAAATACTGACACATTCCCATTTTTAGGGGAATTATATTCATTAGTTAAATTATTCTCAATCTATGGAATAGTGATTTTAAGATTTCTGAATATCTTGTGGATTGATATTATTCCTATTTGAAATGAAGAAACTTTTTATATTTATTTTAGGTATATTCTTTATTTATGCTTTTAACGATAAAAAGTGTGAAGACGTTTGGGGTTTTTACGGACATCGTCTTATCAACAGAATGGCCGTTTTTACTTTGCCTCAAGAGTTGATAGGATTTTATAAAAAAAATATTGAATATTTTACTGAGCATGCTATCGATCCGGATAAGAGAAGATATGCCACTAGGCATGAGGGGGTGAGGCATTATATAGATATTGACCACTGGGATAAAATTCCTTTCCCAAATGTTCCCAGGGATTTTGAAGAAGCTTTAATAAAACATTGCAAAATTAAGTTCTATTCAGGCAAGGACTCTTTGTATTTTGACAAAAAAATTACACAAGATTCAGTTTATCTGACTACTTCTTACTTTGGGGGAATAACTCTAACTATTGACTACCTAACTTTTGTTAAATACTGGAAAAAGGTGATCAAACCATTATACTATGAAGATGAATGGCGATTATCAGGGTATGATCTTGATGACTTGTTCAATACATCTTACTTTCTATTAAATAAGATAGATGTGTTGATAGAAGATCATTTTTCAGAACACGGCATAGTTCCTTATCATTTGGAAATCACTCTTGCAAATCTTACAAAGGCTTTTGAAAATAAAGATAAAGCAAGTATACTGCGTATTTCAGCTGACTTTGGACATTATATTTCAGATGCTCATGTGCCGCTGCACACTACTACAAATTATAACGGACAGCTTACAGATCAGGTAGGAATACACGCTTTTTGGGAATCCCGTATTCCTGAACTTTTTGCTGAAAGAGAATATGACTTTTTTGTGGGTAAGGCTGATTATATCGAAAATCCTAAAGACTATATCTGGAATATCATCATTCGTGCCCATGGCCATTTGGATAGCGTACTGAAAGTAGAAAAAAGATTAAGTTTGACGTATGAGTCAGATAAGCAGTTTTGTTATGATGAACGTCTTGGTCAAACCATTAGAATTCAATGTCCCGAATATGCAAATGCTTACACAGAAGCATTAGGATCAATGGTTGAAGAACAAATGAGAGCTTCAATACATGCAGTAGGTTCATTGATATATACGGCATGGGTAAATGCCGGGCAACCTGTTATTGAATCAAATGAAGAACTTGTCAAGATATTGAATGAACCTATTAATCCCGATAAAAAAGTCAAAGCTCGGCCACATGACAATTAAAATTTATGAATTCAAGGATTTAAGTATAATGTTTCGCTCATGGTATTGGGATATAGAGTTGGACTTTAATTAGGATTTGTCATTGATATCTCATCTGAAAAGAGAATTAACAATGAAAACCTTAGATTAATTTTTATAATTTTTTCTTTACCATTATCAAGCATTGGAAAATTCATTATTTATAAAGCTCATTTCTACCAATTTGGGCATCAAAGATTCTTCTGTAAAGAATACGTTGCAACTGTTGGAAGTAGGTGCTACCATACCTTTTATAGCCAGATACCGAAAAGAAAAAACAGGTAGTCTTGATGAAGTCCAGATTGCAGATATACAAACGCAATTTAAGAAACTTATTGAACTTAATAACAGAAAAGAATCGATTCTAGAAACCATCGATGAGCAAGGAAAACTTACAAATGAGTTAAAAGATAAAATAATCAAAAGTTGGAATTCTATTGAAATAGAAGATTTATACCTACCATATAAGAAGCGTAAAAAAACAAGAGCCGATATAGCCCGGGAAAATGGTTTGGAAACGTTGGCTGAACTAATAATGAGTCAAAGGGGGCAGGACTTGTATTTTGCTGCCGGCGATTGTATAAATGAAAAGGTAAAAACAGCAGAAGAAGCTATTCAAGGGGCTAAAGATATCATCGCAGAGTGGATCAGCGAAGATCAGGATATTCGCGACAAACTTAGAATTAGTTTCAGAAGATTTGGGGTATTAATTTCTAAGGTAGTCACTAAAAAGAAAGAGGATGCAGAAAAATATAAAGATTATTTCGATTTTTCCGGGGCTCTCTTTAAATGTCCTTCGCATAGATTTCTGGCAATATTAAGAGGCGGAAATGAAGGAATATTGAAGGTCTCTGTACAAATTGAAGAAGACAGGGCTCTTGAAATGATAGAACGAAAATTTATTAAAACTAATGGCAAACATGGTGAATACATTGCTGAAGCAATCAGCGATAGTTACAAAAGATTGATTTTCCCCTCTATTGAAAATCAAATACTTAATGAATATAAGGAAAAAGCAGACGATGAAGCTATCAGGGTTTTTGGTCAGAACCTTACTCAGCTTTTATTAGCTCCACCGTTAGGTCAAAAAGGTGTAATGGCGATAGATCCAGGGTTTCGGTCAGGATGTAAAGTGGTATGTTTGGACAATAATGGAGATTTTTTGAAATATTTTTCCATTTTTCCCCATCCACCACAAAATCAAAGTTTTGAAGCTTCAGAATTGATTAAAAATCTAGTGCATGATTATAAAATAGAAGCTATAGGAATAGGAAATGGTACTGCTTCGAGGGAGACTCAATTTTTTATCCTTGGTATCGATTTTGACCACAAAGTGGATGTTTATATGGTCAATGAAAATGGCGCATCTATATATTCTGCATCAGAAATAGCTCGGGAAGAGTTCCCAAACCTTGACTTAACTGTGCGAGGTGCAATTTCAATAGGTAGACGATTGATGGATCCTTTGGCGGAATTAGTAAAGATTGAGGCTAAATCAATCGGGGTTGGGCAGTATCAGCACGATGTACATCAAGGAAAACTCCAAGAAAAACTGGATCTTACTGTTGCTTCTTGCGTAAATAAAGTTGGGGTAAACCTTAATACTGCGTCAAAACATATTCTAAACTATATTTCAGGATTGGGGCCGTCGCTGGCAAAAAATATAGTAGAATACAGAAGATCTAATGGTGATTTTACCACTATCCATCAACTGAATAAAGTTCCCAGATTGGGGGAGAAGGCATTTGAGCAAGCTGCAGGATTTCTTAGGATAAAAAACGGGACTAACCCATTAGATAATACAGGGGTACATCCTGAGTCCTACCATATTGTTCAAATGATGGCTGGTAAAAGTGGCCTAACTGTTGAGCAGTTAATACAAAGCAGCGAAGCCAGGAAGTCACTGGAAATAAGCGATTTTGTTACTGACTTGACAGGTTTGCCAACTCTTACCGATATATTAAAAGAGCTTGCTAAGCCCGGTCTTGATCCCAGAGGAGAGGCCAAACAATTTAGTTTTGATGATAAGATAAGGAAAATTGAAGATATTTGCGAAGGAATGACAGTACCAGGTATTGTAACCAACCTAACAAATTTTGGAGCTTTTGTCGATATAGGGGTCAAACAAGATGGATTACTTCATATATCACAAATCACAAAAAAATATATACAAAACCCATCAGAAGTATTGCATCTTGGACAGGAACTTTTGGTGCAAATAACAGGAGTTGATGTTGGACGAAAAAGGATAAACCTAACATTAATATTTTGACACCGCTAATATCAATAATTATTGACTTAGTTCTTTACCCCGCCTTTCAGCTGCTAGGACACCATCTCTGATCGCTTCATCGAGATGGCGTTCATTGAAGATACTTAGGGCAGCTTCTGTTGTTCCTCCTTTTGAAGCAACTGCCTTGATAAGAGCATCCAGATCGAGTTCTGCGTTATTTATCAAGTGATATGAACCCAACATAGTTTGTTTAACAAGTAGCAATGCAGTACCTTCATCAAACCCCATTTTAAT
>JAYTNJ010000084.1:0-3662 GCA_043748345.1 Saprospiraceae bacterium
TTTAAATACTGATGTTAATTTTCTCTTTGTCATAAACAGCAAATTTAGTGTAAAAAAATTTATTTAACTTGCTGTCCGATTTTTGGGGGTAACTATATATTTCCTAAAAATCTTATTTTATAAACATGTAAATTTCAACTAAAAATAACACAATTTTAAATGAAGAAACATCTATTCTATCATAGAGATTATCTTTTTTTATATATAAAAACATTTAATACAACATTAGAAGTGTTACTTTTATGCCATTATAAGAATGTTTTAAAAAATTCTTCGTGCATGAAGCTGCTACCATTCATTTTAATATACTTTACTTCATCAATTTTTGAGTTAACCGGACAAAATATTCAGGTTAATACATTTGGTTTGCCGAAGGAATCAGGTTCGGAAAAAGAGACAATTACTATTGATTTTGGTAACTTTTTAAATAAAGCAAAACAAAATGACTCCAGATCATCCTTGCAGATAGAATTAAATTTAAAAAATTCTTTAAAAAAATTTACTGCTTATCCTAATGAAGTGATAAATGAGGAGTTTAAACGATTATACCCAGATATATTTACTTTTGATTTGAAATCTGATGAAAGTGGTTTTACTTATGGGAATATCACCTTAAGCCCTTCAGGATTTTATGCCACACTCAAATATTTGGGACAGCTGGTAACTATATATCCAGCGAAGTTATCAGACCCTGATATTCATACTATTGAATATGGTTTTCAAAAAGAACCTCAGCTGTTGCAACAGTTTTGTGGTCATGATCATAGTTCAGATCAAAACATCAGAAAACCAATTCCTGAAAGAGGATACGGATTAAGATCAGATTTTACTTTGGGTTCAAAAAGATATAATTACAGAGTAGCAGTAGCAACCACAGGAGAATTTTATCAGAAAAATGGAAATAATGATATTCAGGTAATGACTGTTGTCGTAAATAGTATTAATAGTATAAATGCTATTTTCTCCAATGAGCTTTCATTCCGTTTTACTCTTGGTTCCAACGTTTTTATGCATAAAAACCCAATAACAGATCCTTTTATTCCTGATCAGACTGGAGGCCGAGACAGATCTGTGCAGGCTGGGATGATCATTCCAATGAATTTCAACGCGTCTCAATTTGATATAGGTCATGTTTTTCACCAGCACAACACAGGAGACGGTTGGACGACAGGTGGTCTGGCATGGATAGGCGGAGTTTGTTCAAATTTTGTCAACTCTTCAGGTCAGCTGATTAAAGCAAGCGGATGGACTGGTAATTTTACTAATACTGGCAATAGTTGGGTAAATCTGTTGGCCCACGAATTTGGACACCAGTTCGGAGCTAATCATACTTTTAATGGTTCAGGTAATAGTTGTACTGAAAGTATAGCCCCTAATAATGCTTTTGAAATAGGAAGTGGAAGCACTATCATGTCCTACAACGGCATCTGTGATATTTCTCAGAATATTCCATCAGGAGATGTACTGGACAACTATTTTCATGTAAAAAGCCTGGAAGAAATATATAATTATGTGTATGAAGGACAAGGGGGAAATTGTGGTTCGCCCGTAAATTCTCCCAATGCATTACCACAGGTCACTGCAAATCCTTGTACTGCTGAATACAATATACCCAAAGGCACACCTTTCTATCTTCAGGCTGCCAGCTTTACCTCAGATAATGATATTCATACTTATAGTTGGGAACAAATAGACGAAGACGGACAAAACATAAGACCTACACAAGGATTGATTGCTACGGCGGCTGCCAACTCTGCCTTAGCTCCTTTGTTCAGATCTTTTCCACCTTCAGCAAAGTCAGATCGTTTTTTCCCTTCCTTGGATGTGTTAAACTCACCTGGTGGTAGCGACCCGTTTGAAGTACTGCCCAATGTAGCCAGAGAACTAAATTTTAATATTTGTCTCAGAGATAATAATGCCGGAGGAGGAGCCGTAGCCAATGATGATGTGAAAATAACTGTCTCAGCCACAGGTCCTTTTGTCATTACGAAACCGCAAGGTGGCGAAACCTTTCAGGCCGGTCAAACTCAAATACTCACCTGGAATACAAACGGCAGTAATGCTCTTTGTAATAATATGAGAATAAAAATGTCAATAGATGGAGGAAATACTTTTCCCATTATTATTGCCGAAAATGTCGTCTATTCTGCCGGCAGTTTTTCTTATGCCATTCCTGCAAACACATCAGCTACAACCAAAGCAAAAATCATAATGGAATGTATGGATTATGATTGTTTTAAATTTTTTGATATTTCTAATAGTAATTTCACCATCAACAGTACTTGTGCAGCCCCGGAAAGTGTCTTATGTTCCACTTCAGCAGTGGCGGAAGACAGAGGAAGTCAGGTATTGAACCTGAATATGTTTAAGTTGACAGGAAATCAGATTTTCACCATCACTAAAAATATCAATACCTCTTTACCTGCCGGAAATGTTGCAGTGAGAACCAATGATGATTCCGGCTGTAAAATAGTTTCTTCTTATTATTTTCAAAGAACTAAAGTATTTGTGACTGAATCAGGTATCTATGATTTTAAAATTGAAGGTGATGGTTTTGTTTCCATTTTCAGTCCTCAATATGTAAATACTTCAGGCTGTACAGGATTCATACAATCGTCTGCCAAAGAAGCTGCAATACCCGGCAATATTAACAAGTCTCAATATTTTTCTGTAGAGCTAAGAGCTTGTACAGATTATGAATTTATAATCTACAGTTTTGCTCCCTTACCTACCGAGATAACCTTGAAACTCGTATCAGGCCCTGGTATTTTATTTGAAAAAAATAGTATCATACCCAACGATTATCAGCATTTATTTGTGCTTGTCAACAAAACTACTGACAATGTTGCATTGGTAGGGCAAGGTACAGATTTCAGATCCATCGGAGCTGGCCAATACATGTTATATTCAATTGTAATTGATAAAAATGTGAACTTATCATCCCTTACCAGCTTGAAATACACTCAGATCAAAAATTCATTTTGTATCAATGAAAGTCTCAATTCCAGAGAAATTACCATAAAACCCACATGCGAGATTTCTGACCTTACTGTTGGTAACCAAAGTACCTGTTCGCCGATTAATAATAAATATTCTCAGGATGTCATCCTCACATATTCAACCCCACCAGCGTCAGGGCAGATAAATATCAACAACCAATTATTTAATATTACGTCAAGTCCGCAGACTATACAATTGGCAGGGTTGGAATCTGATGGGAATACATTAAATGTGACGGCTTTTTTTACTGCCAATGAAACTTGTACTATAAGAAAAAGTAATCTTTTTACCGCACCTGCTAGTTGCTGTCCTATCAATCTGGAGCTGGGATCTGATATTGTAAAGTGTGAAAATGAAGGAGCAGCCATACTACAGGCAGGTATAGATCCAAACAATCAGTATGTTTGGACCAAAAATGGTCAAGCAGTCACCTCAAATAATGGGGGTATATTGATGACAATTTCCTCAGGTTTTTATCGAGTTGAAGTCAGTCACTCATCAGGTTGTAAAAAATCAGATTCGATCAGAGTGACAATACATGTTGCGCCTTCAGTCAGCCTAAAAGATAATCTTGTTTTTTGTGAAAAGGATACACTTACCTTGACAGCCACAACTATAGGATCTACAAGTATTCAATGGCTTCAAAACAACATTCTTATCCC
>JAYTNJ010000085.1:0-2108 GCA_043748345.1 Saprospiraceae bacterium
TTTTTCGCGCGAAACGCCCGTGACTTTTGCCGAGGCATCGTTCACGTCCGTGATTTTTCCTTCGGGGCTAATCGTCACCAGCGGGTCGAGCGAGGCTTCGATCAGATTGCGGGCATACTTAGAGGAGAGTTTTTCTTCAATTTTCTTTTTCTCTGTTATGTCTGAACGGATAGCCACATACTGAAAGGGCTTGTTATGCTCATTCAGGAACGGCACAATGGTCGTTTCCACCCAATAAATGGTTCCATCTTTGGCTTTGTTCTTTAATTCGCCTTTCCATATTTTCCCATTGGCAATGGTTACCCATAGGTTGCGGATAAATTCTTTCGGATGATAGCCGGAATTAATAATGCGGTGATCCTGCCCGATTAATTCGCTGCGCGAGTATTTTGAAATTTTACAAAAATTATCGTTGGCATGCTGGATAATTCCTTTCTGGTCGGTGATGGCCACAATGGAAGACTCATCCAGGGCATACTTATAGTCTGAAGTTTCCTTCAAACTTTTCTTCAGTTCCAGACTGATGTGTTCAGTTTTTTCTTTTGAAATTCTCATACCCAAAAACTTACCATTCTTCAAAATGATGCCCCATAGGTCCCTTTCAAAATAGAAGCAAAGCTTTAACCTCTTGTTTAATACAACGAACACCCTTACAAATGCAACACGGAAACCTCTCAAGCAACAGACTGCCGTCTAAGGACTGCCTGTTCAACCTATTGACACTTCCAGATGGGCTAATCAAAGCTAACGAGAATTAAGGGATTATTCTATTGCATAAATCACAGGATGGATAGCCATAATGGATCGTTACATTATTGTTTTAGCAATGAAAAATAAAAAGTAGCGCCTTTGTCTTTTTCTCCTTCAGCCCATACCTGTCCGCCATGCCGCTCAATTATTCTTTTACAGGTGGCCAAATTCATGCTTGTTGTGTAATCGTTAACAAACTCCAAACAATTTGTGTGCATATCGGCTTTCAAAGCAGTCTCCGTTATCGTTTTCAGTGGCTTTCATTCTCTTGCTCTTATATTTAAGAGCATTCCAGCAAATCAGACGACCCACTACGTTTTATTTTCAGGTTGCTTTTAATCTTGTTACTAGCGTAAATACCGTTGCTGTAAACGGTTTAGGTTTCCATGATCAGATTTTTAATGCTCTTCAAAAGTAACGAATCACTCATTAAGTTTTTCCTTGGAATATTAAGCATTCTTAAACCCAACTGGTAACTATCCGAGACTAAATCCTAAATGGATAAGGAAGAAGTCAATTCTCTCTTTCAAATAGGTTATTATCTATATGAATTAATAAGCACCGTTAGCATTCTCTATTTTTTTATCACTTTTGAGTCTACTATTTTATTGAAACTCAGAAAACCACCTGCTTTGCAGGTGGTAATGTTCTGATGGCTATGCCGTAAATTTACGGAATGAGTGGTAAGTATAAAAAGCTGTCACATGTTGTCTATAAATGTGACTATCATATTGTTTGGACTCCAAAATATAGATTCAGGGTATTGTTTGGGGAGGTCAAGGAATTGGTGGAACATGATATAAAAATGCTATGCGAGTGGAAAAGTTCAGAAGTAATAGAGATGAACGTTCAAATTGATCACGTTCACATTGTTGTGTCAATACCACCGAAAGTATCTGTTTCGGTATTGATGGGGACACTGAAAGGTAAGTTGGCGATCAAGCTATTTAAGTCCTATCCGCGGTTAAAACAGAAACCCTATTGGGGGAATCACTTTTGGTCGAGAGGGTATTTTGTGAATACAGTAGGGATAGATGAAGATATGATAAGACGCTATGTGAAATACCAGGAAGGAGAAGATAAGAAGGAAGAAACACAAAGCCAGAACTTCGATATGTTTGGATCGCAGGAGGCCTGAGGGCTATGCCCTCATCTTTTCACAAGCCACCTGCTTTGCAGGTGGTTGTTTACTTCGACCATGCATTCTTATAATATACAACCCTGATGGTAGATTTTGCATATCAAATTCACAAGCAATGAGAGCATCATAACAGAAGAAGATTGGGATACAAAAATTATCCTCGACAGCGGGTTCACCGCTCATACCGTTACGGCTCGTCATTTTTCTGGTCGCGGAT
>JAYTNJ010000086.1:0-82613 GCA_043748345.1 Saprospiraceae bacterium
CAAGGTCTGCATCAGGGTTATACCCTTTTACATTATCGTAACTATCGGTCATGATGTTGTATACCTCAGTCGAGCAGCCACCTGCCCCGCAGCAGGAAGACATGTTGTTTGTCTTTTCCTGCAATGCAATTTCTGAATATTTTTGCATTACTATGTCTTTAATTTCTTGATTAGATCTCATCACTTTTATTTTTATCTTTATTTAAAAAATTTGGTAAATCTATATGTCAGCAACATTTTTTATTTTCAAACATGCCAAGAATATATTTTGAAAGCTGTTGTATGGTTTCTGAATTGATACAATAACATATAGATGTTCCCTCAATATTGCCTTTGATAAGTCCTGCAGATTTCAATTCCTTAAGATGTTGTGATACTGTGGGTTGGGACAAGGGCAGCTCATTGACTATATCACCACAAATACATGTATCTGTGTTAGCGAGATATTCCATGATGGCTATTCTTGCAGGGTGTCCCAAAGCTTTGGCAATACATGCTATTTGATTTTGATCCGCTGAAAAGTGCTCTGTTTTTGTTACTCCCATTTTTAATTTATAATTATATTGCAATATTACGATATATATAGATACTTGTCAATAGTAAGAAGGAATTATTTTTATAATATCACAAAATTAGTCTCTTTAAAATTCCTTTCTTTTTGATTTTAAAATCAAATTATAGGTTAAATCGTCAGTGCAACTTTAGCATATTTGACCAAATTTTGCCTTAAATTAAAATTAATAAATTGATTACCAATATATTAATTTATATTATCACAATATATAATATCAAAATAAAATGTTAAATATTTGTATATGACCGCATTAATGCATTATTTTGCGTCTTAAAATAGAAAAACATTATTTAAAATGTCACAAATCGCAGAAAAAGTAAAAAAAATTATCATTGACAAATTGGGCGTTGATGAGTCGGAAGTAACTAACGAAGCAAGCTTCACAAATGATCTTGGAGCAGATTCATTGGACACGGTAGAGCTCATTATGGAGTTTGAAAAAGAATTTGATGTGTCCATACCTGATGATCAGGCAGAAAAAATCCAAACAGTAGGGCAGGCAATAGATTTTCTGGAGGCCAGCAAAGCATAAGGATTAATTCAAAAAAACAGAGAAGTCCACAAAAGCACACGTTTTTGTGGATTTTTTTTTTGTGCCAAAAGGTTATTTAATTAGTAAAAAATACAGATTTTTGCCTTTAATATTCAAATCCAATTATGAGACGAGTTGTAATCACAGGAATTGGCGCCTTGACACCCATAGGAAATACGTTTAGTGAATATGCCGAGAGCCTTAAAAGCGGAATAAGCGGGGCGGGGCCGATCACAAAATTTGATGCTTCATTATTTAAAGTAAGATTTGCCTGTGAGCTTAAAAATTTTGATGTCGAAAAATTTATACATAGGAAAGATGCCAGAAGGTTAGATCCTTTTGCACAATATGCATTAATTGTTGCTGATGAGGCTATCATCTCTTCGGGTCTTGAGATTGAAAAAATTGATCGCGACAGAGTTGGTGTTATATGGGGTACAGGTATTGGCGGTTTTGAAACCATAGAGCATGACATCACTGAAGCTGCACATTGGAAAGGAGAACCAAGATACAGCCCTTTCCTTATTCCAAAACTTATTGGCGACATCGCTCCGGGTCATATTTCGATCAAATACGGATTCAGAGGTATCAACTATGGTACTGTTTCTGCCTGTGCTTCATCTACACATTCCATCATAGCTTCATTTGATTACATAAGAATAGGTCGTGCGGATATTATGGTGACAGGCGGTTCAGAAGCAGCAATCACGAGAGCCAGTGTCGGGGGTTTTTCGGCTATGAAGGCTATGTCGGAACGCAATGATAGCCCTGAAACTGCCAGTCGTCCCTTTGACAAGGATAGAGATGGATTTGTTTTGGGTGAAGGTGCAGGTGCTTTGATACTTGAGGAACTTGAACACGCTAAAAAAAGAGGCGCTGTTATTTATGCTGAGGTTATAGGTGCCGGAATGACAGCAGATGCTTATCATATGACTGCACCACATCCTGATGGACTCGGAGCTCGAAATGTAATGACCCTTGCGATAAAAGATGCAGGTTTATCACCTGAAGATGTTGATTATGTCAATGTTCACGGCACTTCTACGCCATTAGGTGATATTTCAGAGACTAAAGCAATACAGGCTGTTTTTGGGAATTCAGCTTATGATTTGAATATCAGCAGTACAAAGTCAATGACTGGTCATTTATTGGGTGGCGCAGGAGCTGTAGAAGCTATAGCGTGTGTAGTAGCCATCAACGAAGGATTTATACCTCCTACCATTAATCATTTTACAGATGACCCTGATTTTGACAGTAAGCTTAATTTTACTTTCAATACAGCTCAGGAAAGGAAGATTGATGTTGCTCTTAGCAATACATTCGGATTCGGCGGACACAATGCATCTTTAATTGTCAAAAGATTTAAAGATTAGTGTTGGACATAGTACGCAGGTTTTACAATTTATATTTCTCCGAAGATAAAGATTTGACTTTACGGCTCAAACCTATACTTGGATTCACTCCGGCCAGACTTAGTTTATTTAAGACAGCTTTTTATCATAAGTCCATGACTAATGAGACCCCCGGAAAACCAACAAATGAGAGATTGGAATATTTGGGTGACGCTATCCTTTCAACCATAGTTGCTGAATACCTATTTAAAAAATACCCGAATAAAGATGAAGGATTTCTTACTAAAATGAGATCCAAAATTGTCAAACGTCAGACCCTCAATGAAATAGCTGATAATATGGGCCTGGATGTCATCCTTTCTGAATACAGCATGGGTAAAATGAGTAGCGCAATGCTAGGCAACGCTCTGGAAGCTTTAGTGGGAGCTATTTATATAGAATTCGGATATGAAAAGACTAAAAACTATGTCATTAGAAATATTCTGATGAAATATCTGGATATCATTGATCTTGAAACCAAAGATGACAATCATAAATCCCAGCTACTGGAATGGTGTCAGAAAAATGGTAAAGAAATAAATTTTGCTACCCTTGCAAAATTTAAACTTGACAAACGGGATTGCTTTAAAGTGGCAGTAATTATTGATGGTCTTGAGATCTCTACAGCGGAAGATTTTAATAAAAAATCAGCAGAACAAACAGCAGCCAATAAAGCTATTGAAAAGTTAAAGATTCCAATATCTCTCACATAAATCAAAATGGACTCACTAACTCAGATTGTACTCGGATCTGCTGTAGCACAAGCAACTTTGGGTAAAAAGATAGGCAACAGAGCTATGGTTTGGGGAGCGATCGCAGGAACGATTCCAGATTTAGATGTAATTGCCAACTGGTTTATGACCCCCGTTGATGCCTTGGCATTTCATAGGGGACCTACCCATTCGGCTTTCAATCTCATTCTGTTTTCGTTTTTATTAGGATGGCTTGTACATAAAATGTACCAATTACCCTATCACAAGTGGTTTGGTATTATAAGTTGGAGTCTGTTGGCCGGAAGTATAGGTATAGCTATAATTGCGGTGGGAGATCTTACCGTAAAAAAAATAATTATTGGAATATCCATTATGGTACTATCAGGATATGTCATTTACAAAAGATATACACGAGAAAAGTATGACACCCCAATGGCTGGATCGGGAGATTGGATATGGATGTTTTTACTTGTACTGCTCACCCACCCTATTCTGGATTGTTTTACGACGTATGGCACACAAATTTTAATTCCTTTTTCAAATCAAAGAGTGGCTTTCAATAATATTGCAGTAGCAGATCCATTATATACAGTTCCATTTCTTTTATGTCTGGTTTTTGCCATGTTTTATCATAGGTCGGATACACAACGCGCAGTTTGGAATAGAAGAGGTCTTATCATCAGCTGTCTCTATATGGGATGTACAATTTTTAATAAGACACGTGTTAACACAATATTTGAAAACTCACTCAGTCAGTCAAATATAGAGTACAAAAGATATATGACAACCCCTACCATTCTTAATAACGTGCTTTGGAGCGGAATCGCAGAGACAGATAGTGCCTATTACTATGGCATGTATTCATTTCTTGATAAGGAAAAAACCTTTAAACTTAAAAAACTTGATAAAAATCGGGATGAATTTAAAGATGGTTTGGAAAATGATTATACATTAAAAACACTTAGGTGGTTCAGCGACGACTATTTTGTTTTGAAACAAAAAAATCATGATACTCTGGAATATTATGATTTGAGGTTTGGAACTTTCAGAACTAAAGCTTCTGATCCCGATCAATTTGTTTTTAAATTTAATATCACCAAGAAGTCAAACGGAAGTTATTATCTTATAGATCAGGGCGAAAGACCCCGGGATGCAAATTTTTCTGAAGCCTTTAATGCGCTTTGGGATAGAATCTTGGGAAGGACACTATAATTTTTCATGTTCAGAAATTTTTATGTTACGAAAGCTTTCTTTACCTTTATGGGGAGTATAAAAGCAACAGTAACGTGCACCCCTTTTTGAGTAAATTAAGCCTTGGAGCTTTAATGATTATTTTTAATTTATTTTTTGGATTTAAATCATCCTGTAACGATTTAATACATAAAGGTGGCGCAAATATTATTTACATTTACCCAAAAGAAAATCAGGTAATTTATTATCATGATCTAATATTACGCTGGCAAAACAAAGAAAACAAAGGCTGTCAACGACTACAATTATCAATCGTTAAAGATTTTTCTGAAATTTTTATTGATACCATACTCCAGGGATACTCCTTCCCTATAAAAGATCTCGAAAAAAACAAAGAATTTTACTGGCGAATAACCGATGCTTCTACAGATATAATAAATCCATATAGTGCTGACTACAGTTTCTTCAAAACAACATCTCTCCATCTGCAATATCCTGAAAATAATTTTGGTTTAAATCTAATACCTACTTATGCAGGGGACCAACAACTTTTATTTATAGATAATCCCCACCTCTTGAAATATTCTTTATCCATATTGAGTATTGAAGATAAAAGCAGAATATTTGACCGCCAGACCTGTTCATCAAATCAATGTATCCCTACTTATAAGTTGCCCAAAGGGAAATATATATTAAAAATCCATTTTACGGAAAAAGAAATTAATAGCATTAGCGAAGTTTTACTGACCCAGGATGAGTGATGTGAAGGCTGAATACAGTGTGGATCTAAAATCGGCTATCAGGGACAAACTGAGTAATGAAATATACCTAAAGAAGCTTAGTGTAGTGAAAAAAGAAACAGTATTTCCCATTATTCAAATTATTCATGCAGAAGAGTTTAAAAATATAGACTGTCTTTTATGTGCCAATTGCTGTAAGACGACACATCCATTGATCACACAACAGGACGTCAACAGGATCTCAAGACATTTAAAAATATCCGGAAAACAGTTTATACGAAACTATGTCCTGAAAGATTACAATGGAGAAATGATGTTTAGAGCGGTTCCTTGCACATTTCTTGGATCGGAAAATATCTGTAGTATTTACAATGTGAGACCCGAAGCCTGCAGACGATATCCGCACACAGATGAAATGGAATATCCTAAAAGAATTTCATTAAATCTATCCAATACATTAGTATGTCCGGCAGCTTATAAAATACTGGACAGACTTAAAAAAGCGATACCTTTGTCATTATGATATATGAATTTAACGGATTTATTCCAGTTATTGACGAGACTTCATTTATACACCCTCAGGCGACAGTCACAGGAAATGTTATCATTGGTAAAAATGTGTATGTAGGTCCTGGTGCAGCCATCAGGGGAGATTGGGGAGAAATCATTATTAAAGATGGATGTAATATTCAGGAAAATTGTACAATACACATGTTTCCGGGGAAAACGGTGATATTGGAAGATTCAGCACATATTGGTCATGGAGCAATAATACATGGTGCACACATAGGATATAATGTGTTGATAGGTATGAATAGTGTCATCATGGACGAAGTTGAAATAGGAGATGAAAGTATAGTCGGTGCATTGACATTTATCAAAGCAGGAGCAATATTTCCATCAAGAAGTCTGATAGCAGGTAATCCAGCCAGAATCTTAAAAGAAGTTAGTAATGATATGGTAAACTGGAAAACGGAAGGAACAAAATTATATCAGCAATTGCCCGGAAATTGTTTTGAAACATTAAAACCGTGCGAGCCTTTAAGAAATATTCCTGAAAACAGATTAAAACAGCAGGATACCTATAAGTATTTTAGAAAGAAAGATTAATTATAAGTCTTGCAAAACTTACATTTATTTTTTATTTAATTACAGAAATCTAGCAATTTAATATTTGATGGTTCTGAAGGAGTATCCAAAGTTTGAAGATTTTATGCAATTTTTTAAAACATTACGCCTAAAAAAGTATTTGGATAGCATATTTACAAAATAAGTAAATCAAAACAAATTCATAGAAATTAGTATCAATATGATAGGTTTAGCAAAATCTTTCTAAAAAAAATAGAATGAAAATATTAATTGTATCATTGATTTTTCTTAGCTTCCTTTTTATTTGTTTTCAGATATACGTTAAAATGTCTACCTCAAATGCAGAAGAACAAAAATATTCTGTAACTAAAAAATTTGATAACTTTGAGATCAGATTTTATCCTGAAGCTGTAATGGCAAGTGTAACAATGAATGCAAAATCTTACAGTGAGGTTTCAGGATCTGGGTTTCGAAAACTTGCAGGTTACATTTTTGGTGGTAATAAAGATTCTCAACAAATCTCAATGACTTCACCTGTCCATATGGATATCAAACAAGTTACATCTATAATGTCGTTTGTTATGCCTTCGAAATACGATGAAAACACATTGCCGATACCCAATGACCCTAACATTATTATACACAAGAGTACCCCGGAATTTGTTGCAGCCTTAAGATTCGGGGGCTTTGCTTCCGACAAAGAAATTAGGAATTATACTGCAAAACTTAAAAAATTACTTTTCGAAAATAATATAAAGGTTATTGGTAATTTTAAGTTTTTTGGATATGATCCGCCTTATCAGGTTATAGATAGGCGTAATGAAATCATAGTAGCCATCGAATGGGAAAAGGTATAATGAATTTTCAATCCTAGCTATCAAAACAAATATGTCACCTTTCCCTTCACAAAAAAAGGAGCACCTGGTGTGAAATGAATCTCTTCTACTGGTGCAATTTCATTTTTTAATCTGGATTCTGGTGCAAATTGATGTGATTAAAAATGAGTTTAAAAGACCATTCGATAAGTTTTAATTTAGATTTGTATTTGTGAAATATCCAAAGAAATGTTTAGAAATATAAACGATAGTGGCAACTCTTGATAGTGCAAACAATGAACACAGAGACTATTAGATAAGAACAAATAACCAATAAAGAAACAATTTTGACGCAAATTTAATATTAGTTTGTTTTAATTTTACCCACTTTTTTTGCCTTCTGAATCTAACGAAAAAATCCTGTAAATGCGGTTATCACATAATTTTATAATTTGATAAATTAGAACTAAATAATCCGGTTTAGTTTGCAGGAATATAAATATCAAATGATGCTCCTTTTTTTAACTCACCCTTTGCAGTGATAAGACCATTGTGATTTTCAACTATTTTTTTAACTATGGCAAGTCCAATGCCAGTACCTGCATATATTTCTTTACCGTGCAGTTTTTGAAATACACCAAAAATACGTTCACTGAAATGGGGTTCGAAACCGATACCATTGTCCTTAACTGTGATATGAAAATAATCTTTTCCTTCTGTAAGTTTTTCATTATTGAGTTTGTTGCCTTTTACAATTCTGTTCGTTATTATTATATGTGATGGTATTTCTGGATTGGAAAACTTGAGTGCGTTACTTACTAGATTGTACATGAGTTGTCTAAACTGAAAAGCTATAAGGTTTTGAGAGCCAAGTTCGCCGATTTCAATGGTTGCGTTTTTTTCAAAGATAGTGTCCTTTAGTTCGATTTTGACTTCTTCAATAATTTGATTGAGTTCTGTTTTTTCAAATTTTAGTTCTGTGGTAGCAACGCGTGAAAAAGCGAGTAAATCATCAATAAGTTGCTGCATTCTTCCTGCTGCTAACTGCATTCTTTCAAAATTATACTTTCCATTTTCAGAGAGGTTATTATTCTCGTTTTCGAGAATGATGCTAACGAAAGTCTGTATTTTTCTTAATGGCTCCTGTAAATCATGGCTTGATATATAAGTAAATGCCATTAACTCCTTGTTAGCAATAATTAATTCTTCTGCACGCATTTCCTTTTCATTATTTTGGAATTCAAGTTCTTTGTTGGCAATAACTAACTCGGCTGCCCGTTTTTCTTTTTCATTGTTTTGGAATGCAAGTTCTTTGTTGGCAATAACCAACTCGGCTGCCCGTTTTTCCTTTTCATCATTTTGGAATGCAAGTTCTTTATTAGCTACTCCTAACTCAGTTGCTCGTTTTTCTTTTTCATGATTTTGGAAAGCAAGTTCTTTATTGGCTACTCCTAACTCAGTTGCTCGTTTTTCTTTTTCATCATTTTGGAAGGCAAGTTCTTTGTTGGCAATACCCAACTCGATTGCCCGTTTTTCCTTTTCATTATTTTGGAAAGCAAGCTCAATATTTGCTGCTGTTAATTGCTCTTCAGATTCTTTTCGTTTGGTAATATCTACCCGTATTGCGAGATATTGATAAGGTTTCCCCTGTTCATTAATAAAGGGAACTATAGTAGTATCCACCCAATAAAAGGTGCCATCTTTAGCTTTGTTTTTTATTTCTCCTTTCCATATTTTTCCTTTGGCTATTGTTACCCATAAATCACGTATAAACTCTTTGGGATGATAACCAGAATTAAGTATTTGGTGGTCTTGACCGATCAGCTCGTCTTCGCTGTATTTTGATATTTTACAAAAATTGCTATTTGCTTTTCTGATAATCCCTTTTTGGTCTGTAAGTGCAATTATGGTTGTTTCATCCAAAGCATCTTTATAATCGGACACTTCCTTTAGACTATCCTTCAAGAGTCTTTCCGATTGATTAAGTTCCTGATTGGCAATACCTAATTCTGCCGCCCGTTTTTCTTTTTCGTCATTTTGGAATGCAAGTTCCTTATTTGCAATGCCTAACTCTGAGGCTCGTTTTTCTTTTTCGTCATTTTGAAATTCAAGTTCCTTATTTGCGATACCTAACTCTGCTGCACGTTTTTCTTTTTCGTCATTTTGAAATTCAAGTTCCTTATTTGCGATGCCTAATTCTGCGGCACGTTTTTCTTTTTCGTCATTTTGAAATTCAAGTTCCTTATTTGCGATGCCTAATTCAGCCGCACGCTTTTCCTTTTCATCATTTTGAAAAGCAAGCTCTTTGTTAGCAACGCCTAACTCTGTTGCTCTCTTTTCCTTCTCATCATTTTGAAATGCGAGTTCTTTGTTAGCAACGCCTAACTCTGTTGCTCTCTTTTCCTTCTCATCATTTTGGAATGCGAGTTCTTTGTTGGCAATAGCTAATTCAGCCGCACGTTTTTCTTTTTCATCGTTTTGGAATGCAAGTTCTTTGTTGGCAATTGCTAATTCAGCTGCCCTTTTTTCTTTTTCATCGTTTTGGAATGCGAGTTCTTTGTTGGCAATCGCTAATTCGGCCGCCCGTTTTTCTTTTTCATCGTTTTGAAAAGCGAGCTCTTTGTTTGCAACTCGTGTATCTTTTGCCCATTTTTGCTCTGTAACATCTCTGGCTGCAGCAAAAACCCCAATGACATTCCCTTTGCTATCCTTAAACACGGATGCATTGTATAAGACATCCGTTAAATTACCATTTTTGTGTTTAATAGTTAAAGGATAATCAGATACGAAACCTTTCTCAAAAACTTGCTCATAACCTTCTTGCGCTTTTTTGGGTTCTGTAAAATAATTTGAGAAATCGGTGTCGATAAGATTTTCGCGTGAAATGCCAGTAACTTTTATGGATGCCTCGTTGACGTCAGTTATCTTTCCTGAGGCGCTAATGGTCACAAGTGGGTCTAAGCTTGCCTCGATCAGACATCGGGCATACTGAGATGCTTGTTTTTGTGATGTAACATCACGAATTGATGCGAAAACTCCCAGAATATTGCCCCTGTCGTCCTTATATCCTGAAGCATTGTATAAAACGTCTGTTAGCTTTCCAGTTTCATGTTTTACAGTAAGATGATAATTTACTATAAAGCCTTTTTGAAGGACTTCTAAATAGCCTTTATGAGCTTTTTGGGGCTCTGTAAAATAGGTTGCGAAGTCGGTATTTAGGAGATTTTCTCTTTCGATGCCTGTAATACTTATCAATGCATCATTTACATCCATTACCTTCCCATCGCTATTTATTGTAACGAGTGGGTCCAAACTTGCCTCAATTAAAGTTCTGGCATAATTGGTTTTCTGAATCTCCATTTCCATTTTATTTCTGAAGGAATTATAAAAATATTTAATATTAATGTTCATTTTTCTAATTTGATCACAAAATTTTCTTCTTTCGGTTGAGTAATATTTCCATTATTGTCAGTAGGAAGTGTTGTTGACATTAAACCAAGTGTTTGGTGAATTATTTTTTTAAATTGTGCAAATTCAGAGGGTTTTCGAATGAAATATTGTGCTCCATGCTGATAAAGTTGGGACACCATCCCTTGTTCAAAGGAAGTGGAGTAAATGACTACAGGGAGTTGTTTTAATTTTTCATTACATTTTATTTCTGATAAACATTCAAAACCGTTTTTACGCGGCATATTTAAATCGAGAAATAGAACGTGAGGCAGTTTATTGGTTTCATTAGTAAGGTATTGCATTAATTGTTCCCCGTCATGGACGGCTTTAAAATTTCCGGGTAGTAGCAATTCTTTCACTGCTTGATTAAAAAACACACAATCATCAATGTCGTCATCTGCAAGTAGGATATTGAGTTGATTTAAATTCATGTGTAAAAATTTTATTATAATTCGCTAGTATGAAGACTGTTTAGTATTTTCTGCATTAAGGATATATTTTAATGGTTTGTTTGTAAATATTTTTTCTAAGGCTAATGGAATTGCATGATGGATGACCTGTTTGAGTTGTGCAAAATCACTTGGTTTGTGAATGTAAACATGTGCCCCACTCTTGAAAAGCATGTTTATAGTGTCCCACGAGTTGGATGTTGAAAACATTATTACGGAAAGTTCTTTAAACAGGTTATTTTGTCTTATTTCTTTCAAACATTCTAAACCATTTTTACGCGGCATATTGATGTCAAGAAATAGAAAAGTAGGAAGATGCTCTGAATTTTCAAGCAGATAACTCATTAGTTGTTCCCCATCATTCACTATAGCAAGTTGCGATGATACTGCTACTTCTTTCAATGCTTCTTTGAAAAAATAACAGTCGTCAGCATCGTCATCAGCAAGTAATACATTAAGATTTTTATAAGTCATAAATTCTAAGTTTTATTGATTAAAATATTAAAATATTTTAAGATGTTTTGATTGTCCGATGACAAATTTCATTCATCTCTTTTTAATGATTTATTTGCTATAACTGCGATAAGAGCCTGGTGAATGCTATCTTTAAACTGTTCAATATCAGCTAGTTTTCGAATGTATTTCTGTGCCCCGATATTTAATAGGGTATTAGTCAAACTTTGCTCATAATTGCTGTTTTGTCCAAAAGATATAGTAAATACAATTACATTAAGGCTTTTTAGTCTTTCATCTTCTTTTATTTCGTTTAAGCATTCAAATCCGGTTTTTTTTGGCATACTTAAATCAAGAAAGAGAATATCTGGAAGATTATTCAAATTTTTCTCCAAATAATTCATAAGTGCCTCTCCATCATAAACAGTTGTAAGATGTGTTGAAAGTGGTATTTCCTTTAAAGCTTTATTAAAGAAAAAACGGTCATCAGTATCATCTTCAGCAAGAAGGATTTGAAGCGGGGGTTGCAAATGATTCATAAAATCTAAAATTGATATTCTTAAAAACTATTTACAAAGTGGTTATGTAGCATAAAAGTGATTTATAATATTTTATTTTAATCATAGCGATCAATTTCTGCAATGAGAACTCATACGCCAACGCCAGTTTGAACTAATAAATCAGGCGAAAGTACTAATCCTTATGCCTTATGAGATTGCACAACTATTGCAAAAAGTTACATTATTCACACTTTTAAGCGTTGCAACTTATGTTTTAAGAAGAAAGTATTGATTTTCCTCATTGGAAATTTAGTATTTGGTAGATAAAAATAAATTTAAACTTATAGTTTTTTTAAAGACTATTTGAAAGAGATCAAAACTCTGGAACCGATAAACCAAGGGCGAGTGGTATTATCCTATCTTTTTTTGTTAACCATTTTGCGTTTACTCATGTATATATTAAGATTTACACACCGCAAGTTTATGTAAGCACATTTGTCGCATTGACATCGAGGTTAAGAATTTATTTTGCATCAAAATAGATTTCAAAATTTCCTGTCAAACCACTTTATGGTGCAAATATCGAAAGGCAATGGGGCTGAACAAAAAAGTAAAACGACAATTTAGATAGCTTTAGGTGAGTGTACAGGAGAGAAACGAGGGTGCACCAACTATGAAGCTTAGTAAATATGAAACCCCTTAAAAATGGTACACCAATTTTAGTTTTAGGTCTGAACTGAGAGACACATCTCGCAGAGTGGTGTAAAATTAATGGGATTAACTACTTTCATGGTTTACTCATTCAGCTATGAAGCCAAGATGACTTAATTAGCATGTTGCAGTTCATAGTCAGAAGCAATAAAATCGTAATAACAATTGAAGGGGAAAAGGTCTAGTGCTTTATCCAGATAAAGAACTTAATGAAATGTGGTTCTTTATCTGAACAGAGAGCACTAGTATTGTTTAAGTCCTACTCCTCAAAACAAATATGTCACCTTTCCCTTCACAAAAAAAGGAGCACCTGGTGTGAAATGAATCTCTTCTACTGGTGCAATTTCATTTTTTAATTTTGACTCTGTGGCAAATTGTGTTTCATTCCACTTAGTATTCAACAAGTTATTGATTTCAAGCCCTAGCATGATTTTTCTGAAGGTATAATTGACATTAAAATCAATGACAGTATAACCATTTGCAACGATTGAATTGTCCTCATTGGCTGCTCGATCTCCTAGGTGCCTGTACCTTAATCCACCAGTAATAGATTTTATCGGATGGAAAGAAAAGCCTCCGGTATTGGTAAATGTAGGTGCCAGAGGAATGTAATTTGCTCCTTCAGCATCGTCGATACTTCGAGGATTCGCCAGATTCAAATCTGAATAAATAAAAAGCCATTGGGTAGGTTGATATCTCATCCCAAGGTCAATGCCCTGACGTCGAGATCTGCCGCTGGGCTCCACTATACCTGCATCACCAACATAGACAAACTCCTGATTCAAATGTAGAAACCACACAGCAGCGTTTATGATCAGACTTCTGTGCGGTTTGAAAATACCTCCAAGATCCAGCCCATAAGCTCCTGGAAGAATAAGTTGTGCCTGATTTTCGGTCACTACCCTTGTATCATTGGAATGGAATCCTTTCCCAAATTTTGCATACAACTGGGTGCGAGTGTTAAAGGTATATTGAATATTGATTTTAGGGCTAATAGTTGAAGTAGCTTTGGATTTCTTGTCGTAGAGCGTACTCAAAATATTTTCATAGTTGAAACTAAAATAGTCAGCTCTGACACCGGCATTCAACCACCATCGGCCGGAAGTAAAACTAACATCTGCATATCCAAACATATTGGTTTCATCAATATTACCTAAGGCCATACGCATCAACGTTGTTTTACGGTTGAGCGTATTTGATAATTCTACATCATTGACATCATCGTATCTCATGCCCGTCCCTACTTTAAATAATAGGTCATAATCATGATGATTATTTATCTTAAAATTTAGTTCAGTATCAAAACCATAGATATTCCTTTTTTCCTTCTGTCTGATTTGATCACCATTAATAGAGTCTGTGAGGAAGAATGTAAAATTGGAATACAAAAGAAAATCATATGTACTTACATAGGCATTGGTTTTTACAAAATGGTCATCATCGATATATTTTGTATAATTAAGTACTACATTTGAACGCGATGTATTGCCTCCTTCCGTATCATCAATAGATCCAAAACGTCCTATGGACCTATTGGCTATTGCCCGTTCCGGTACTTGTCCGGATGCATCCCAGCGACTGCTAAATCTGGATGCCCACAGAGACAGTTTATCATTGCTCGCCATCCTTTTTGTGTATTTGGCAAAAATATTAAACCTATTGAAAGCTTGAGAAGATTCGAATGGGCCATCAGTCAGATTATACTCAGTAGCTATATAGGCTGATTCTGATGGAGTCGATAAAAGATTAACCAAACCTGCAGTGCGACGGGTATTAAAACTACCATATTCTGTTGAAAAAAAAGAATTTTGGGGACTATCTTTTGTCTTAAACGATACGTATCCTGCAGTGGCCAGATTGCCTTTGTCAGTATCGTACGGGCCTTTGCCGTAAGTAATCTGATCTATAATTTCTGGCATTATGAAGTGCATATCTGCATATCCTTGTCCGTGAGCATGCGAAACCATGTTTACCGGTAACCCATCGATAGCAATGTTGATGTCTGTACCATGGTCTATGTCAAATCCACGCAATAATATTTGTTCTGCCTTGCCACCACCAGCATGTTGACCAATGATAAGGCCCGGTACTCTCCGGAGCAATTCCTGAGCATTGTTTACGGGATTGCTTTGGATATCAATTTTAGAAAGAATTTTTAGTGCCTGACTTTGAGGGCTAATAGTCACCTGATCCAAATCAATACTCTTATCGATCATCAATATAGAAAGTATTGATTCAACATTATCATTATTTATGACCATAGAGACACTTTCAAAGGACATATGTGAAATAAGTAATGTATCGCCGTTTTGAATATTGTTAATTTCAAACCTTCCCCTGTCATCACTATGTGTATGTACATTATATCTTGGGATGTTGATATTGGCGTTTTCTATCGTTTTTCCCTGTAGATCTCTGAGAATACCTTTGATGGGTTGTGCACTTACCCTGGTAGATAGCAAGGTGAACAGAAAGAAGTAAACATACTTCATTGGATTCAGAATTTATATTGTAAATAAATAACCTAGTATACTATGGTGTATATACGATGTATTAGGCTGAATTGGATTTAAAAAATTATACGAAAAAAAAGAGTACGCCTAAGCACAAGACAGTCTCTTCAAAATAAAACCCAAGAATATAAGGGACTCCCGGAACTTCTATATTGACTAGATTTTTACTATTTTTATAGATTTTTCATAAAATATATTTCCGGCTTTGATAAAGTAAATACGAAAAGCAAATGCCGTCATATCTATAGTCAATTCGGGCTCTGATACTTTTTTTGGATAGCCTTAATAAAAATTTAGGGGCAACAAAGAATTTTTATTACAATTGTAGTCAAGAGTTCAAGCAGCACTTTGAAAACTCAATTGAATCAAGATACAATAATACTTCTGAAATATTTTTACAGACACCTCGAGTTGTTTGTGAGTAATCGATTTGATCTTCTTCATCTTTAGCGATTTTATATTTTGTTTTATCCGGTGCGTAAACATCATTATCAGCCAATAAAAATTATTCGTTACAAATAATCTTTTAACAGTTCTTTGATTTCCTTGTCTGAGAGACTGTCGATTTCTCCTTTATTATAAATTGATATTAAGAAAATCATTCTATCAATAATTTTTACAAATGTAATAACTCTTTCTCCTCCAGATTTACCTTTGTTTTTTTGAAGCAATAGAAAGTCGAATTTTATAAACATCATTCCCCAAATGCATACCCATGGTTGGGTTTTCAATTAGTTCTTTTCCAAGACCTTCAATCTCAAAAAGAAGAGAAGGGAATTTTTCAATTAACTTTTTAGCTTCCTTTTTGAAATTTTTAGTGATTTCAATTCTATAACTCATTTAGCTCATTTAGAAAATCACTTAAAGATGTGGTTTTGAGCTTACCTTTCTTAATCAATTGCATTTCTTTAAATCCTGCCTTGATATTTTCTATTATCTCTTCTTTAGTAGGTTCTTCATCTGTTTCAATTTTTTAACATAATTCAAGTTCCTAGCCAATTCTACAAAGTGACTATATTCTTTATCGTTAGTATAGATGGTTACTTGTCTCATATTTACTGAAAATTGTCTGTAGAAAGCTATTAAATACTTTAGTGCAAAGATAAAGGTTTTTTTATAAAGATATGGTCAATAAAAACCCAAATCAAAAAACCATATTATTTCAATTTAACCAAAAGTAGAGCAGTGACTTGGATTTATAAATTGTATGAAAAAAAAGAGACTCTCTAATCACAAGACAGTCTCTTAAAAATAAAACCCAATAATATAAGGGACTCCCGGAACCTCTATACTGACTAGATTTTTACTATTTTTATTGATTTTTTATAAAATATATTTCCGGCTTGAATAAAATAAATACCAGAAGCAAATGCCGTCATATCTACAGTCAATTCAGCATCTGATACTTTTTTTGATAGCATCAATCTTCCTGATATATCTCTGATTTGGACGGTACTATTCTCAAACAAACTGTTTTTACCGTCATACTTTATTTTAACTAAATTAGAAACAGGATTTGGGAAAACATCTATTGTAAAAGTCTCTTTTCCTACTTCTACCACGGCACTTTGAAATGCGCAGTCAGGCTTCCTGGTTATTTGACCTCTGATCTCACCATTTGGATTTTTAGTAGTGTGTACATTTACATAAGCTGTGCCAGACTGAATTTGATTGGCAAGTGATTTAGTAAAAGCATCTGTATAATAGAAAAATGCACTGTTTTTTGACCATTTATCCGTAAAATCATAAACGACAGGTCCTGAAGTGCCTTTGGGCCCATTATGTATATGGGCACTTTGAAAAGGTGTACTTAATTCACTGGCGACAACCATCAAGTGCGCTTCATCAAAATCTCTGTTAAAAGCAAACATACCTGAACCACTGGCATTGCCGGCATTGGTGACAGGAGGTGTCTGCTGCTGTGGGCAAAGATCATAAGCATATCCGTCTCTTGCAACTCGATATATCTGACCTCTGACCTCACCAGACGGGAATGTGGGTGAATGAACATTAAAATAAAGACTTCCTGTCAAAAAATCACTCAATAAATCTTTAGTAATCACAACTGAGTCTCCAGAGATGGTTTGACCATTTAAACTTTTGCCCAAGTCAACCACCACTCCACCAGCAATACCAAGCTTACTTTTATGAATATGGGCTGCCGTTATTGTCGAAACAGGATTATCTATCAGAATACGATAACTTAGTCTATCCAATGTGGATGTCACAAAACCCATAGAGAGCGCTAGAGTGTTATTGTCCACTCGTGGTACTTCCTGATCATCAGTCATCCAGGCATCAAAATGCATGCCTTTTATGCTTGTCAATTGACCCCTGATTTCTCCTCCCGGAAATGCGTCAGTGTGTATGTTTAAGTATATATTACCTGCTCTCAGGTCCGATATATAAGCACCAGGCTTAAATTTTGCAATTATTGTATTTCCAACTACAAATGTTTTAAGATCTTCGATTACAGCTCCATTTGCACCGGCGGCTCCTTTGTGAAAGTGTATTGATTTGATTGGTCCTGTGAGTTTTGTGGCAAGAAGATTTATCTCCATAATATTAGTATTGGCTGTATAAATCACGCTGACAAGCCCTTTGCCGGTTGTGTTTACCGCAGGTACCTCATTTCCTCCATTGAGTTCCGCACCAAATGATTCAGCCGCCTCAAGTAACAACTGACCACGCAACTCGCCTGCAGGAAAATTCGCCGTGTGAACGTTCAGATAGTAATCCCCGTCAATGAATGTTGCCACATCTGCTTTTGTAACCGCAAAAGTACTAACTAATCTTCCTTGTTTGTATTTGCTTGTAAGGTCAAATTTTACAGGTCCATTTACACCTGTTTTTCCTGAGTGAATATGTACTCCCTGAAATGCTGAAGAAAGATTAGCGACTGACATATTTATTGTTGCCTGTGTATAAGTGTCATTAAACGTAATAGTAGCTACACCAACTGCATCAGATGTTACTTCTGGAACTTCATTCCCACCATTCAACCTTGCTGAAATAAGAAAATTATCGCCAAAATTAGGATCAAAGATGGCTACTTCCGGCTGCTTTACGATGACCTGACCGCTACATGCTCCTGTGCCACTATGCGGCATGGCAAGATAAGGAAAAGCAGCACCAAATGTTTTATCATTTTTTTCAACGCCAGTAGTATAAGTCAATACGTTTAATAATTGTTTTGTAACCGGGCTGGGAGATGAAGCAGGTATATAATCATCATACCAGAGGCCTATGGCTGCAAGTACAACTCCAGCAACTGCTTGCAATTCTATTCTGGTGACGTCGTCTTCCAATCTCCTGCCATTCGGAAATCCATCCATATTAGGAATGAACTCCAGGTTTTTAGTTGTGTTGAACGGGGCCACCGTAAGTCCAATCGCTGCGGCTTGTATCAATCCTAAACTACTAAAATTGGGGTCATTTCGCGGGGTAGGTGGCACAGCCATATTCAGTCTCAACATATCGCCTCCGTTCGGAAGAAAATTATTGACAAATGGTTTTCCTGCTGCGAGTGGATTTCCAGCTTTACCTGTTGCTAACTGATAAGGAATCACATTAGGAACACCAGTATGGAAGGCCGGCCATAAATCTACAGAACGTGGTTTGCCTGGTCCCGGCAATAATAGTGTTCCAAAAACTGCATCGTCCAGGGCTGTACCAGCCAGTGCTACATTCCCTTTCAAACCATATAATCCATTGGCACCGTTTGTAAAATCAAAAGATCCGAGCGACTTTTGTTGAATCCTAAGTGGAGCAAATCCTGGAACTGCACCTCCAAATAAATCATCATCCATGTATAAAGCTAATTCCGGATTGAAAAAGTATCTGTCAAGAGTAGTGTCTGCTATTTCATCATATGGAGTTATACTATTCCAATAATCTTTAGACCCGATAGGAATAACGGCTTCATTTGTCAGCGGCATACCTAGTCTTGAAACCTGTATCCAGTTGCCTGAGTATGTTGGTTCACTAGTTTTGCTCAAAGTGGTTACAGCTTGTCGGCTTGCTGATGCCCATACTCCAATGACATAATCAGGGTCTAGTATGGATGTTGGAACAGTTGGAGCACTTGTTTTTTTCAATGTATTTATAGGCACTTGTATGACTATAGCACTGACATTATAGCAAGCTAAACCATCTACTGAACTACCTCCTTGTCTGGGTGAATCACCGAGGTCGAAAATACCACCCAAATCCACAAAAAACGGATCATCTGTTGGTCCGGCGAATACTTTTTCACCAGAAGTGGCAGTTGCTATACCCCCTTGAAATAAAGCACTATATGTAGTATTCAAACCTGCGGCACCAGTTATAGACCTTTCACCGATATTATTTGGAGGTACTATGCCATTCGCAATGATAGTCTGAAAAGAAACTCCTCTATCCATGCTTCGTTCAAGTTTATACGTAGTTTTTTGATTTTGTTTTCCTAACCTTATATTAAAAAAAGTAGTAGGGTCTTCATTGGTCACATTGAATGTAAACCTGTATGTAATCTCATCCCCTGGTTTGGATGCATCATTATCCACATGAACTTCATATCTGATATTTTTTCCGAAAGTATAATAATTAGGCCCTCCTTGTGGCAGTTGCATCGGCACATACGTCGCTATCAATGTTACCATATCAGGTTTGTCAGGACTTCTGAAAGCATATACATCGACATTATCAGCCAATGGGTCACTCGAAATCAACGGTGCTTCTCTATGGCTTGACGCCAGTAAATGGTTGCTTAGTATCAACAAAGAAACCAAAACGAGTAAATGAAGTATATTTTTATGTCTCATTATGTTTTTTTTTATAGATTTATTATTGTCTTACTTCTGTTCCACTCCACGGCATAGCCATGTAAGGGAATGTTTTTTGAAAAGGTTTATCATTTTTATCAACCCCGGTTGTGTACGTGAGTACATTTAACAACTTAGGTGTCACGGGGCTTGGAGACGTTGCTGGTATGTAATCATCATACCAAAGACCTACTGCAGCTAAAACTACTCCTGCTACTGCTTGAAGTTCGATTCTTGTGACATCATCTTCGAGTCTTCTGCCGTTAGGAAAGCCATCCATATTTGGAATAAATTCAAGATTTTTAGTGGTATTAAATGGAGCTACCGTCAATCCAATAGCTGCTGCCTGAATTAAACCCAATGGACTAAAATTTGGATCATCTCTTGGTGTAGGTGGCACAGCCATATTGAGTCTCAACATATCGCCACCGTTCGGAAGGAAATTATTAACAAATGGTTTTCCCGCAGCAAGTGGATTGCCCCCTTTACCTGTTGCTAATTGATAAGGAATAACATTAGGCACTCCGGTGTGAAAAGCAGGCCACAAATCAACAGATCTTGGTTTTCCTGGTCCGGGCAATAAAAGAGTTCCAAAAACTGCGTCATCCAGAGCTGTCCCCGCAAGTGCAGCATTTCCTTTGAGCATGAATAATCCATCGGCTCCATTAGTAAAATCAAATGATCCCAGTGATTTCTGCTGAATACGTAGGGGTGCAAACGCCGGGACTGCTCCTCCAAATAAGTCATCATCCATATATAATCCCAACTCAGGATTATAAAAATATTTATCAAGTGTTGTTTCAGAAATCTCATCATAAGGACTAAGACGGTTCCAATAATCTTTATCTCCTACTGCTATCACAGCTTCATTGGTCAATGGCATTCCCAGTCTTGAAACCTGGATCCAGTCACCTGAATGGTTGGCAGTAGCGCCGTTGGTAAGCGTTTTGATGGCCGGTCTGCTTGCAGATGCCCACACTCCAATGACATAATTACCATCCAAAATATTTGCTGGTACAGGTGCTGCACCGGTTTTAAGTAATGTTGTGATAGGTACTTGTATAGCAATAGAATGTACATTATATTTTGATAAACCGTCCCTTGCTTGTTCGCCTCCTTGTCTTGGTGCGTTACCCAAATCAAAAATACCGCCTAAATCTACATAGAAAGGATCATCAACTGGCCCGGCAAAAACTTTTTCGCCCGTTGTTGATGTTGTGATAGCTGCATTAAATAGGGTAGCATATTTTGTATTCATTCCCACACCTGATTCGATAGATCTTGGACCAATATTTGGAGGCGGAACGATACCATTAGATACAACGGTCTGAAAAGATACACCTCTATCTATACTCCTTTCTAGTTTATAGGTTGTTTTCAGATTTTGTTTTCCAAGCCGAATGTTAAAAAAAGTGCTAGGATCTTCATTGACTTTGGTAAAAGTAAACCTATAAACGATCTCATCTCCTGGCTTTGAAGCATCATTATCAATGTGAATTTCATACCTGATGTTTTCGCCAAAACTATAATAATTTGGGCCTCCAAAAGGTAGCTCACCAGGAATATAATTCGCAATGATAGTGATCATATTTGGATTATCCGGTGAGCGGAATGCATACAGATCCGTATTGTCAGCCAGCGGATCACTGGCTATCAAGGGTGCTTCCCTGTGACTCGACCCAAAAGCCAGATGGGTCATAAGAAATAGATTGAGGAAAAGGCAAAGATTTCTCCAGCTTAGTCCTCCAAACTTTACGTGTGAAATTGACTTCATTTTTTTAAAAATTGTTAGAAAGTTAACCAATACCCATGCAGGTGCATAAGCCATTGGGTGCCCAATGAGGCTGATAGCATAATATTTATTCCTGTTTTTTTTATTGCCGTAGTGGCAAAATAAACCTTCACATAATTCTACATACTTAAAGCTTTTAACTCAGGATGTTTTGAATGTGTAGTTGCGGCAGCTGCAATATATTTTTTCGTCATAACTTTATTATTTTCTGATGCATATATTCTGGCAAGAATTCTATTGACGTCAATATTGTTGGGTCGCTTTTGGTATTCTTTTTGGGCATATTCAAGGGCTTTGTCAGTGTTATTTAACAGATCAAGATAAACATGAGCATACTCCAAATTCATATTATGGCCTGTTTTTTCATCATCCTTCATCATTGTAAATATTTCATGTATCAGAGGGTCAATAGCTTGGGTGTTTCCTTGTTTTTTGTAGATCTCCGCCAGTTGGGTATAAAAACCTACTTCAGGAATAATAGCAATAGCATCTTTTGTCATCTTTTCAGCCAATGTCAGATCATTTTTTTGCATATACACTGAACCAAGCGCAGCGACCGCAAACGGGTAATTTTGTCTCTGAGCAAGTATCTCTTTATAAAGTGCCTCAGCTTTGTCAAATTTACCAAACAATTTATACATATCAGCGAGAGTCAGCATAGCCCACGCGGTATCTTCATACCCTGGAATTCCTGCTTCAACCGCCATTTTCATTGCATCTATCGCCTGATCTACTTCACCATGGATTTCTCTGATATAAGATATTCTTGCATAAGATCTTAGATCAGGTTTCATCGCTATCATAATATCAGCCATTTTGATAGCTTCGTCATAATTACCAAGTTCTACGTTAGCATCAACCAGAACCCCAAAAATCTGAGGGTTATTAGGATTGATAGCAACCGCTTTTTGGCCAGTTAATAACGCCCCATTAAAATCATGATGTGAAAGCTGCACACCAGCTTTAGTTACCAAAGCCAAAAAGTCCATGTCTCTATCGGTCGATTTACTATTTAATATCTGATCAGTCATACTGAGAGCAGCATTATAATAATGACCATGTTCGCCAGTAACACGTGCTTCTCTTATAAACAATTGGGCCATGCGGATTTTAGACTCTTGATCATTTTCATTTTTTTGAATCGCAAGTTTTAGTTTCTGGTAAGAATTCATGACATCATCCCATTCTTTACCATTACGTAGTTTTTCATTTCGATCCAGTAAAGAAGGAATATTAGATATTGTAGCTTTGTTTTCAGGTTGGTAGCTACAGCCAAAGAGTAAAATGACTAACAATACAGACAAAAAATTCATCTGATTTTTAAAGTAAGGGAGTCTCATAAGTAATGATTTTTAAAGAGTAATTCAATAATATGATTAATATCACTTACTTACGAGTAGATAGGGGAAGTTGGATTTACTTTTTATAATTTATTTTTAGCTAAGTGATCAATGCATGCTGAAAAGATCAATATCGGAAGATGGATAGACCTAAAATGTTATAAAAAATTGCTTAACTCAATCCTTAAAACGCAATGAGTTACTCTTACAAGAGATAATTAATATAAAATAATATTTGCTGAAAATATGCCTCTAACAAGTTCTATCACTTGTTCAGAACATTTTGAACTTATGCCTAGGGCATCTAAAAAAATATTTAGGTAATCTAACTTGCAAAGTTTATTTGTGCGTCTGTGTTTTTAAATGATAAAAATTTGGCATCTACCATCAATACTTTCAAAATTACAAAATAAGGATAGATTGAGTCATAATATACTTAAAAACTCGCGATATCTTTATACAATTGCTGATGAATAAATCCGATAATCAATTTAACAACGTATATCGTCTTGTTAACAATACAAATCCAGAATAATTAAAAAACAAATGTTGTGAATAAATTAAAGATATTGAAATAAACCTATCTTTGTATGATATAAGAAAAAATTAAACCATAGAAATACAGTCGGTCATACTGTCCATCAGACAAGGCGATGAGTCCGGTCTTAAAACCTTGTATGAGCATTATGCTGATGCTTTATATGGTATTGTCTTGCGAATACTGAATCGTCAGGATGACGCCGAGGAAGTACTTCAGGCTGTCTTCCTTAAAATATGGAACAATATAGAATCTTATAATGAAAATAGAGCCACCCTCTTTACCTGGATGGCTCAGATAGCCCGAAACACAGCGATAGACAGAAAAAGATTGAAATCATTTGAAATGGTTTCTAAAACTGAATCATTCGATATTTCGCAAAGCACCTTAAGAACGGATGGTAATAAAGCAGATATTGATATAGAACATTTGATCAAAGATATGCCTGAAAAATACAAGGTGTTGATCGCCAAAATGTTTCTGGAAGGATATACCCAGCAAGAAATAGCGGATGAAATGGATATGCCTTTAGGAACAGTCAAAACAAGACTAAGAGATGCTATTAAAATGCTTCGGGACTCGCTAAAAGATGAAAAACATTTATTATATATGTTATTTTTAATGTAACAGAAATTTGGACATAAAACAATACATAGAATCAGGCATTTTAGAGCTTTATGTGCTCGGGCAACTTTCACCGGAAGAGGAGAAGGGTGTTCAGGATATGCAGGCTAAACACATTGAAATTCAAAGAGAAATTTATGAGATCTCTTTGAGCCTAGAAAAATATGGTCAAATCAATTCCATCAAAGCTCCAGAATCTGTTTCAGATCAGCTTTTTCAAAATTTACCAGCGAAAAAATTTGAAAAAAACATTCATTCTAATGCAACTAAAAGTCCAAAATATGAATCAGGAATCAACTGGAATCTATTAAACACCCTATTGGCTTTGGTGTCAATATTGGGATTTACCTTATACTTTATTCAAAAATCTGAAAACACGGCTCAACTTCAAAAATATGAATCAGCCTTAAAAGATTGTGATTCCATTGCCACAATACAAAAGGAAGAATTTGCCATTATAAATCAAATTAACAAACCTGATAATAAAATCATCAATTTGCTTGCTACACCAGGATATGCAGGCATTTCTGTGTATTTACATTATAATGCAGTAGAGAAGAAAAACTTTTTACAACTGGTCAATTTACCCGACATCACCAAAGAGCAGGTTTTCCAATTGTGGGCACTTAGGGACGGTGTTGATCCAATGCCTTTAGATATTTTTGTTGATAAAAATAAAATTATACCTGTTACCTTCGTTGACAATACAGTTACTTATGCTATAACTATAGAACCAAATGGCGGCAGCAAAGCACCATCATTGGAAAAACTAATTGGAACTTTGGGAATTATTTAAACAGTATCAGTTTTTGGTTTTCAATAGATAATCGATTTTATTGAACCAAAATAGCCCATTTTGTATTTACCTTGTGGATTGAAAAAAGAAACCAATCAATTATGGAATTTAAAAACCCACAATTAGATACTACTATGTTACCATCTTCACAACATGTAGTTTATGAAAAACTAGACCCAGCATATAGAAAGGTCAGTATCTATTTCACATCCTTTGTTTTTGCAGTATTAATTACTATATACCTCATAGTGGGACTGTTCATAGATGACCTCTATCAGTTCCCTTGGATTCTTCTTTTTTGCATCATCTGGTCTGTCTTTACGGGAATATTTATGATACTGGCTATAAAAGGTTATGAATATGAAGGATACGCCATACGCGAAAAAGATATTCTCTATAAGTCAGGTATTTTCTTCAGATCAACCCTCATCATTCCTTTCAACAGGGTGCAACACTGTGAAATAGAACAAGGGCCAATAGATAGATTTTTTAGACTGTCAGAATTATCTCTTTTTACAGCTGGTGGCAGCGGTAGTGATCTTTGTATTCCAGGACTTGGAGAAGAAAAAGCTGCCGCTCTAAAAAATTTCATTACTAACAAAGTAGCGCAGGATGAAGAAGAATAATTATGATTTTTCTGTTCCCAACAGACAATCATATGTTGCTATAATAATGATTCTCTTCAAGACTGTGAATGTGGTAGTGAGACAGCTTTTCCCTATCGTATTAGTTGTATTGGTGGGTGGATCAAAAAACAGAGGTGATTATCTAATATGGTTCGTGATAGTAGCGTCTTCATTATCAATGATTTATTCAATTGTCAATTTCTTCAGAACCCATTTTATCGTACAGGGAAATGAACTTATCCTTCATACCGGAATATTTAACAGAAAAAAGCTCTCCATACCTTTTGAAAGAATCCAAACTATAAATTTTGAACAGAACATCATCCATCAGTTTTTTTCAGTACTGAGAATGAAAGTAGATACAGCAGGTTCAGAAAAAAATGAATTTGAATTTCATGCTCTAGAGGCAGAAAAAGCTTATGCCTTAAGAGATGCAATTATGGAAGAAAAAAAATCTCTGAATACTATTTCCTCACACACTTCCGACGAAGAAAAACCACTAGAATTTAGCCCAATAATGTCTCTCACTCAGACCCAGTTGCTGAAAGTCGGACTCACACAAAATCATATTAAATCTGGCGGGCTAATATTTTTATTCTTCTTTTGGATATATCAAAACCTTAAAGAAGTCGGTGTCGATGTAGATGAATATTCAGAGGATATACCTCAATGGGAGATGGGATTTTATCTTATATTCAGTTTGACAGCTTTTTTCATATTTATTTCTGTGCTCATCTCTCTGATTAGAACTTTAATCACAAATTATGACCTTAAATTCTTACGATCATCGAGAGGGTTTAAAGTGATCAGTGGTCTTCTCACAAAAAGAGAAGTCTCAGCCCTGGACCATAAAATACAGCATGTTTCATGGTCTGATAACCTCTTAAAAAGATGGATAGGCTTTAAAGATTTATCATTAAATCAGGCATCAAGCAATGAACTGACATCTAAACAAAATATTCGAATCCCCGGATGTACTATGGACCATATTCATCTGGTAACTTCTAGCGTGTTTGGTCAGATTGATTTTGATTCAATGAAGATGAACGGAATCGATAAAAAATATTTCATTAGATATACTTTCATTATAGTAGTACTTATAATTTTAACTATTATTATCGCAGGTATCATCGACCAATATTCAAAAATCCCATACCTGCTAATTGCAGGATTATATCTTATTGGTACAAGGTATATTGGATTTAGAAAAATAACCTTCGGCTTCAATGATGAACTTATTTATATCACGGGTGGAATTTTTGGAGAAAAAGCTGAAGTGATGCCCATGTTTAAGATTCAGGCCTTGGAAATTTATCAATCACCCTATCAAACAAAACACCATCTGGCCAGCATTACCCTATTTACAGCTTCAGGAAAACTCAAAATTCCATATATTGACCTATCAACTTGTATAAATCTCTCCGATTTATTCCTTTTTAAAACAGAATCAGACCGTAGAATGTGGATGTGATACGTTGTAAAAATTATACAGTGTGAATAGAAAGTCAAGAAATTTTGAATTGTTTGATAATGTCAATCATCATCTCGGGATTTTTTGTCCCTATCAGTAACCTTTTATTATCCTTCTGTAAGAGCTGCAGACCTGATTTACCGCCGATAGTACATGCCCATCCTGATTTGCCCCATCTCATACCCCAGCCCCCATATTCAGCCCAAGGGCTATATTGTCTGACTTCTTGCTTAGCAATATCTCTCCAGGCTATATATCGCCAACTGAAATGAAACGGAAAAAACCGATAGTGTACCCCATCTGAATCTATACGAGTGTACAACCGCAATGAAAAAAGAAAAGCAACTAAAAACCCTACGCTTGACATACTGACATAAAATAAATTTAAGTCGTTATATCCAAAATAAAAATAAATCAACCAATTGAATCCAACAGTAATTGTAAATAACAAAAGGGGCCAAATATTATCCATTTTTTGTACTTCTTCATACAATGGTTTATTCATCAGAAAGTAACTTTTTTTAACATTTCTTTCCCATCGCGCAAAACTACAACATCGACAGTTTGTCCAGGTTTAAATAACGTCAGACACTTCATATATGTTTGCATATCAGGTACACTAAGTTCGCCCATTTTGATGATAATATCACCTTTTATTAAACCTGCTAGCTGTCCCGGTTTACCATCCTTTACGCCGTCAAGCTTCATGCCTGTACCGTCATACAGATAATCAGGCATTACACCCAATGTTACTGTAAATGCCATTCTTGTTTGCGATTCGTCTTTGGTCTTGGTAAATGTAAGTTTTTCATTTTTATCCAATGAACTAACTACAGTGTAAATATACTCTACCACATCCGTTATACCTGTATAGTTGATATTTTGATGATCATCTGATGGTTTGTGATAGTCACTATGCTGGCCGGTAAAAAATGCCAGGACGGGTATATCAGAATTATAAAACGAAGCGTGGTCTGATGGGCCCATCCCTGATAACTCCTTTTTTATACTCAATTTTGTAGTTTTGATTCCATCAAGTACGGACTCAAAAACCGGGGAAGTACCCACTCCACTCACTGATATTTTTTTTTCGGCATTCAGTCTTCCGATCATATCCATATTGACCATATAGTTGAATTTCTTTTTATCCATTTTTGTATTATTCACAAAATAATTAGATCCCCACAGTCCTTTTTCTTCTCCGGAAAAGCATATAAAGAGATAGTTGTTATTTTTCAAACCTGCTTTTTTAATACTTTCAGCCAAAAAAAATACCCCAGCCACTCCACTCGCATTATCATCAGCACCATTGTGGATTGCTCTTTCGCCAACATACAAAGACCCTTCGTGTCCATAACCCAAATGGTCATAATGTGCACCAATTATCACAGTATTGGATGCATTGTTATTGATGTATCCTAAAATGTTTTTCCCTGTGACAGACGTTGCAGTAACAGAAGTGTCATCGCCATGCGGGTTATTACTTTTTTTTCGCGTAAAAGACTGATAAAAAGTATTATTATCTCCAACCGGAGCAAGCCCTAAATCTTTAAATCTCCCTGATATATATTCAGCTGCTTTTCTTTCGCCTTCTGTCCCGACCTCTCTTCCTTCCATATCATCAGATGCAAGCGTGATAATATCTACAGCTATATTTTGTTTAGGAAATTCAATGGGAAAAGTAGTCTTTTTACTACATGAAACCAGAAAAAAAATAGCAAAAGTAATATAGAAAAGTAAATTAATAAATGACTTCATTGTATCAAATTTTATTTATGAATCACAAAGTTAATGATTTGAGGGAGCATTCAGAAAGAGTGATCTTGTTTTATTAACTCATAGTGACTTAAATCATTAATTATTTACGCTTTTGTGACAATAAAGCAGGTCTTTAATTCTACTTTTGCGTTTTTAGTGTATAAAATCATAAAATATGATAAGAATAGTATGTTCAGCATTTTCGGTGTTTTTACTTTTCGCTTGTAGCAGCCCAAAAAGCGGTATTTTGAATACACCACTCAGTACTACAGAAGATACCTTAAAGTATGAAAAAGAAGTGCATCTCAAAAATGTCAGACAAATCACCTTCGGGGGTGACAATGCAGAAGCATACTGGAGTTTTGATAATAAAAAAGTAGTATTTCAAGCCACCAATAAAATGTGGGGTGCAGAATGCGACCAGATTTATTATTTCGATATTGGAAAATGGGAAAGAAAAGCTGGCCCTCCCTCACTATTAAGTACAGGAAAAGGTAGAACTACTTGCAGTTTTTTTATGCCTGGAAATAAAAATATTGTTTACGCATCTACTCATGAAACACTGGCTGCCTGTCCGCATGTACCGGAGCGACGAGAAGATGGAAAATATATTTGGCCCATTTATGAAACTTTTGATATTTACCACAGCGACTTAGATGGTAATATCATCAAAAAACTGACCAATACACCAGGATATGATGCTGAAGCAACGGTCTCTCCCAAAGGAGATAAAATAGTTTTTACTTCTTTACGTAGCGGAGATCTCGAACTTTACACAATGAATATAGATGGATCTGATGTACGTCAGGTTACTAACTTACTCGGCTACGATGGTGGAGCTTTCTTTTCACCCGACGGTAAAAAACTTATTTTCAGGGCTTCAAGACCTAAAACTGATGAAGATATCAAAGTTTACAAAGAACTATTAGCCGTGGGTCAGGTGATGCCCACCAATATGGAATTGTTTGTTTGTAATGTAGATGGTTCTGATTTGAGGCAGTTAACTAATTTGGGGAAAGCAAATTGGGCCCCCTTCTTCCATCATAAGGGTGATAAAGTAATTTTTTCTTCAAATCACGCGGCACCACGAGGGTATCAGTTTAATCTTTATATGATTAATCTGGACGGAACCGGTTTACAGCAAATAACCTATGACAAAGTATTTGATTCCTTTCCTATGTTCTCATACGACGGTAAAAAAATAATTTTTTCGTCTAATAGAAACAATGGAGGCACAAGAGATACTAATTTATTTATTGCCGATTGGGTTGATTAAATTATAACATGGTCCACATTACAAAAAAAAACATACTGGGCATGGATATGGTGCCGAGACTTACACTAGTCAATGGTATCACCGGATATAAACCCGCCAATCTGATAGGTACTGTAAGCTCTGACAAAAAAACAAATCTTGCAATAATCAGTTCTGTCGTTCACTTAGGTTCTGATCCTGCGCTAATAGGATTTATTATGCGCCCATTGGTAGGGGAGAGACATACCATGGAAAACATCCTTGCAACAGGAAAATACACAATCAACCACATTCATGAAGAAATTGCAGAAAGAGGGCACTTCACTTCAGCAGATTTTCCAAGAGATACATCAGAATTTGAAAGGTGCAATCTCACACCAGAGTTTTTATTTGATTTCGAAGCGCCTTATGTTCTGGAAAGTAAGATAAAAATCGGTTTGAGTCTGGTTGAATCAGTATATCTAGGTATCAATAAAACGATAATGGTTATCGGACAGGTTGAACATATAATTATGAAAGAAAATTATATAGGTGATAACGGTGGAATTGATCTTAACGCATCAGGTACTATATGTATTTCCGGGTTGGATACATATCATCATGTCAATAAAATTATAAGTTATCCCTATGCGCGACCAGAAAACGTACCTAAGTTTTGATTGTACTTTCTTCATATTGTCACATACTAATTAAAGGATTCCATTTTTCCTGTCTTCCATAGCGTGATATGTGTTCCAAAGTTCAAAAAACTCGTGGACAGCTTTACCACTATAGCTACATATAGAGTTAAATAAAAAAACTACGCCTATATCCTGATTCTTGTCAAATGCGATCTCAGTTCTGAATCCATTAACCAATCCACCGTGATAAGCCAATTGATTATTTTTTGTATTGACTATCCTCCACCCAAGTCCGTAATGAGTGTCCTTTATTCCTGGCCAATTATTAAAATATTTATCATCAGATGATGTATTTATATAAGGTGTGAAGGCAATAATTCGGGCATTAGGAGAGATTACATCAGGTCTGTAACCCATGACGGCCCCGAGCCATTTCTCCATATCGGTAAGTGGGGCGTTAATTCCACCTGCAGAAGCAACATTATAATAGTGTGGTTTCAATTCCAAAGGAACGTAACCTTTTTTAGAACCATGATACCTGTGTCCGGTGCAGTAATTATCTGAATATCTGAGTTCATTAAAAGTACAGCTGGTATTACACATAGATAATGGCGAAAAAATATAAAAGTCCAGCGCCTGAGCATATGTCATACTTGTAGATGACTCTATTACTTTTTCTATCAGCCCGTAAGCCGCATTCTGATACGCATAAGCTTTACCAGTTGAGTCCCGGGGAGTCAACCGATTGAGATAACTAATTATCGTTTCCATGTTGCGGTTATCGTCAACAAGATTGGAGTAAGCATGTTCTGTGAGTCCGGTCGAGTGGGTAAGAACATGTTTTACCCGCAATATCTTATCTAGGGATTTTGCTTTAATTTTCAACTCAGGAATGTACATAACAAGGGGATCATCCAGACTAAAATTTTTTTTGTCTATTAGGATTGCCGCCAGTATCCCGGCAAAGCCTTTAGAGACTGATCCCAGCCTGAAAACACTTGAAGTTGTAATGCTGTCTTTTGAATTTCTGGAACGTACTCCATATGTTTTTTCAAAAATTATTTGATCATTTTTCATGACCAACACAGCTACACCTGGGCATCCGATGGCATCCATATTTCTCTGAATCTGCTGGTCAAGAAGCCTGTTAAAAGACGTATCTACCAATGATTTCTGAGAAGTGTACCCTACAGCCTGAAATGGAAAAGGATATCGTTTATAGCAAGTAGAAAATGTAATACTTAAAGCAAAAAGCAACATCGTCCATTTATTCTGACCAATTTTTAACATTTTCAATTCAGCTGACTTCACAAAAACTAATTATATATAATAAAAAATGCAAATATATTAAATATTGTTAATCTTGAAGATTATATAGCGACAAATATATATTTTAATATAACAACTAGTATGTAACTAAAAATTTATTTTTCATTCTACCTGTGGTTAGATTTTGTGTATCGATAATCAGTTATATTTTAAAACCTGATAATTAGCCCTTTTAGCATTAAATACCAACTATTTCTAATTCAGAATTTTATTGTAAAAATTTGTTTTACTTTTACTGTCGGGAAATAGTTGACATTGTACATTGTATCGTTAGTATTATGCAAAATTTAGATCATATCAGTATTAATTTTAATCAAGGGCAAGTTACACTTCTTAATATCTGCTTGGGTATACTTATGTTTGGTGTTGCTCTGGATCTGAAATTTTCGGATTTTTCATATATGATAAAAAAACCTAAACCGGTTTTGGGAGGACTTTTTTCTCAGTTGGTTCTACTTCCTCTTATTACTATTGCTTTGATATGGATTATTCGACCTGAATTCAGTCTGGCTGTGGGTATGATGTTGATAGCAGCATGTCCCGGAGGCAACGTTTCCAATTATGCGGTTCATTTATCTGGTGCAAATGTTGCATTATCAGTTATCCTTACTACTATCTCAACACTTTTTTGCGTTTTTACTACCCCATTGATTTTTTCTTTTTCGGCACCTTTTTTACCTGTGTCGATAGACAACAATTTTAATTTTGATATCAGTTTTATGAGTATGGCTTATACTATTGGCCAGCTTATTATCATACCAATTTTTATAGGTCAGATTTTTCTTCGATTATTTCCCGAAACCACAGCCTTAATAAAAAAACCTGTGAAGCTTTTAAGTCTTTTAATATTTATTGGTTTTGTGATTTTTGCCATTGCAGGAAATCTGGATAATCTTCAAAAATATCTTGGAGTTGTTTTTTTTATCGTTTTGATACACAATGGACTTGCCTTGTGGGTAGGTTATGCTTGGTCTAAAAATATTTTAAATCTTCCTAATAAAGATGCACAAGCTATTTCGATTGAAACAGGCATTCAAAATTCAGGATTGGCCCTGATTCTGATATTTAATTTTTTTGATGGAAAAGGTGGCATGGCATTAATTGCTGCATGGTGGAGTGTCTGGCATCTACTTAGTGCATCATTCCTGGCTTTTATCTGGAGTCGCCAGTTAAAAAACACTAATGTTCATGACCAATGATCTGTTTTTGATCAGGTATCATAACTTCTATAAGTGCTTCATTATCAAGTACTATACATTGACATGCCAGTCTTGATTCTATCCTGGGATTTATAGCCCTATCTATAAAGTCTTCTTCCTTATCTGAAATCTCTTCCAGCTCATCTGAACCTTTCATAACGTAGATATGGCAAGTAGAACATGCACATACACCCCCGCAATTGTGGCTAAGATGTACATCAAAATCTTCTGTTGCTTCCAGTATTGAATATCCTTCAGACACTCCTTCTGCAATTATTTCAGATATTGTATTGTCTTCAAATCTGAATTTAATAGTTGCCATCTTAAAGTAAGTTTGTAAAAAATGATGCGAAATTACTCTTCACATTCATAATAAAAAACATAAATACAAGATATTGGTTCAAAATATTTTTATTGTGCTGTTTTATTCATTTTTTTGCCCTCTTTTATTTCAAACAGAAATTCATTCATGATGAGACCATTTATCACACTTGCTATTTTGTTCCTGACATTTCATGTTCATTCTCAGGATTATTTTTATGCTAATTATGCTCCTTTTGATAAAAACATAACCACACCTTCAGAATTTTTTGGATTCGGTATAGGAGAGTACCATGCCAGGCACGATCAGATCATTTCATATTTTAAGAAGCTGGATGAATTGTCAGATAATGCCACATATCTGGAATATGGTAAAACATACGAAGGTCGTACGTTAGGAATGCTTATAATCTCAAGCACTGAAAATCTCAAAAATATCGATAATATAAGAAAACAGCATTTGGGTGTAATCGAAAAATATGATGAAAAGCAGGCCGCTGAGTTGCCCGTAATAGTAAATCTGGGCTATAGTGTTCATGGTAATGAGCCCTCAAGTACAGAATCATCTATCCTTACAGCATATACCTTATTAGCTTCACAACAGGCTGAAATAAAAAAATATTTAAAGAATGCCATTATCTTTATAGACCCCGCCATCAACCCCGATGGAAGAGAACGCCACACACAATGGGCAAATATGTATCGTGCAGAATCTTTGGTAGCTGATACCGATGATGCAGAACATAATGAGAACTGGCCTCGTGGAAGAGTAAATCATTATTGGTTTGATCTTAATAGAGATTGGTTACTCGCTATAAATCCTGAAAGCAGAAGCAAATTGAATTGGTACCATCAATGGTATCCAAACGTAGTGGGAGATTTTCACGAGATGGGCACCAATAGTTCATTCTTTTTTGAACCTATGAAAAGTAATGGATCAAAAAATCCTATCATGCCGGCAGAAAATTTCATTGAACTCAACAATCTTTTTGGAGAATATTTTGTCAAGGCTACAGATAGCATCGGATCATTATACTTTACTAAAGAAGTGTTTGATGGGACTTATCCCGGATATGGATCGTCATACGGTGACCTTCAGGGAGGATTGGCATTGCTTTTTGAACAGGCCAGTTCACGGGGCCACGTACAAAGTACTCCATACGGGGATTTAACCTTCGCTTTTACTATAAGAAACCAGTATGTATCATCTATGGCTACACTCCAGGCGGCTGTAGAGCATAAAATCAAGCTTAGAAAATATCAGAATTTCTTTTTTAAATCTGCTTTGAGCAATGCAGACTCAGACAAAGTCAAAGCATATACTTTCAGCCACGATAGTGACCAAAACCGAATTAAGGCATTTATTGACAAGCTATTGATGCACAGGGTGAAAGTCTACACAAACAAGGATAAATCAGGCTATATAGTTCCCACCAAACAGCCACAATACAGGATGGTGCAGACTTTTTTTGAAACATATCAAGTGTACCATGATAGTGTATTTTATGATGCATCTGCCTGGTCGGTAGCTAATTTTTACAATATAAAATACCAGGGGGAAAAAGTTGTGCCGACATTGGGAGATGAGCTAAAAGATATAAGTACTGTGGTAAAAATAACACCTGTGATAAAAACCGATTATGCATATCTTATAGATTGGAATGATATCAACAGCTCGGCAGCACTATATCATCTTCAAAATAAAGGATTGGTGCTTGCTACGTCTTTCAGGCCATTTACAGCCAAAACGAGCGATGGTAAAAATTTTAAAGCAAATTATGGTACTTTGATGCTTCCAGTGGCAAAACAAAAAATGACTTCCAACGAGATATTTGGACTCCTTGCAGAAACACAAAATAAATTTGGTATAAACATCCATTCTTTATCGTCAGGATATAGCACCGATGGCATTGATATCGGAAGTGGAAATGTCAGGGCTCTACAAAAACCAGCTGCAGTATTGTTAATAGGTGAAGGCACAAGCGCATATGAAGCAGGCGAAGTCTGGCATCATTTTGATCAACGTATAAAAATGCCGGTAAGTAAGGTTATGTTAAGCAGGTTCAGACAGCTGGATCTTAATAAATATAATACATTAATAATGGTATCCGGTAGCTATTCTTCTTTAGACTCAACAGATGTAAGAAAACTCGCAGGATGGGTATCTCAAGGAAATACATTAATTGCGTCAGGTAGTGCAGTCAGCTGGGCAATAAAAAATAAGTTGGTAAAGGAAAAACTGATAGAAGAGCCCAAAAAAGATAAAGTAGTCATACCGCGACTCGCTTTTGACCAGGCTGAAGAACTATTAGGCAAGGAAAGCCTGGGTGGTGCAATTTTTCGAGTGAGTATTGATCATACTCATCCTGTTGGTTTTGGATATACTAATGGTGAAATCCCTGTTTACAAAAATAATACTGTATGGCTTAGTCCCAGTGAAAATGAATACTCAACTATCAGCAAGTATGTGGCAAATCCACACGTTGACGGATATATATCTGCTAAAAATATGACTGACTATATGAAGAATGCAGCTTCTACGGTTATCAGCCAGATAGGCCAGGGAAGAGCCATACTTTTTGCCGATAATCCGGTTTTCAGGGGTTCGTGGTACAGTACGGACAGGATGCTGACCAATGCTGTATTTTTCGGTAAACTGATCAGAGTACCTGCCAGAATGACTTTTGGCGAAGATGAAGAATAATACCAGAAAATATGAAAGGCATCTATTTTATAAAAATAAAAGAAAAATTGGCAGTTGAAGTATATTAAGGATTAGAAATCTGTCATTAATTGTGGGGGATAAGTTTTAAATTAATGATTCGGAAACAAAATCAATGAAGGTTGAATACTTCATTTAATTTGAGAATCTGTGATGTATTACCCAAAACAATAATCCTTCCTTCAGTACCAACTGGCATATCGTGTTCCGGATTTATAATATAATTTCCATTTTTTGTTTTATAACCAATGATTGTACAACCTGTTTTTTCTTTTATTTTTAATGCATCAATGGTTTTTATATCTGGCAAGCTGCTGAGTAATATTTCCTGAATATTCATGTTACCGTTTGTAGAAACTGAAAGGTTATCTAAAAATTCAATAAGGTCAGGTGCAATAATAAGTGAAGCCATTTGATCCCCACCAATTTTATCTGGCATGACTATATTATCCGCCCCGGCAATTTTAAGCTTTTTAATACTTGATTCTTCACTTGCTCTGCTTATGACAAGTAATTTTTCATTCATTTGTTTTGAAGACAATGTAATAAACACATTATCAGTATCAGATGGCAGCGTTGTGATCAGAAAATGTGCCTTTTTAATCCCTGCATTAATGAGGGTTTCATCATCCGTTGCATTACCCTCGACAAATAAAATTGCTTCATCTGCCAGTTCCTTCAATGGAATCGAACTCTTTTCAATGACAACAAAATCACGATTAGAACTTTTTAATCTGGTAGCGGCCTGTTTCCCATTCCGACCATAACCGCATATAATGATATGTCCATTCAATTTTTTTATGCTATTTTCCATTTTCTTTTTGTTAAAGTTAAATACAGTATTAATACTTACCAAATGCGCAGATATAGTCGTAAAAGCATAAGCAAAAATAAAAATACTAAACAATATTAAAAATGATGTAAATACTTTGCCATCATTGGTCAAAGGTTCTACCTCTCCAAAGCCAACGGTCCCAATGGTAATTATGGTCATATAAAATGCATTGACAATATCAAAACCAAAAACATTGTGGTATACTGTTGACCCCAATGTTATCAGGATGATCACCAAAGCTATAGATATCCATAAGTGGGTTGTTAAATAGTTCCTGCTACTAAATTGAGTCATTAACATAATACATGAACTTATGGAGCGAGCCTTTGTACTAACCAACCAGCATGAGCATGCTCAGTATATAGAAGTCGATCATGAAGTCGATTTGGGCGACCTTGCCAAAATTCAATTTCTACTGGTTGAAGTCTGTATCCGCCCCAGTTTACGGGAAGAGGAATTACTTCAGTATCCTTATACTTTTCCATCATTTCTCCTAGTCTTTGTTCAATTTCATCTCTGGAACTGATTACCTGGCTCTGCGGTGACACCCAAGCTCCTATCTGACTTTCACGGGGGCGAGTATGGAAATAAGCTTCTGACTCTTCTCTGCTTATTTTGACTACAGGTCCTGAAATGCGCACCTGACGCTCCAACTCTAACCAAAGAAAACACATAGCCGCTACTGGAAATTCAGCCAGATTTCTTGCCTTATCACTATTATAGTTAGTGTAAAACACAAAACCTCCACTGTCTACGCCTTTTAGTAACAAGACTCTTGCTGATGGAATATTATTTTCTCCCACTGTGGCCAAGGTAAAAGCATTTGGCTCTACCACTCCTGAAGCCAAAGCTTCATGAAACCAAACATCAAACTGGGCTAACGGATCGCTTAGGACTTTATCTTCGGCTAATTGATGTTTTTTGTATTCCTTCCTTAAACCTTCAAATTTGTTCATGTCACAGGATTTTATGAGTTAATACAATCAAGAAGTTAAATACTTTTTTCCCTTCTCCAGAAATTATTAATATTTATTTATACAATCCATTCCAAACTTTTTTACCTGAAATCCACCTCACAAAATACATAATACCTGCAAAAATAAAGAAAAATGGTCCGGTAAATCCTAATAATGCAATGAATTTTGTTCCGTAGAAAGTTGACATTGGTCTTCTTAATCTCTCTGACATAATATACATACTTGGTATCATGAGTAAAGTTAAAAAGAATGACAAAATCAAACCGAAAATGATTGTCCAAGCTAAAGGTCCCCAGAATACAACACTATCACCACCTAAGAAAATCTTTGGATCTAAGTGTGTAAATAAAGACTCAAAGTTGATGTTGAATCCAACAGCCAATGGCAATAAACCTAAGATTGTTGCAATGGCTGTCAAAAGTACCGGTATAATTCTTATTTTTCCTGCCTGAATAGTCGCTTCTCTGGTCTTTAAGCCTCTTGATCTCAACTCTTCAGTAAACTCAATAAGCAAAATACCATTTTTGATAACAATACCAGCGAGCCCAATAACACCTACAAGAACCATGATGGTTGGCATGGTCATGCCAGTAATTGCAAAGCCCAGAAAAACACCAATGATAGAAAAGAAAATTTCTGTAAGTACAATAAACGGTTTACTTAGAGAATTGAACTGCAAAACAAGAATCAAAAATATTAATCCTAAAGCTAGAATAAAAGCCATGCCTAGAAATGAGTTTGTTTCTTCCTGTTGTTCGCTTTCTCCACTTTGCTTAATACTTACTCCATCAGGCATTTTATATTCATTCTGGAAGTCTACTATTTTACTTGCTAACTCAGTATTAATAGATGCCACGGCAGTAAGGTCGGTGACAGTCGATTGTAATTGAATTGTCCTTTTGAGATTCTTACGTTTGACTCCCCCTGAAGTGTTTGTAAAATCAAATTTTGCTACTGTGCTTATAGGTATTTGTTTAATTCTACCTGAATTAAAATCTCTAAAAGTGATCCTCATATTCATAAGGCTTTGGAGATTGTTTCTTTTTAGTTCATTGTATCTTAACTGTATTTTGTATTCGTCTTCACCGGACTTAAGTTTGCTCACTTCTCTTCCGAATAATGCCGTCCTTATGGCAGAGCCTACCTGAGCAGTACTTATACCCTCTACTGCCGCTCTTTCTTTATTGACTTTAACTGTCACTTCGGGATTCATAAGGTCAACATCCATGGCCAGATTTTCTATACCCTGAACTCTGTGAACATCAAGATAATTATATAAATCAGTGGCCACTTTTGCATTGTCTTCAAAATTGTCTCCATAGATCTCAACATTGACAGGAGGTTCTGTGGGTGGGCCACCAGATTCCTGTTCTACTGTGACTTGGGTTCCTGGTATGTTTTTTACAACTGAGCGAATAGAATCAAGGTATGGAAGTGTCGGAGAATCCGGTCGCTTTGCAAATTCAACAAACGAAACCTGAATCCTTCCAAGATTAGACTGTACACTTCGGTTATTGTCCATCGGATTATTTGCATTAACTGCCACATTGGAAAGGATACTTTCTACAATTGAGCCTTCTTCAGTAGGTTTAAGATTTTTTAAAGCCCCAAAAACTCTATTTTCCAATTGTTTTAATACTTTATCTGTTTCATCAGCTTTTGTTCCTACAGGCATTTTTAGATAAACATATATCATATTTGGCTGTCCCGTAGGGAAAAATGGAAAATCAGGTTTTCTAAGTATCAATAAATATAAAGAAACTCCAAACAAAACAAAAGTAGAGATAAAAGCTATGATAGGCTTTTTACCCTTCAGTAACCACCTTAGGAATTCTTCATACTTATTCATCACATTGGGTAATATTTTTTCTTGAAACAAATAAATGATATCCCGTATCACATATGAATTCAAGATTGTCAGCATTGACATTAAAAAAAGAAAATTACCCTTGCCGGGACTGCCTGTCAAATGAAAAATAATTCCAACAGCGACACTTAGCCATAACCACCACTTACGAAAGATAGCCGATTTAGGGGGCTCAAATTCTTTGCCTTCAGGTTTCATAAAACTTACAGCAAAAACAGGGTTGACAATAAAGGCTATGATGAGCGATGCAAACAGCGTAAAAATCAGCATCACCGGCAAATAAATCATAAATTTACCAATGATTCCTTTCCAGAAAAGCAAGGGAAAAAAGGGAGCAATAATGGTAAGTGTTCCCGCCAAAACAGGAATAAATACTTCTCCGGCAGCAGCTTTTGCGGCTTTTACAATGGGGACTTTACCATTTTCATACAGCCTATGCGTATTTTCAACCACCACAATGGCATCGTCAACGATTATACCCAAACCGAATAACAGTGCAAAAAGAACAATAAAATTAAGGGTAACATCTGAACCAACAATAATATCTGCAATCGGAAGAAATAAGAATGCTACAAATACACTTAATGGCACACTCAATGCTACAAAGAATGCATTGGTAACACCCATAAAAAACATAAGAATCAGAAGTACAAGTAAAAAGCCAATGATAATCGTATTGACCAATTCTTCAAATGAAGTAGCTGCCTGTTTGCTTTGATCGCCGGTAACTACTACGTTGAGGTCCTTGGGCAATTCAAATGACTTCATTTCTTCCACTATTTTTTTAATTTTAGTAGCGCAGTTGATCAAATTTTCTCCAGGTCTCTTTACAATATTGAGTGTCACCACATTTTTACCATTCAGTCTGGCATAGCTTTCGGCTTGTTTTATGGTATCTTTAATTTCAGCTATATCCTTAAGGTAGATGGATGATCCACTGGGGGTTTTGACAATGATGTTGTTTAATGCGAGACTATTGGATATCTGTCCTTTTATTCGCAGGGTTCGGTCCATGGTCCCAACACTTATTTTTCCCCCACTGATGTCCATATTCTCAAAAGAAATGGCATTTGAGATATCATCAAAACTAACCCTCGCCTGTTCCATCTTAAGTGGGTCCACATTCACCTGAATTTCTCTTTCAGGTGCTCCCACTATTTCTGCTCTGGTCACTTCCGAAAGAGTTTCAAACCTATCCTGCATTTTTTCTGCATAGTTTTTTAATGCCAAACCATCATAATCACCGCTGATATTTACAAACATGATCGGCATATCAGAAAATGCAAATTCCTGCACATTTGGCAATTGGGTTAAGTCAGCGGGTAGATCAGTTTGGGCTTTATCTACGGCATCTTTGACTTTTTGTTTAGCTACTTCAGGCTTGATGTCTGTATCAAACTCAACTATTATCAGGCTAAAATCAGTTTGTGATGTAGAGTTAACTTTAATAATTTTGGCTCCTGAAATTCCCTTGATTTGTTTTTCAATGGGCCTGGTGACAAGATTTTCTATATCATTTGGTGAGTTACCTACATACACTGTCGTCACTGAAATAGTAGGAACTACGATGTCGGGAAATTGTTCTTTTGGTAATGTGAAGAAAATGTACATTCCGAAACCTGTTATCATCATTGTGATGACATACATGGTGGTAAGGTTATCGATTGCCCAGCTTGAAGGAATAAATTCTTTAAATTTTTGTTGTATTTTGCTTATGCTATTCGCCACTTTTCAAATTTTTTAACTTAAATAAATTAAAACCTTATTATTTGTTTTCTATCATTTGGCCTTCATACAGATTTTGATAGCCCTTTATGATGACTTGATCTCCTGAAGACAAACCAGTTAATATTTCAATATCATCGCCATATATTTGACCCAAAATCACAGGTTTTTTCGAAGCTGTTTTTTTGCCATTTTCATCTTTTAACACGTATATATATTTTGATTTCTCATCACTTTGGACTATATTTACCGGGATCACCATGGCTTTGAGATTGGAGTGGTTCAATATTTTGACATAGGCTGACATATTGGGTTTTACCCCCGGGGTAGATGGTATTTTACATTCTGCAGTAAATCCTCGTGATGATGGATTTATTGACTGACTCAATCTATCGATTTTTGTTTTAAAGGTTTTCGATATGGATGGTATTTCTATTTCAACATTTGCACCTTGTTTGATTTTACCGGTATAGTTTTCAGGAATTTCTACATTTACTGACAATTGATTATTATTAACTATTTGGATTTGAGCTCCTGTAGTTCCCACGCCTGAAAATAATTCACCAACCTTTACATGTACGATGTCAGCAATTCCATTTTGATCAGCATATACAATATAAGTATTGAGTTGTTCCTGTTGGAGTTTTATCTGGTTTTCCAAAGTTTCAACATTGGCTTTGGCTGTCAACAGCTGCACTTCTGTACCTATATTTTGATCCCAAAGGTTTTTTGTACGATCATAGATGCTTTTTGCTAATCCTAACTGGGTTTTTATCGATTCTATACTCTGACGTAATACTTGATCATCCAGTCTTAATATTATCTGACCTTTCTTAACTGCTTGACCTTCTTTGATATATAGCTGTTTTACGTATCCTCCCATACCATTGCGTGGTGCGATGTAAGATGAATTATTGCTACTCACGACTCCCTGAAGGTCTATATAATGATTAAATCCCTCTGGTGAGATCGTAACAGTGGATACTAATTTTGGCTTAATGCCCCGGCTTGGATCAAGAATAATAATTTCGGCTTCAGTAGCTACAATTTTTGAAGAAATATCAGAAAGCTGTTTTTTAAGATCGTCCAGTTCCTTAAGTTTAACTTCAACGCTTGATATTGGTTTATTTTCTGTTCCGCAACCAATAAAAAAGAGTATTATGAATAAAAAATTAAATTTAGTCTTCATGATTTTAATGTTTATATATTTTTATGATTTATAATTTTCCGATGGATTTTACATAATTTACTTTTGCTATATATGCATCATACAAAGCTTGAAAATAACTTCCCAAAGCTCGTTGTAGTTCAGTGTCTGTCTGTATCAGTTCAAAACTTGAACCTAAACCGGCCTGATATTTTTTAGTGGTGGTATTAAATACAGATTCTGCCAATTCCATATTATTTTTTTGTACTTCCAAGTTCAATACTGCATTTTTTAAGCTATTTTTGGATGTAACATTCTCGAAATCAATGAACTGTTTGAGTTGTAAAAGACTATTTTCCAGTTTCTGAACTTTAAGTTTTGACTGCTGAATTTTTTGCTTTTTTTGACCACTATCATATATCGTTTGATTGATAGAAAGACCCAATAAACCAGTCGTAAAAGCAAACCAAGGCCCTGAACCATTAATATCATAAATTTTATTTCTTTGGCCACTTCTTTGCAATTGATAAAATGCTGAAATAGTAGGCAGATATGACAATTTGAATCTTTGTACCTCTAGGTTCTGTAGCTTTTGTGTTGTTTGCAATAAATTAAATTCGCTTCGGTTTTCATAATTCAATTCTGTTTCGTTTTGCAAAATTTCAGCCTGCAGATTATTAATATCCAGTTGATCTGTCAAAACTAAAGAATCATTTTGCGAAATACCTAAAGTACTTTTAAGCACTGCCATACTTATATTGATACCATTATTTGTCTGATTTTGCGCTGCTTTCGTATTATTTACCGTAACAGATAGTTTGTCTATATCAAGTTTTTCTGCAAAACCATTATTAAACATTTGGGTCATTTCCCCTTTCAACTTTTCTAACCTTTTCATTGTCTCATTAAGCACTGACTTTTGATTTTGAGCAATAAGAACAGAATAATAAGCTTTTTGCACAGATTCTTTGACTTTTTGTGTTGCTATAGCAGTATTATTTCTGGCAAATTCCAATACTTTTTCCCTTGCCTGCAATGCTATAAAAATGTCTGGTTGAAACAGCAATTGTTGAATTCCTATACCAAACTGGTAGTTTAACGGCGCTATAAATGCAACTGATTGTATACCAAATGTCGAATTTGACTCACTTATAAGATTACCACTTGCATCCTTTACTCCTTCTCTTGCTAAAACTTTATACACTGAAAGGTCAGAAGTAGGAAAAGGAATTTTAGGTAAGTTGGTGTAGTATGTTAATTGTCCGGTACCACTCACTTGGGGCAGTGCTGTGGCTTTGATTTCCTGGTTTAGAGCCATTTGTATTTGCTCGTCCAGTTTAAGATTTTTTATTTCAACGGCGTTAGCTAACGCGGTTTCTACTGCATCACTTAATGTAAGATATCTTATTTGCTGAGCATTTATTTCAACAAATAGTAAAACTAAAGCTATGATAAAAAAATGTCTCATAAATTTAAAAAATTTTTATGTTGTTGTTCAATGAGTTTTAATCCTTTTTCTGATACAATACCTCGCAGATGATACCGTATCATTTCTTTAAATAATAACACCCTATCGAAGTCATCTATCTGAAATTTGTCCTGATCAGCAATTGTTGTTGATGTATAAACATAAAGCTTAGAAATGATTTTTGGCTCAAAATCCTGTCTGTAATATCCTTCTACTTGACCTCTCTGGAGGTTGTTTAAGATTGTTTTTTCAATAAATGCAAAATGCAGTGTTTCGATTTTTTCCCACGATTGCGAATGATATTTTTTTAAATCATAAATAAGTGATGGCGTCATTTGTCTTAGAAAAGTTAACGCATGTTTTGCGATATTTATCATTTCATCTATAGCGTCTTCTGATTTATCCAGAATATTATTGATGTCCTTCTCGTCTTTTTTTAGCTGTATATCAATGACATCCTGAATTAGGTCTTCTTTAGTGGATACAAAAAGGTAAATTGTTTTTTTGGATATACCCAGTTTTCTGGAAATATCATCCATACTAACACTTTTAATTCCATATTTAAGGAATAATTCAAAAGTGGTGGTCAACAGAGTATCTTTTAAATTCATCATGACAATTATAAACGATGGAAACTATTTATGGTTTAAAAGTTTCTTAAGTTTATTTATCATTAACTTTTTATTGAGAATTTACAGGATTTACATTAACACCTATAACAGAAATATAGGCTCTATTTACATGTTAAAATGAGAGAAAACAAACCTAAATAGTATACATGTTACTATTTTTATAATTATGGAATGTAATAATAGCTAGAAAAAAATATCATTACTACGTGCCATTAAATACTTCAAAAAAACATATAACTAAATATTGCAAATAATAATACGTACAATTAATTAATATTAAATATTAATTAATTTTGTATATAATATTAACTACATATATTAAATTTTTTTACTTTTGCTTTCAAATCATTTCAATTCTAATTTAGTCTTGATAATGAAGTTTTTTTCTTTACCCTTTTTGTGAGTAAAATAAAAACTGAAAACAAATCAATTGATTTATTGTTCGAGTGATTATTTTTTAGTTTTTTAAGTGCCCGTTGTAAGCATGAGTTTTAAATTTTGCATTTTTTTTATACTGATGTGTTTATCAGCCAAGTTGGCTATTGCCCAAGTCAAAGTTGGTGACAACCCTACAGCCATTAACCCAAATGCTGTTTTGGAAATCGAAAGTACCAATCAAGGTGTTTTGATGCCAAGACTATCATTGCTTTCTACTATAAATCCTTCCCCACTGAATGCCCATATAGCCGGAATGGCAGTGTACAATACTTCCACTATTGCTGATGTTTCACCTGGTTTTTATTATAATGATGGAGCTAAGTGGGTGAAATTTGCACAAAACTTTGTCGCAATAAGCGGCATAACCTTAACCCCAAATAATGAATTAAAACTAGGAGGGTCTCTAAATCAACCAACAGCTATCAACACAAATAATACCAACACACTTGCTTTAACTGGACTAGGCGCTGGAAATGCTACTACCGATGAAGTAGTGACTATAGATCCATCGACAGGGGTATTAAAAAAATCTCCTATCTCTTCTTTGATTAAAGAAAAGCAGATGGTTATATTTTCTATAAATGGGCAAACCCAATTTCCCACCCCTTTCCCAATCACTGATATAGATAAAATAAATGTATACAGAAACGGTGCCAGAATAGGCGCAACGATTGTAAATGCCAATACTATTGTACTCGAAGCCGGAGTCATATGCGTAGCCGGTGATGAAATACGGATTGTTCAATTCAATTAAATATATTATTAATCTTACATTATTTTTTTTACAATTATCAAAATTCAAATGAAAATGAAAAAGTATCTTTTACCTGTTTTTGCAATGGTCCTGATAGGATTTAGTGCCAATGCCCAGCTTGATTCTACCAAGGTTATTGATAACAAGGGTACCATTAAATACGTACTTAAAGCGGTTAATCCAAAAATTATCACTCAAAATGATAGCCTTACACTGTATGTGACACCCAAACAACTGGGAGATAGCCTCAATAACTATGTCCAGTACGCAGATACTGCTGCAATGCTGATCAATTATCTGAATAGCGTCTCGAATGGTTTAACTAAAACTGGCCAGAATGTAAAATTGGGTGGTACATTAACTGATGCTGCCACTACCATCACGACATCTGCCGGGAATCTATTAAAAATTGCCGGTTTACAATCCGGATCAGCCACTTCCGATAGCGTCATGATGGTCGGAACCGATGGAACATTGAAAAGAATATCAGCATCTGCTCTGTTTAATGCTTTAACGTTTGAAAATGGTCTGACAAAAACAGGCAATACAATAACATTAGGAGGGGCACTAAACCAGCCAACCACAATCACCACTACAGGTACGAATGTCTTAAAAATTGCAGGATTAGGAAGTGGCACTGCCGCTGACAGCCTTGTGGTTGTTGGTAGTGATGGTACACTGAAAAAAATTACCCAGGAGAGCCTGCTAAAAAGTGGTGAGCAAGTCTACACTGCTGCTGCACTTCAAACCATTTATAATGTTACGGATATGCCTGCAACTGTAAGTAAAGTTTGGGTATATAGAAATGGGGCCAAACTTATTGGAGGAGAAGATTATCAAACATCCGCGGGTACAGTAACATTAACAGTTAATGTGGGACCTTTGGTTGCAGCTGGTGATAGAATCGAAGTGCAATGGGTCAAATAGGTTTCTAATCTTTAAGAATTAAATTTTAATAAAGGATACTTTTTTAGATGGAGTTGTTTGTAAAAATATTTCTGACTTTGGTCTGTGTATGGTCTTTCGCTACGACTGGCTATACGCAGGTCAAGGTCATTGATCATAAGGGCAGCTTCAAATTAGTCGATTCGAGCAAATGGACTCTGAGTGGTGTCAATATCTTCAATAAAAACAGCGGGAATGTCGGTATCGGCACCAACAATCCTCAGACAAAACTACATACTAACGGCACTATCAGATTTCAGGGATTGGGAACAAATACTTCTGATAATAGTATCCTCACCACTGATGCCAGTGGTAATGTAACGACCAGGACTTTGTCCAACTTACTCAGTGGCAATGCTGTTACGTCACTGAACGGTTTGACAGGATCCCTCCAAACTTTGGTCATCGATTCATCGGGTACTAATTTTAATATTTTTTCGAGCGGCACTACTCATACTTTTAATATTCCTACTGCAACTGCAACTAACAGGGGCTTATTGAAACCGTCAGACTGGACTATTTTTAATAATAAAGAAAATGCCATTTCTGCAGGTACAACATCCCAATACTGGCGTGGAGATAAAACCTGGCAAACACTCAATACTGCAGCAGTGCCTGAACTGACCAATTTATATTTTTCTGATTCAAGGGCAAGATCTGCGATATCTCTGACTACTACAGGTTCAAGCGGTGCAGCATCATATAACAATGTCTCCGGAGTATTAGATATTCCCATCTATAACAGAATAGACAGTACTACAGCTTCAAACGGTATAACTCTGTCCGGAAAAGATATACGTCTCGGTGGCAACCTTACTCAAAATACCACAGTGACAAACAATGGTCAAAATCTGACATTTACAACCGGAGGTTCGTCTTTTAATATCACAGGATTGCCTGCAGGCACTACTACTGATAGTCTGATCACTGTAAATAATGGTCTTGTAAGGAAAATAGCAAATACATACAACCCGGCAGTTCTGGATATATATGATGCAGCAGGATCGCAAACACTTTCTACTACTCTTGCTGACTTAACTTTCGGTACCACTAATATTGTAGATGCGGGGTACACTGTAGGGGGAAGTGGTTCACAGGTGACCATAACCAATACCGGTACATATAGGATAACCTACAGAGTTACTGTGAGAGTTACCAATAATAACAGTTCCGGCGGAGAATTTCAGCTAACAAGAAATGGAACAGCAGTAGGAGGAAGCCTAGGTTATACATATCAGCACAATTCTGATAGATTGCAAGGTACCGTAACGGTGGTAAAACTACTGACCATAACTGCCAATGATATCATCAGAGTACAAGGTAGGAGGTATTCATCAGCCGGGAATCTGACTTTGACCGCTGACGGTTCTTCTTTAGTTATCGAAAGAATAAAGTAAGTATCATGGGACAAATATTAATTATCTCGATTTTCATATTTTTAAGAAATATCATTTACTCGCAGACTACTGTTACGCCCGTTGAAATTTTAAATTTTCAGAATGGTACAGCTCAGGCGCGCGAAAATGATATTTATGTAGAAACTACCAATAATCAGTATTATATAGGTCTGGCAAACGGAAAAGTTAAATTTTTGCAAGATACAGTCAGGATAAATTCTACATTGACAGGCAATGGCTCTGTTGGGAGTCCTATAGGAATAGCTCAACAAAGTGCTGCATCGGGACAAGTACTAAGCTGGAACGGATCAGCATGGGTACCTACCAATGCCGCACCTGCGACCACCACAGTCAGTAATACCGTGACAGCACCCAACAGTCTCAGGACTACGGTAAATGGCGTGGCAGGTGCCAACGTAAATATGATTACTAGTGTGTCAAACAGTTCTTCAGCAAACAATCTCTCTACTTCTGTAAATGGGGTGACGGGAACCGGTGTACCCATAATAAATAGCAATACAGTATCAAGTGCATCAGGAAACATTACTAGTACAGTAAATGGTATTAGTTCAGGAGCAATAGCCCTGGCCGGAATCACATCGACAAATTTATCAGCTACGGCAGGAATTGTTAATGCACAATTGGCCAATAGCAGTGTAACAGTTAATGGAACTTCTATTGCTTTGGGAGGAAGTGGTACTGTTACAGCGGCACCATCCGGAACAGCTGGTGGTGATTTGACAGGAACCTACCCAAATCCGACTATAGGAACCGGAAAAGTTACTTCAACAAACATTTTGGATGGAACGGTTGCAAATGCAGATCTGTCCAATATGACCGCTCTTTCTGTAAAAGGTAATGGTACAAACTCAGTTGCAGTGCCAATAGATATAGCAGCAGGAACTGATGGTCATATCCTAAGGAGAAGCGGTACCACACTTGGATTTGGTCAGGTAGCAACTACAGGGATCGCAGACAATGCAATCACTTATACCAAAATTCAAAATGTAACAGCATCACGGCTTTTAGGAAATCCAACGGGAAGTTCGGCTGTTCCTTCAGAAATAACTTTAGGAACCGGATTAAGCTTTAGTGGCAGTGTACTTAATGCAGTAAATAGTGGCACAGTTACCAATGTAACTGGCACATCTCCCATATCTGTAGCCACCGGAACCACTACACCTGTTATCTCCATCACTAGAAATAACATTGTATCAGGCACCAGCTCCAATGTAGCCACCAACCCGCTTGTTCTTGATGCAGGAGCTACTAACGCAGTGGTAGGTGGAGCCAATGCCACTTTGACAGTCAATAATACGGCACCACTCTGGAATGCTAATCAATTGCAGGGAAGGAATATAGCTACAACCATTCCTTCAGATGGTCAAGCACTTGTTTGGAATGGTACTAATAGTAACTGGACACCATCATCAGGTATATCAAAAATATTGGTCGATGCAAATCGAATAACTACCTACAATCCTGGAGTAACCTACGCTACTATAATTTATGATAACGCTGTTATAAATGATGGGGCAGTTTATAATACTACTACTGGTATTTTTACGGCACCTTCATCTGGTCTCTATCAAGTTATAGTTAGCAATATGTATGCCTGCGCAACCTCAGGAAATAATTCGCTAAGAGTAAGAATTATTTCAAATGGATCAACTAATATCGAAACTGCCGGTTTCATGAACTTCCAAGGGGGTGGTACATTTTCATTTAATATAAACAGCTCTACTTTTGTTATGTTAACTGCCAACCAAACTATAAGTATCGAAGCTGGGGCAGAATCGGGTACAGTTAGTCCTGAAATCAGTACTGGTCAACATAATTTTAAAATAATCAGAATAAACTAATATTGGAAACCATCATTATTTTACATTATAGAAAATAGTCTTAAGCCTATAGTCATTATCAAACATTTAATAAAAAAAAGTAAAGTTATTGGCACAAAAATTATCATTATAATTAACATATTGATATTGTGTCACCAATTGTTCGGTCAATCCGCTACAAAAGGCATTACATTTGTCCACGGCACTAAGGAAATGACTATTTTCAGAGCTCACAGTTTTATCAATGGTGGCTCTGGTCTTTTGCCCGGTATTGTGGGTACAAAACGAAATGGTCCCACATTCCTTTCATTTGCAGGCAACGCTTCAGTTGCCAATGTTTCAGATGGAGCCCACGTAGACGGTTATGTCAAAAACTACAATATCCCTAATTTTATCTTTCCTGTCGGAGATAATGGAGTTTATGGGCCTGTAGGAATTGACGCAACAACTTTATCTTCGCCTGTCACATCTGCGTATTTCAGAGCTAATCCTGATGTTGCTGTTACTTCTTCAGTGCTGGGGGGGAATGAGCTTCCTCTGCCTGCAGGGGCGCCTTTCTCCACATTATCAATGGGCATAGGGATTATTAAAGTAAGTAAAATCGAATATTGGGACTTAAATGGTACATCGCCAGTCAAAATAACTCTATACTGGAACTCTGGCTCTCAGATAAATACCCTGACCGGAAATATGCTTTCTTCACTGCGGTTATCAGGATGGGACGGTTCAAAATGGGTCGAGATTCCAGCTGCCATTAATTTGGGTTCTTCGTTGGTATCAGGAAGTATTACCTCAAACACTGCTTTAGCACCGAATCAATATAATGTTTACACTTTTGGGTCCACTGATTGTGTCAATAAATCTTTACTTACTATCTCTGATCTGAGTTGCAATGGAAGTACTTACAATATTTCTTTTTTAAGTAATGGAGCATTTGTAACAACAAGTGCAGGAACCATCAGCGGAAATAGTATCCTAAATATACCAATAGGCACCAATGTAACATTATCGGCAGATAACGGACTGGGCTGTCTCAACAGGATAGTAGTTACAGGGCCTAAAAGCTGTACCGACAACTGTATTTTACCTATTTTTTCTGTGGGTCAGGCTATTTGCAATGGCCCGGGAAGCACCACTTACAGGGTAAGTTTTTCTGAGCTTTCAGGGGCTACCATCAGTACAAATGCCGGAATAAGATCAGGAAATATTATTAATAATATACCCATTGGAACAAATCTAATGATTACTGCTTCAAATTCTTCATGCAATTTTTCATACACCATAACTAGTCCTGCAAGTTGTACCAATCCTTGTGAAAATCCAAGAATCAGTATCAGCGGACCATTTTGTTCTCCAGATATCTCCAATTATTATGTCAATTACGTCTCAATACCTGGAGCTACTGTTAGTTCTGATTTTGGTGCAGTAAAACCTGGACAGATCACAGACATTCCATACAATATCAAATCTACCATCATAGTAAGATATCCTGGCTGCCCGGATCAAACTTTGGAAATATTGCCACCTGTATGTAAAAACACATCTGCTTTAGGAGAATTTGTTTGGCATGATCTTAATGCAAATGGTCAGCAGGATCCTGGAGAACATGGATTTCCCGGACTTCAAATTAACTTATTTCGGGCCAGTGGAGCATATATAACTACAACTTTTACCAATCCCTTGGGTAAATATTTATTTGAAAATTTATACCCGGGGAGTTATTACTTGGAATTTAAGACCCCTGCCGGTTTTGAACGTACATTTTCCAATAGAGGAAATGACAATACTGATAATGATATCGACGGTATCAATGGCCCTGGTACCACATCTGCCACTCTGTTGACACTGGATGAAAAAGATTTTACTTTATCAGCCGGTTTTTATAAATGTGTGCCAGTAGGAGATCTTGTCTGGTATGACATAAATAAAAATGACGTTTGGGATTCTAATGAAAATGGCATCAATGGATTAATAGTAAATCTTTGGCGAAATAATTCCGGCTCCTGGGATATTTACGATTTTAAATATACGGGACAAAAGCCTGGAACACCTTCTGATGATGGATACTTTTTGTTTTGTGCACCCCCGGGAGAATATTATCTGGAAGTAATTATGCCTCCATTAGGTTTGGTCAGGGCAAGGCCAAATATAGGAAACAATGAGGAATTTGACAGCGATATCAAATCCAATGGTTCTTCTGATATTTTCCAGTTGATATCCGGACAGACAAAAACTGATTTTGGCGCAGGATTTTACCCAATGGCATTAGCCGGAAACCTCGTGTGGAAAGACAATAATGTAAATGGGATACAAGATGCAAATGAACCAAGGGTACCTGGTATTAAAGTTGAAGCCATAGAATTAGGTACCGGAAAGGTCGTAAGGACTACTTTTACCAATGATGATGGTATTTATAAAATTGAATATCTGGAAAAACAGCAATATTATATTCGTTTTGCCCCACCTTCAGGATTTGGAGCTACTGTTCCGAGAGCTACCAGTGATAATCTGGACAGCGATGTTGACCATAGTTATGGCCCTTATACTACCCGTGGCTTTTTGTTTGAGCCTGGATTAGCAAATGACAACATTGATATGGGTCTGGCTTTTGGTGTACTACCTGTTGATTGGTTGGACATCTACGCAAGGAGAGTTAATAATTCCCATATCATATCCTGGAGTGTTTCGGGTGAAGTAAATGTAAGCCATTACCTGGTAGAAAGGAGGAGAAATAATGAAAATGATTTCCGACCAATATCGGGTAAGGTAGATGCTAAAGGAAACTCAAATCAACTTCATAACTATGATTATACTGATAGCGATTCTGAAAGTCCGGGCACTTATTATTACAGGGTTAAACAGGTAGATTTTGATGGTCAGTTTACATACAGTAATGTGGTCAAACTGGATTTTTTAGAAGAAAATCAAGTTCGTTTATATCCAAATCCTGCCAGAAGCGAAACTAGTGTTCAGATTTCATTGGCTCATGACGCAGAGGTATTAATCGAAATGTATGATGGGGCTTCAAAACTTGTGAAAGTATTTAAGTTTGCCGAAGTTCAGAAATCAGGTGAGAAAACTTATGTCTTAAATCTGGAGGATGTCCCTGTAGGAGCATACAATATCAGTATTTCAATCAATGGTGCCCAAGTCATCAGAAAACTTATAAGAATAGAATAGGCTGAATCTTTATTACGCTTTTTCAATCCAATAAATTATAATTTCTTATTTTTATCGTTTACAAATACATGCCAAATAATGAGTCTCTTAAAATCTAAAGATACACCTGAAAATATGCTCATATCGTATATGATACTCAGGAAACTAATCGGCGCTTTAGGAGTTTTACTTCCCGTTATTTTATTATTAGGTTGTTGTATTTATTGCGGAGAATGCCGGAAATCTTCGATAAGTGCCTATTACAATACCAGTATGCGTGATATTTTTGTAGGAACATTATCTGCTATTGCCGTCTTTTTGTTTTGTTACAAAGGGTATGAATCTGAAGACCATATCGCAAGCAGTTGGGCGGGAGCATCAGCATTAGGTGTAGCTTTGTTTGGAACAGATCCTGAAGGGCAAGTGCTTTCAATTTCCGGTATCATCCATTATATTAGTGCCATTTCTTTTTTTGGTTCTTTGGCCTATTTTTGTTTAATCCTATTCACAAAGACATCACTGACTCACAAGCCAACTTCTATGAAGTTGTTGCGAAATAAAATATTTAAAACTTGTGGATACATCATGGTAATAAGTATGATTTTTATACTAACGTACATGCTTTGGTTATCTAAAATTTTACCAAACATTGCAAAATATTCTCCAGTATTCTGGTTGGAAACAATTGCTTTGTGGGCATTTGGGGTCTCCTGGATGGCCAAAGGCGAAATCATGTTTGCTGATAAACCAGCATAAAAAAGTCACATTAACAATCTTAGCTGCATAAGTATTGTCAGCTCATTATTTTTTAAAAAGGAAGAAAGATTTAAATTTATCTTCGCTGACCTGTAAATAAAGTATTGGCATTTCGTTGACCATAGTCGTATTTCAGAAAACTCAATGAGCTTGATTTTACCCCAATAAAAAAACTGTAAACACCGTTGGATGGCGCCCACGTAAAGTTCATTTGCCAGCAATGGAGGTCTCTGGCAAAACTGAAATAGGGATATACAAAAGCCTTGCTTTTAAAATCATACGCTATATTTCCAACGTTCATATTCCAATTTTTGGTCAGAGGTATTGACCCTGAGACATTGATAGAATGGCTTTGTACAAAAAATGTATCCTTACCGTTATATTTTGAGAGTTCAAAATTGAAAGCATGGGAGATATTAAAATTTTCAAACCAATCAGCCAATGATGTCTCCGGCTTTACTGGTTTCTCACCAGTATTGGGGGCTTCATTCGTATTGGTTGTGATGTCAGGTCGACCAGCTGGGACTTGAGGCTTGTTTTGTTGATTAGGGGTTTGAGCCAAAGGTTCTTCTTTTTTTCCTGCAAATATCTGCCTGATTCTGCCGAAAGAAATACTGGTTGAAAACTGACCGGAAAAATTCCTAAACTCCAGTGGTCTTTTGCGGTTGTCCCAAACAGTTTCTCTGGTCTTTTGGTTTTTAATATCGTGTGCGTAAGGACTGTAAAGTGCTCTGAAATTAAAACTAGTCAGTCCCCTGAGCACGGTTGTATTTCCACTAAGACTTACATCACTGAATTTAAATGAATCTGCGATAAAATTGTAAGATCCATTGATACTGATATTGTCAAAAAGCCTGATGATTTTTTCTGTTGAATCCTTACGGGACCAATGTTTGGCTTCAACTACATTTGTTATGCCGTAGCCAATACCCATCTGCTCATCAGAACCTTGTAAGGTACCAAATGGACTATTGGTAAAAATACTGTAAGTTCTCGGATTATTAAATTGTGATCTTGTATCCGTATTGACAACAGCTTCATATTTTTCTCTGGTACCTGGCTGGTAAAAAAAACTTACATTAGGCTTTACCACATGCCTGAATCCTCTGATGAAACCTTTATTCCACTTTTTTGTAAAGAAACGCTGTGTATTGAGAGAAATAGCGGCATTAAAATTTCTGAATGCGTTAAATCCGGATACAAAAGATTCTTCAGCGGCCTTAAAACCTAATGTATCGCGAGTGATTTGATCCTTGTAAATGACACTGTCAGGATTAAATGTTAAATTATATTTTTTGAGGAGCCATGCTTCATCATAGTTAATACCTGGGGAAACATTGATGTAGTTAAACAATCTAAAATTAGTACTCAAAGATGCTCTGTGCTGTAGTCCTGTCTGTATATCTTTAAGCGTTTGTTGTGTAAAAAGTGTAGTATCCGTAGTTTTTACAAAATTTCTGAATTCTGAACTGTAAGACAAGGCGATATTATCTGTCCAGATTTCTTTTGTACTGTTTTTCTTTTTAAATGGATAAATGGTATTCATACGCAAAGACACATTAGGAAGGGTAATGTCCATTGCTCTGGTTTGGGTATTCTGGCTATGTCTGAATTCTGCACTTAGCCGAAAAGGTGTACCAGGCATATCATGGGAGAATGTAAAGTTGGAAGAGTAAGTATTGTTTAAAGCCGAGACGGGATTTTCATAAGTCCTCTGATCATATCTGTTGGTTTGTATATTGACAGACCCTCCCAGATTTCGATAAGGATGGGCCTTAGTATCCTGACGATGACTGATACTTATATTAAATGATTTAGCAGAGATTTTAGAACCGTCAGCGTCACTATCCCTAATATTATTTGAATATCCCAATAAAATATTTCCTGAATATCCATACCTTTTTTTGTACGTAGTATTTACCCTTACACCATGCGAACCACGTGTGTAAATATCTCCGGTCATTCTCATGTCTACATAATCGTTTACAGGCCAGTAATATCCCACTTCTCTGAATCCCAGACCAAGCTGCTCATTGTACTCATAGCTGGAAGGAAAAATAAGACCCGACGATTTTCCCTGAATCAAAGGAAAAAATCCAAATGGGAGAAACAAAGGTGTAGGTACTCTGGCTATTTCAACTTGAGCCACACTCATTACAGCCACTTTATTAGGTACAAATTTCAATTTGCCAGCCCTAATCCCAAAGTGAGGCGGATCATGATTACAAGTGGTAATGATTGCCCCTTTGTTATAAATTTCATCGTCAGCCTTGACTCCGAGCGAATCCGTCAGTCCTGAGACAAACTTGGTACGCGAGCCTACCAGATTAAACTCACCTTGCTGGGTTATAGCGTGGTCAACCAATCCCTTTTTTGATTTGAAATTATACTTTATTTCTCTATAAGTAAATGTATTATCCCCCTCCGTAAATGTGGGTTTTTCTTTACCTGTTATGACACCTTCCTTATTAAGAAATCCTTCTACAGTATTATTGGCAAAATCGATGATCATGTAATTGGCTGTGAGTTTTATCTTCTGGTATTCCACCTGTGCCCCGCCGTAAAGATGTATTTTATCATTTTCAATATCTATCCATGATGAATCACGTGCATTATAAATGACCTCTCCATCAAGAGCATCCTTTGATATTTTGTATTCAGGTACATTTGACTTTAAAGTATCGTTTTTGAGTAAGCTGGTATCCTTCTCAAACCTTGCCTTAAAAAAATCTTTTGGGACAGACGTAGAAAAACTTGACTTCAATGTGTCAAATGGAACGATTATTGTATCTGATATATTAGAATTTTTTTTTATAGGTATTACTGAAGTATTTTGCGCTTTTAAGGTATTTAAAAGACATATTAAATAAAATATAACTATGTAATTAATTCTTTTCAAGATGTTTACATCTAATATATTATAATAATTTATTATATTTGCATTTCTAAAATCACAAAAATACGCCAATGGTCTCAGATTTCATTCAAAAGAACACTACAATCTTACGTATTTTGATAATTATAACGTCATTGATTTATTATATGTCTTCAACACTTCAGGCTTCTGACGTTAAAGTTATCCTAAATAGCAAAGATTTATCCATTCAGAATGGAGATGATAAAATAAAGATAAAATCACGTACCAATATCTTATATCCCACAAAAGGCCGTAAAAAAAATATACGTATTGTATTAGACGCCGGACATGGGGGCCATGATAGTGGTGCCGTTGGTAAAAATTCACTAGAAAAAGATCTTGCATTGAAAATGGCTTTGAAGGCCGGAGAAATGATTGAAAAAAAATATCCTGATGTCGAGGTATTTCAGACCAGAACGACCGATGTTTTTATTCCTTTGTTCAGAAGGATTCAGTACGCCAACGAGCAAAATGCAGATATTTTTATTTCTATCCACTGTAATTTCATCAGCAACCCCAAAACACGAGGTACTGAAACTTTTGTAATGGGGCTTCATAGGGCAAGTGATAATCTTGAAGTGGCAAAACGTGAGAATGCTTCCATACTTCTGGAGCCAAACTATGAATCTAATTATGATGGATTTGATCCAGGCTCTCCCGAGGGACATATAGTTGTCTCTATGTATCAGAATAATTATATCGAAAAGAGTATAGAACTCGCAGCAAACATTGAAGAACAATTCGGAAAGAAACATATGAGTAAAAGTCGCGGGGTCAAGCAGGCTGGATTCGCAGTATTGCGAAGATCAAGCATGCCTGCTGTACTCGTAGAAGCAGGCTTCCTGAGCAATGAAGTAGAAGAAGCCTTCCTTATGACAGATGAAGGTCAATCCGCTATTGCTGAGTCTATTATCAAAGCTTTTGATAAGTACTATACCAATAATCTAGCAAAGAAGCAGCCTTCCGAAGCTCTTTCAGCTGTTAATGAAGCATCGGACGATAAAACTTTTGCAAATAAATCAAAATCCACGATCATAAATCAAAGCCAAAAAGTCGATGGAAAAAATGAAATACATATTCTGCCGAAATCAAATGATGATTTGACTTCTTCAGGTAAAAATACTAGGGATGATAATCATTTACAGAAATTTAAAGTCCAGATTGCTGCTTTTAAAAATGAGCTCGCTGATCTCGATTCTGCCGAACTCCGCAAAATTGGAGCTTTATCTGTAAGAAAACAAAGTGATGTCAACAAATATCTTGTAGGCGATTTCGTAAGCCGTGAGTCAGCAGAAATAGCCAGGGAAAAACTAAAAAATCTTGGCTACAAAGGAGCATTTATTGTACCAGTTACAGAGTAAAATTATTTCCAATAAAACATTTTAGCCACACGAATCGTTAATTTCTATAACTTTGCACATTTAAAAGCCAAAGTTTATTTTTTATGTCTCGTGAGCTCAAAATCGGTATCCTAACCTTTATAGTATTAGTTACTATGATCTGGGGTTATACCTTCCTTAAAGGCAGGAACCTTCTTACTTCTTCCAACGAATTATTTACGACTTATTCCGATGTGTCGGGTTTGAACGTATCTTCACCGATATTGGTCAATGGCTATAAGATAGGCACTGTAACAAAAATTCTCCTTAGTGAATCTAGTGTCAAACAAATGGAGGTGCGCTACCTGATCGATAGTGATTATAAAATACCAAAAAATGCTATCGCAAAACTTAAAACACTAGGAATTGTGGACGGCAAAGGTATTTTTCTTGAATTTAGTAAAGAATGTACGGGGACTGATTGTGCAGTAAATGGAGATGAGCTCAAAGGAGAAACAGTCAGTTTGCTTGACGCCATGCTTGGGGATTCAGATGTGTCAGCCTATAGTACAGAACTTACAAAATCTGTCAGAGGCATAGTCAGCAACATAGGTAAAGAAGGAGAACCTGGCGCTATTAATGAGACAGTAAGACAGCTGGAAATAATTTCAAAAAATATGGCTGTAATTTCTTCAACTGCCAACGCTTTGATGACCAACTCATCGGCAGGTCTTAAGAAAACGGTTGATAATATGGCTGCAATTACAACTTCTCTGGCCAAAAGTAATCAGAAAATTGAAGGAATTTTAACTAATCTGGACAAGATAAGCGGCGATATTTCAAAGTCCAACCTTAATAACACCATCTCAAAAACCAACGAAACACTAGATGCATCAAAAGAAGCCGTTAAAGAGCTAAAGACTACACTTAACACTGCAAATACTTCTATGAAAGACTTGAGCGAAGTGCTCAATAAGGTACAAAAGGGAGAAGGCACTATGGCAAAACTGATGAATGATAAAAAATTGTATGATAATATAGAAGCATCCACTAAGAATTTAAATCTGCTTCTTCAAGATCTAAGACTCAACCCAAAACGTTATGCCCACTTTTCGGTATTCGGCAAAAAACAAAAAGAATTTACACTGCCTGAAAGTGATCCTGCTATCAAAGAAGATAAATAATTGAGTTTGTAATTTTTTTATCTTCAGTTTTGACATTAGAGGATCCCACCAAAACTATCGATGAGTCATAACCTTATTACAAAATAAAACCCGAATAACAAATTCAGGCTATTCGGGTTTTATTGAATATCAAAACTTCTTCGAAATATTATTTCTTAACTTTTATAGAACAGCCAATAGCTTTTGTGGTAGATGGACTAGGTTCTGAACCTTTTTCCAAGGCAGCTATAGCATTCTCCAGATACTTTTCTTTTACTAATGACGGTTCATCAGCATTATCATCAACGGCACCGATATATTTAACTATTAGGTTTTTATCCAATAGAAAGACATGAGGAGTTTTAGTAGCTCCGTACTGAGGATAAATTTGTTGTCCTTCATCAAATAGATATGGAAAAATAAACCCTTTTTCAGTTGCTCTTTCCTTCATCATAGCATAGCTGTCAGCAGGCTGAACACTTGGGTCATTTGGATTTATTGCCATAAGAATGTATCCCTTTGGAGTATATTTTTTTGATAATTCATTTACCCTATCTTCATATTTCACTGCAAAAGGGCAAGAATTGCAGGTAAAGACAACAATAAACCCATTGGCATTTTTAAAATCTGCCATACTATACATTTTACCATCCACAGATTTTAGTTTAAAATCTGCTGCTTTGTCTCCTGGTTTATAGCCTACTGAAGGCGTTACAAAAAAAGAAGAAAAGATAAAAACAAACTGAAATAAAACACTCATATTCTATTATGATTTTTATAGTGATGAAATAAATGAAAATACAAAACCAGACAAATCTTCTTTACTCTCAAACTCCCTTTCTGTAAATAGTTTTTTATTGCCTCTGATCAGAAGTGTAGCAGGAATTGATCCTGACCATTCCTCATCCACAATCGACAGCCAGCTATTATAATCCTTATCAGTGAGCGCTAATGCTTTTGCAGTGTAATTGTTCTTTTTCAGAAATGGTAAAAGTTGACTCTCTATCTTACTTTTAAAGTCTAAACTAACCAGAATGACTTTAATTTTTTTATCTGAAATATTTTGATGAAATGTCTCAAAATAGGGTAACTCCTTGACACAGGGACTGCACCAGGTAGCCCAGAAATTAATAACATATGTGGTATCGTTATTTTTGAAATTATCTTTTGCCAACTCAGCGTAGTCATTATAAACTTTTACATCCTGAGCACTTGCAAAAGAAGCTATAAACAGAGTAAAAAATAAAAATATAATCCTTTTAATCATGCGTAGTAAACGTAAATCTACAAATAATGTTTTGTCAGATATCAGAATCAATGGAGTTGATTATCATTTTGGATATTTGTGTTATTACGTTACCTTTGCGGTACCATCAGAAAATGATATAATCCTCTTGCATGAGTGACGAAATAAAACATGAGTGTGGTCTGGCTTTAATCAGACTTTTAAAACCCCTGGAATATTACCATAAAAAATACGGAACTGCTCTTTACGGGTTGAACAAAATGAATATTTTGCTTCAAAAACAACGTAATCGCGGACAGGACGGTGCTGGCCTGGTAACCATAAAGCTTGACTCAATGCCTGGTACAAGATATATTAGCAGACGAAGGAGTAACAGCCCCCAATACCTAAAGGACCTATTTGAAGGAGTGTTTTCTCATTTTGCTGACATTACTACCGACCAACTTAATGATCCGGTCTGGCTAAAAGCTAATAAGCCTTACACGGGGGAGCTGTTACTGGGTCATCTGAGGTACGGCACACATGGAGCAAACACAATCGAAACCGTTCATCCTTTTCTGCGGCAAAATAATTGGATTACCCGAAATCTTGTTCTCGCCGGCAACTTTAATCTTACTAATGTTGACGAGCTATTTGCAGAATTACTTTCTTTCGGTCAATATCCAAAAGAAAAATCAGATACTGTAACTGTCCTGGAAAAAATAGGGCACTTTCTTGATGATGAAGTCCAAAGGCTTTTTAACTGGTTTAAACCCGAAGGATACAGCAACCAACAGATCAATGGTTTGATAGCCGACCATTTGGACGTCCAACGACTTTTGCAAAGGGCAAGCAGAAAATTTGATGGTGGGTATGTAATGGCAGGGTTGATCGGTCACGGTGATGCTTTTGTATTGAGAGATCCTGCTGGAATAAGGCCGGCTTTTTATTATTACGACGATGAAATAGTAGTAGTAGCTTCAGAAAGGCCAGCGATTCAAACAAGTTTGAATATCCGCTTTTTTCAGGTCAAAGAACTCAAACCAGGTCATGCACTGATTATCAAAAAGAACGGGGTTATTTCAGAAGAATGTTGTAAGGATCCAGTCGCTCCCAGCCCATGTAGTTTTGAAAGAATTTATTTTAGCCGTGGCACAGATAGGGATATTTACCTGGAACGTAAAAAACTCGGGGAACTTCTAGCCGATAAGATCCTTAAAGCAATAAATTATGACATTGAAAATACCATATTTTCATTCATACCCAATACTGCTGAAGTAGCTTATTTAGGTATGATAAAAGGGTTGGAGCAAAAGCTTAATGAAATAAAATCAAAGCAAATAAATGACCATATAACTGCCGGCACTCTTACTGATGAAGTCCTATCAAAAATTTTGAGTCAAACCATAAGATCAGAAAAACTTGCCGTAAAAGACGAAAAGTTGCGAACATTTATAGCAGATGATATATCGAGAGGGGAGATGATGGCCCATGTCTATGATGTCACATACGGTATAGTACAAAATGAGATTGACACAATAGTATTAATAGATGATTCCATAGTAAGAGGCACTACACTCAAAGATTCGATAGTTTATATTCTTTCCACCCTTAAACCTAAAAAAATAATCATTGTCTCATCAGCTCCACAAATAAGATATCCCGATTGTTACGGAATTGATATGAGTAAAATGAAAGAATTTGTGGCATTCAGAGCCCTTGTAGAATTACTGAATCAGGAAAAAAAGAGCCATCTGATGAAGGAAGTGTATGATAGGTGTCAGAACCAGGAGAATATACCTATCGAAGAAGTTACTAATCAGGTAAAATATTTGTATGACCTATTTACAGAAGAACAAATATCTTCAAAAATATCAGAACTTGTCACTCCTGAAAATATAAAACCAGATGTTCAGGTTATTTATCAAAGTATAGAAGACCTTCATAAAGCTTGCCCAAATAATAAAGGGGATTGGTATTTTTCAGGAAACTACCCAACTCCAGGTGGAATACGTGTTGTGAATCGTGCCTTTATGAACTATATGAATAATAGTGACGAGAGAGCATACTAATACATTATTTGCTAAATAACAGCCATCTTTTTTATTGTAGTAGAAGGTTTCAAGAATTTACTAATGACAAAATTAAGATAATATTCGGTCGCTATTTTTCAGTTCCGATTAATGATCTGCTGAAAATCGGAAAAGCCGCACTTCCATAATGAGAAAATTTCGAAGTGTGTTTTAAAGGAGATTGGTATGACTTGGCAAATGAAGAAAGCATGGATTTGACAAGCTCGTAGTTAATATTCTTTGAATTGGGCTTGGGATAAAAAACAATGTAATCTATTGTGCCATCCTTACCCCAGAAAACATTTAACCAAACTTTTATACCTTTAAGATCAAGGTTGGACTTAGTCGAAAAATCCTCAATTTCCTTGAGAAGTATTGTCCAGGTATCAAAAGCTTTCTCCATATTATTTTCACAAACTGTAAAGAGTAAAACGTTGTAATTCCGAACCAGTTTTTCATATTCCGTTTCATCTTCACCTATGTAAAATACTTTTGGGTTTACTTCAGCTTTATTGATGATCTGTTGAGAACAAACAGATAAAATACATACAGTAAGACAAATAATTATTAGGGAGAAACGCTTCATTTATATTGCCAAAATATTTTAACAAAACGAAGATAATCCATTTTTAATAAAGAAAAGGATTTTTTTAGTTTTTACCAAAGTATTCTGATTACCATTTAAATAAAATAAAACTCTTTATGAAGAATGAGAGTTAAATTTCACCAATGGAGCGCATGCAATTCTTTGTACTTATCCGGCTATTTTTCAGATTGTTTATCTTTATTTTCTCCATTGATACTATCCATAGCTTCTACTGTTTTATCCCAAAATCCCTTAAATAAAGGTTTTAGAGAAGTGTATATCGCTTTGCCTTTATCGGGTAATGGTTCCAGTAAAGGATAAGTGATCGAAGCAGCTTTTGTTTCAGGATTGAATACTTTCAAACTATTTACCAGCCATAAGGCAAGACTGAGCAGGTAAGCAAAAAATAAAGCCTGAAGTGCTCCACCCGCTATCTTATTAATAAAATTTATATTTACGGCTTCGAGCATATCTTCGAGTTTTTTCCCTAAAAATCTGATCAAAGCCATCACGCCGATAAAAGTAATGACCACTCCAAGAATAAAAGTAATGGCAGGACTGGTCTTTATAATCTCCTGAAGTAAACCTATCATGACCGGAGAAAGCTTTAATGCAGCTAATATTCCAATTACAAGAGATAAGCTATCAAAAACAGTCTTGATCAGTCCACGTGTATATCCTAAATAAAAACCCAGAGCTATAACTATTGCGACAAAAAGATCAATGATCATAAACAATTATATTTAATAAATTATTAAGCCAAAAAAGCGTTTTTAAGAAAATGAGAACACTTTTCTTACCTTCCGAAAACCCTTTGCCACTCAAGAACACCACCTAACAAATTTCTCACATTAGTAAAACCAAGCTGAGACATAGTAATTTTGGCAGAACCGCTTCTTGCGCCTGACCGGCAATGAAGTATGATCTCACTTTCTTTATGCGCCATCAAATCCGGAATAGCAGCAGGTAGATTTCCCAGTGGTATCAAAGTTGCCCCAAGATTAAATTCTTCATATTCGTAAGGCTCTCTTACATCAATAAAAATAAAATCAGCAACAGCATCCATTTTTTGCTTTAATTCTTCTACAGTAATATCATTCATACATCTATAAGTTTCAATTGGTTTAATTGCAATCAATAGGCTTAAAAGCACTTACAGTAACAATAATTTTTTCGCCCATTTTTATATTACTTATACCATCATAAGGAGGAGATTGTGAGATTACATATAAGATAGCATCAGGTTCCGCAGAACTTTTCCTGATAATATCTCCTATCTCCAGTTTACTACTCTGAAGAAGAAATTTGGCCTCTTCTACATCAAGGCATCGCAGATCAGGAATAACTACATCGCCTCCATCTTTTCTGGAAAGTATGCATTCAAGTTTACCGCCTTTTGATATTTCTACTTCATCTCTTCTCACATCTCTCGAAATAATTAACTCATTATTGTACCATACTTCGAGGATATGATTGGGCTCTCCCGGATCGTACGCATAATCTTTTATAACACAATCAATATCTCTATAATTCAATTCAGTCTTTTTCTGATCAAAAGCATTTCCATACATTGTCGGCAGATCCACCACTTTTATAGTTTCGATAACGAATTTTGTAACCGTCACGTACACTTTTCTCCCTTGTTTGACATAAGACAGTGGTTTAGGATTCTGATCAGTGATTACACCCCCTTGTTTACCTACAATGAAGATGGAATCAGCCACAATAATTTCAAAATCGCCGGATTCTGCTTTGGATTGTGCTTCCTCTGTATTCATTCCAATAAACTTAGGTAATTGCAATTTTTGACCATGATTAGTGTAAAACCTGAGGCACAATTGCGTAAACAATAAAATCAAAATAAAAACTACAGCTATTAGTAAAACCTGCTTCAAAAACTCCCTGCTTTTAAGATAGTCGACCAGTCTGCCGGGCTTGTTTGTGTTATTGCTCATTTTTAATAAAAAAAGACAGAAATTTGCCTCTAATATTGTGCAAAGATAAATTAATAATTGAAAATCTTAAATTCAAATGTTTAGATGAGAGAATTGAATGTTCCAGAATCAAGGACTTAGAGAAATTGCTACTCAAACAACATTAAAATTTGATCACCTTTTTACTTGCTATCCTTATTCCGTCAGTCAATCTAATAAAATAAATACCAGCCGGAATACTTTCTAACGATATCCTTGTACTTTCAGTATTTACTTTACCTGATAGAATAACCTTTCCGGATAAGTCATTCAATTCATAACTATGTAAGGAAGAAGCCTTTCCTAAGGTTAATATATTGATTTCTCCGTTGGTTGGATTAGGAGAAATGAACACATCTTCGCCCACATCAGCATCTGATGTAGCATTTAAAATACTCTTAGTTCTTGATATCTCAAACTTTGAAATCGAAACCCATCCCCCTTGTCCATCAGTCACTGTAAAAGTAAAAAAATCTAAACCTTCAGTGTCAGAAATATCATCAAAAAGGAGTTTGGATGCATTTATTTCTGCTTGAGAAAACTTTGCACCTACTTCCACCTGTATCCCATTAATATACAATTTTCCTTGTGTCGGAGTGGATACCAATGTAAATATCAATTCATCAGCAGCATTATTGTTATCACTGGCTAACAGAAGTAAATTACTGATTACACTTTTATTGCCAGGATGAATTTTGAGCCCTTCATTTTTTACTATAAATGGACTTGATATAGAAATATTGGAACATAATTCCAGATTAAACTCTTGTAGCCTTCCTCCTTCACCTGATTGTTTATCGTCAATCCTGAGCCTCCAGCTTCCTTTTATAGATTCATTGTGAAGCCCTGCCAGGGGAATATCGGGTCTATATATAAGCCCGGTATTTATAGGACATTGAAAAAAAGTCTCAGCCTGATCATCCAATCCCAAATTTAAATTTTTTTGAGTCCCGCATTTTCTACTCCACAGATTAATACTTTTCCCTGATGGTGCCAGAAGATATGCTTCAAGGTCTACCAGTCTGTTATGCTCTGCTCTAATGAGTTTTATATTAATATCACTGGCTATTCCATCATCTCCTACCAGAACGGGTATCTCAACTGACGGAGCTCCCGATGATGAAATGTTAATAGTTTGTGCACCTGAATTATAGATTTTACATGAAAGTGCTTCTGTCATAAAAGCCTGAGTATCTGTCCATGGGCCCGGACCACAGCCATTTTTTGCCCTGACCCTCCAATAATGTATAGTAGATTTATTCAGAATAGCACCTGACGTTGTGATCAAACCTGTCTGAGATTTACTGAAAATAGTATTGGAAGCAGTAAAATCAGGTCCTGTGGCAACCTGAATTTCGTAAGAATAGGCATCTGTTTTTTTACCCCAGCTGAATTCAGGCAGAGCTGCGACACCAGAAGTCCCATTTACAGGAGTAAAAGTTGCAATGCCAGCCAAATCATTTGCTAAAATATTAATTTGTAAAACTCTCTCCAAAGTGTCCAACCCGCTTGCAAATGCCCGAATAACTATTTGTCCGTTAAAGTTACCTTTTATATTTGTTGTATTAATGTTTAAGGCATTAGGGCTTCCTGCCTTCACAACATTTGAACCAAATACTGCCGTTACCCCTTCTGGTAGCGTTGAAGCTACTTCAAAAGAAATATTACCATCAAATCCGACCAAACCAAGCGTCGTAAAATTAACTATACCAACATTGGGCTGACAGATGTTGATTTCATTTTGAGCCGTCTCAAAATAAATTCCTGCTTTAGTAGGTTGTTCAATTTTTGATGGCAATATGGATGATGTAAGAAAAATATTATCTGCAGCTTTTATGACAATTCGAAAAAAATTTGAAATTTTGTTAGGAATTATTACATTATGGCTTCCGTCATTGGGCACATTCAAAGCGAGGGGAACTAGATTTGGATCACCTGTCTTCAATATTCCATTGAATGACCCGTAGATGTTTACGGACTTACAATTAACAGGCGCTCGATCTGTATTTGCAACATCCCACGTAACAGTTGCTACCTGACCCACTTTAAATCTGGCATCAATTTCAGGAAAAGTAATCTTGAAAGGCCCAGCCAAGTCAGCAGAATTTATAGAGTAGTCTTCCCATGAGACACCACCACCTGCAATATTATTGTCCCTTACAGTAATTCTGAAGGAAAGTTTTCTGCCTGTATTGGGGAGTACTTCTGTTTTGTCTGTAAAATTGCCTGAAGCAATATTGGATGCTCTAGGAAAAAAACGTACATCACCAGTGGATGAAGGCCTGAATGATCGGAAAAGTGGAGCCGTGGCAGAAGCAGTTCCAAGTGATGCAATCTCTCCAGTATCGTATTGCTCCCAACAGTAAGACAAAACATCTCCATCTTCGTCGGTTGCTTTTGCAGCTAGCTCAAATGGTGTAAGCACTGGAATAAAATGGCTTTTCACTGGCTTGGTGATCACTGGAAAGTGATTTCCTGTTAGTATTTTCTGAGCACAGGCATATGCGTTTCCTGAACTCAATGTTTTAGCATACATCTGATCCAATGACCCTACATGGAAATAGTCATCATTATCACTTGCAACGTTATCAGTGCCACATAAACCTGCATAAGACATAATTGTGGAACCACTACCCGGTTCAAAAGCTGTATTTGGTGCTCTCTGATCTGCAGAAGATGTACAAACATTCCAGGAATGAGAAGCATTAAGTTGGTGACCCACTTCATGGGCTAATATCCTGGTAACCAAAACCGATAATGATTCACTTCCCTGACAAGTCACACCATTTCCTTTAACTGATTGACATAAAGAACCGAAACTTGCAACTCCGCCAATATTATCAGTACATGCAATTGTCAATACATGACCGATATCATAAGATGTTGATGAAATAATGGAATTCAGTTTGCTAGTATTTACCTGCAATAATTTTCGACCTTCCGTAGGGGTGTCATAAGGATCGGTAGCTCCGTTCAGAAATATCAGTTTATCATTATCATTTATCAAGACGAATCTTACCGCCATTTCTTTTTCATAGATAAGATTCATTCTATTGACCAAAGCAACCATATCTGCCAGGCAAGCAGCAACAGTACCTCTTCTGGCCCCCCACTCCCCAGTACATGCAATGGCTAACCTGTACACTCTTAGCTCAACTTCCGGTGCATTTCTTTGACCCGGTCTGAAATAAGTTTTTTCAGTCCTATAGGTCTCGTTTACTCCACAAAAACCCACATTATGTTCGTTTGAATCTTTGTAGTCTTTAGTATTGTAGACAATATATTCTGAAGTATTTTCAGATGAATACGGATCAATATATTTTTCTCCATCCGGAGTGTGTATGGCAGCGTGAAATCCTCGCTGGGAGACTGAAAACCTGATTTGTTTTAATTTATTGCTTGCTGAAAACCCTTTGTAGGATTTTATATCGGGATATCTTGCTGCCAGTTCGCTTTCCATGATAGGAGATTCATTTATTACAAATGATTCAAGGCTTCCATCTGGCATCGGTATGTCGATAGAAAAGTTTTTAGTGGCGCTCCTGGAACCGCTAAATTCAATTGGAGCATTTTTAAGATAAGATTTTAAACCAGCCATATCCAAGCTGAAAGTTTCATATTTTTCAGGAATGATTTCTCTACTGGTATTTGATCTTAATCCAAATCCAGATTCTTCTGTCTTTTTCCAAAAGGCTTGGGATTGTCCGCTTTGTGGGACAATTAAAATAAAAATTATTGGCAAAAGCAAAAATCTGATCATAAACACTTTAGTGAATCCTTTATTAAATAATATTGAATGATTGGAATGAGTTCCATATTAGAATAATTTGAGAATAAAATAGAAGATAAACGTATGAAAATTTGATTTTGTTCATTGTCAACTATTCAATACATGCCCATTTCTCTGTAATATATAAGATGCCAACCCGATGATAACCTGCCGAAGCGCCGCTCCATCGTAAATTTACCTGAAACATCCCCTATTCTTTCGATGATAAGTCCATTGATATCTAAAAATTCACGAGAAAAAGTGCCATCAACATCATCATATTCTTTTTGAAGAATCCACCCGTCTGTATTCCATCTGAAATCATCATCGTCCCTGTACAAACTGTCAACCGGTGCTTTTTTCCCTTCAAGCGGGAAAACTATATGCTCCATCTGATATACACTATCCTTGCTGAATCGATCGTAAAATATTAAAAACTCTTCCGTATTATAAGCAGGGTTATCGGCTTTTGTACTTGCTTTTTTATTTTTACAGGAAAAAAAAACTAAAATTCCTATAAATAATATTGAAAATATAAATATCCTATTTTTCAGTGGCATACACCAATATCATTTGATCAATTTGTTTACAAAAAAGCTTATATTTTGTTTTAAAAGAGCCTTTGATTATTTCGCCATTAAAATAAAATCCATCATGAAAATAATAAAAATCATGAATCACTAATTGGTTCTTAAAGTCGAGCTCTTTTGTGCCATAACACTTATACATTGCTTCCTTTGCTCCCCATATGACGTGATAATAGTGAAGTTTATTGTTTTCAGGAATGAAAGTCATTTCCCTATCGCTTATGTAGCGCGGGCCAATAGTAAGAATTTTTGGCACCATAACCTGAAGATCTATCCCACACACTTTACGACTTACAATCACAGCTGTAAAATCAAAGGTATGACTTATGGAAATAAAATCCTGTGATCCATCAATGTAAGGCTTGCCAAAAGTGTCTTTAAGGCATGCGCCACTTAATCGATGGTCTGTTACTTGGTCTAACAGATATCTGGAACACAACCATTCAGACTTTTTTCGTGCTTTAAGTGCTGCAACTTCTTGCTGCTCCAGATTATACAATTTCAGATTATTCAGAAAAAAATCATCGCTCTCCACATTTTGCCAGACTCCATATCGCACATCATTATCGGTAATAATTTGGACTTCAGGCATTTTTCTATTTAAACTTAAGGAATATAATATGTGTTAATTCTAGCGTAAATCTAATACTCCTTTGGCAGTTTCTTTTAGGATTGAAAAAATAAATGAATTTAAAGGCCATAAAGCTGCAATTTATGGATTGGCTTGCGATGTGAATAATAATGTATTCTATTCAGTAGCTGGCGATGGATGGATAGTCAGGTGGTCTATCACCAGTGAATCATCTGATGGAATGTTAATAGGAGATTCAGGAAACAAGCTCTTCTCAGTGGCTTTTGAAAGTGCGAACCAATTACTGGTTGCAGGTGACATAGAGGGCAATTTGTACTGGATCGATGCTAAAGAAAACAAAATACTAAGTAAATCAGCCTTTCACAAAGGCAGTATTTTTGACCTCAATTTTTTATCAACTGAAAAATTAATTTCAGTCAGTGCGGATGGATATGTTTGCTTGTGGAATACATTAAGCAGGATGCCGGAAATATCATCAAAAATTTCTTCACAAGGCCTTAGATGTATAAAGTATGATAAAGCCAGTCACAAAATTTACATTGGAGCAAGTGACAACCATATATATATACTAGATGGCAATACTCTCAATATAATCGAAATAATCAAAAATGCCCATGCAAATAGTGTTTTTGCTATTGAAATCCTTGATAATGACTGTATCATCTCCGGAGGCAGGGACGCACATCTCAATATTTGGAATACAAAAACAAATGAACTAAAAGATTCATTTTCTGCTCATTGGTTTACCATTAATAAGATTATACATTTACCAGAATTTTCTGCATTTGCCACGGCATCGAGAGATAAGACTATAAGGATTTGGGATTCTGCAAGCTTGGATTTATTAAAAAGTATTGATCTCCAAAAAGGAGGACACATAAATTCCGTCAACAGATTACTTTGGATTCCCGGACCGAACTATCTCATATCAGCAGGTGACGATAGAACTATCAAATTATTCTCTTTTCAATCAGAAAGTCAGGCTTTATAATTTCATAAGATCATACCATGTAGATTAGCGGAGCTCGCAATAAAAAACTCTTTTCCTTGAAGATGAGGGTTTGGGAGGAGCCCCTCCTGTCAGCGAAAACCCAAAAATTTATCTTAACTAATCGTCATTTCTATTTGATTAAAATTACCTTTTATAATTCGGATTTATAAAGCTCGAAGCACACTTTACCACTTCTCAGAAAGGGAATTGATTCCTATACTGATAGTGTTGTTTTCAAAAAGAAAATAAATGATCAGGAGGCTCTTTAAAATGTCATTTTATCTGTTCAAAATTCATAGCATTAAATATCATAAGCCAATTGCATCCATACGAAGTAAAAGAATATATTTGTGCCATCATAACATTTATTTAAAACAGTCTTTTAAACTTTAAGTGATGCATAAATATATTTTTACAACGATGATTTGCCTCTTGATTAGTAGTTTGGCCATAGGTCAAAGAGGCAATGTGAAAGGAAAAATAACAGATAATAATGGTGAGTCAGTTATTGGTGCATCGATCTACTCTTCAACCACCCAAACTGGTACAATTAGTGATCTTGATGGTAACTATTCCTTAAGCTTACCAATGGGAAATCAATCTATATCCATATCTTTTGTTGGTTTTGCAACAAAAGTTATCAATATTTCTATAAAATCAGGTCAAACAACCACTTTAGACGTAGCACTTGAAGAAGACGCCATTGGCCTGAGTGAAATTGTAGTGTTGGGAACAAGAGCCAATGATCGTCTGGTAATTAATTCTTCTGTGCCTGTAGATGTAATTTCCGGACGTGAACTACAGATGGCAGGTGTGACACAAACCATTCAAATACTCCAAATGCTGGTGCCTTCTTATAATGTTTCCAAACCTTCTATTACTGATGGCTCTGACCATTTCAGGCCCGCCACACTCAGAGGGCTGGGGCCTGATCAAGTACTTGTGCTTGTAAATGGCAAAAGAAGACATACCAACTCATTGGTTCATGTAAACGGTACTGTGGGTAGGGGTAGTACAGGAGTAGATCTTAATGCTATACCTGCGACAGCCATAGAAAGAGTGGAGGTACTTAGAGATGGTGCTTCAGCCCAATATGGTTCTGATGCTATCGCAGGGGTAATAAATATAGTATTAAAAAAGGATAAAACATTGGATGCGTCTGTTACATTTGGTTCCAATTTATCAAACTTTGAAAGAGGCTATGATGCTAATGAGAGCCTGGCAGTTGGTATTACCAACCAAAATATTAAAGATTGGAGTACATTGAATAGTTATGACTGGCTTACCAAAAAAGAGAATATAATGAAAACAGATGGCCAAAAGCTGACAGCACATGTTGGCAAAGGTTTTTCTATCGGTGATGGCACTATGTACATATCAGCTCAATATAGGAATCAAGGCAGGACTAACCGCGCTGGTATTGACAATAGATTTAATTATTTCAAAAATGCTGACGGAACTCCAAATATTAAAGAAGCAACTTTTGACAGAGAAAACAATTGGAGATATGGTGATTCAGACTTCAGAGAATTTAGTTTATTTGCCAACGGAGATAAGGCTATGGGTCAGAATACACTCTATTTTTTTGCCGGCTACAATAACAGATATGGAGAGTCAGGTTGTTTTTTCAGGCGGGCCAATGACAACAGAACTGTAAGATCCTTGTATCCTGATGGCTTTCTTCCCCGTATTGCTCCCACTATTACCGATCTATCTGCTTCCGTAGGACTTAGGGGTAAGCTTGGTGAAAATTGGAACTATGATTTAAGTCAGGTAGTCGGAAAAAATAACTTTGAGCTCAATATGAAAAATACCGCCAATACTTCTTTAGGCGGACTAAATCAGTTTACATTTCCCGGCGGTATCAAACAAAAAACAGAAATGTATGATGGTACGTTGGGTTTTTTGCAAGCTGTGACCAATTTTGATGTTTCAAGAAAACTTGATGCGGGATTTGCACAACCGCTGAATCTAGCTTTTGGAGCAGAATTCCGATTTGAAAATTATACAATTAAACCTGGAGAAGAAGCCTCTTACTATGATGGCAATGCCATATCAAAAGGAATCCAGGATGGCCCAAATAAGGGCAATGGCGCTAGTGCAGGATGCCAATGCTTTCCTGGTTGGAAAACGGCCATAGACGCAACTAGAACCAATCTCGGTATATATATGGATTTGGAAACTGATATTGTTACTAACTGGACAACAGCATTTGCTGCCCGGTTTGAGAATTACAGCGATTTTGGGTCAACGGTTACTGGTAAACTTGCTACACGATATGGTATTACCAAGGCTCTGGGAATAAGGGCAGCAATAAGCACAGGATTCAGAGCTCCTTCATTAGCGCAGGGTAACTACACCGCCATTCAGACAGTTGCCATCGGATCTACACTGGTGGAGTCAGGTATATTCCCTTATCGGGACCAAGGTGTAGCATCAGCGCTGGGAGCAGAAAAGCTCACTGCCGAAAAGAGTGTAAATCTATCGGGAGGGCTCACATTTAACTTTCGAAAATTTGCACTTACTGTGGACGCATATCAAATTCAAGTAAATAACAGAATCATTCTTTCTGAGCAGTTTTCAGGAAATGCTCTTGAAGCATATCTGGCAACTCAGGGTGTACCCGCAGGTGCTGCCATCTATTTTACTAATAAGTTGAACACCAAAACGTCAGGAATTGATATCACAGGAAGATATGGAATCAATACCGGCAAAAATGGCAATCTAAAATTAATACTATCAGCCAATTTCAATAAAAACGAAATCACCAATAAAGATGAAATAAGTACGCCGGAAAAAATTAAAATATATTCTGATACACCTTTGCTAGGAGAAGTAGAAATCACACGCATCGAAAAAGCCAATCCTAATAATGTCATAAACTTCATCATGGATTATAATCAGAAAAAATGGAATGTCATGCTAAGAAATGTAAGATTTGGAAATATTACCTGGTCAGAATATAATGATAATGGAGATATAGTAAAACAGATTTTCTCTGCAAAAATTCAAACGGATCTGGAGATAGGCTATAAGATTACTAAAGGACTTCACTTCGCATTAGGGTCTAATAATCTTCTTGATATCTACCCTGATAAATATAGAAAAGATCTGGCTTTCGGTGGCATATTCCAGTATGATGGTACCTACCCTCTTGGTTTTAACGGAAGATATATTTATGGCCGATTTACTTATAAAATGTAGGATAGACTGAGACCTAAGATAAAAAATTTTGTGGAATAAAAAAATTTTTTTTATTCCAGGGTTTCTTGATATCACCACATTCAGAATATCAAAAAATAATCCTCGTTCCAATCATGCCATTGATACCTACACTGGGATATCCGTACCACCTTTCAAATGTATTATCAAGCAGATTTATGCCTTTTACAAAAACTGAAAATTTTTGATTTATGCTGTACTTTGCTTCCAGATTTAGGTCAAATAATGCATTAGATTTTTCAATCTGATTTTCCATATTCAAAAAAGTGACTTTACTACCAAAATACAAATCAGCTGTTAGCTCCAACTTTTCATTGAGTAGCCGAGCCCGACCATAAGCATTGCCTTCAATATTTGGAGTATGCCATGCATTGGAAATTCCTTTAAGTTTGAAAACATTCTGTGTCAGCCATCCACCGACGGATATTGATTCATTAATTGCAAAATCAATATTACCTGAGACAAAAGCAATATTGACATCTCCATAGACCATATCAAAGTACCTTATATCCTTCTTTTGATTTAAAAGGAACATCATTCTGTCAGCGTCTTTGATGCCAGCAGTAATTTGGTAAGTGATAAATGAATATTGCACTTTGACACCACCGTAATATTTGCGGGAGACGGTATTTACCAACGAATCAAGTTCATTGGACAAATACGGGTTTCTGCTTGTTACATTTCTAAAATTATTGATGTAGTAATCCTGATTCACACCCAAAAAAACCTGAAGAGCTGGGCCAGCTACACCGTATGACAGGTAAACCTCAGGAAAAACTGACGATCTATTGTCGCTGCTATACAGCATATTGGCTCCCAATTGTATGATCAGGTTTTTAATTTTTGTTTTTAAAACAGGCTTTAACGTTGCAGCTGAAATGCTCAATGCTTTTTTACTATTTAATGCAGTATAGTCGTATTTTGCATCAATCGACAAAGTGGAATTTTTATTAAATAGTTTCTCAACATTAATTTTTGCCAATACACCATTTTCACGAGCATTAGTATTGTCTAAATTAAGATTGTCCAGCCCCAATTGGAAGTCGTAATTAAAATTGAACTTTGTTGGCTCTGCATTGGTAATTCCTGCTTTTATGCCATATCTGTTGAGATCACGTGAAGACTGATCTTCTGTATAAAGACTATCTATCTGTAAGTCTGTATGATAAAAATATCTTCTTTTCCATGAAGTACTGACATCACCATAGAGCTTTAGATTTTCCTTAATCATCACACTACCATAGAAATCTGCGGTTGAATTTCTGTATTGCTGAAAAGGATTTTTATGGTTATTATCTAATGATTCATACTGCAGATGAAAACCTGCATCGTAGCTATCCTTTTTTGTAAAATGATACCCAGCCATGAGTTCAGGATTTTTTCTAAATCCATATCCAGCCTGCAAAAATCCTTTATTTACTTTAAATGGTCCATCAGGATTCATTGCCAGTGGTTTGATCTGAGGTTCAGGATATTGCAGCACCGCCGGTACTATAGTTATGTCATATTTGTATTTTGGATTAAAAGGTTTTTGCACAGTTAATACTGACTTGATTCCTATTTTTTGCGTTTCCTCAAGATTGGCTTCAAAATATTTTATGACTTCTACCTGATTGATTTTTAGATTTGTTTTGGTAGTATCTTTCTGCGCTGATAGAGATAGTGAAACCAGCAATAATATACATAAATTTAATATTTTCATGTCAAATTTCAGTTGTGGATAAATTAATGATTTTAATTATTGCCTCCTGAATGAAACTCCATCAGTTTGTTTGACGGAACTTTGATTCGATTTTTCTGTTTTTCCATTTCCTCTATTACTTTAAGTTTTCCTTTGGATATAGTCTGCAACTCCTGATCTTCAGCAAAATTTTCAATGACTGCTTCGAGGGCCGCACGCGCATTAATGAGGTCCTTTCGTCCACCATATATATCTGATAACAAAATCAGACCTTTTGCTATCCAAAATGGGTAAGAAGCATTTTTACCATTTGCCAGATTACATTGTTGTTCTGCCTTTTCAGTCAGAGTTTGCTTAAACATGATTTCAGCTATAAGATATCTTGCCTCTGAAGCCTGATTATTATTCATTAAATCTCCGATTCCTGAAAAAGCGGTTTTTGCATTTTCAAGATTATTTTCTTTATACCACGTTTTGCCAAGATAATATAAAGCAGCTACCTTTTCTTCGTTTTCTACTTTTTTTGACATTGAGACAATGTTGCCATACTTCTTTACTCCGTCATTATTAGAGATTCGAAAGGCGCTCCTCAGAGCACCCAGGGCGGCTTTATATCTTTCATCTTCATCCATAAGAGCATCGTAGTACAGATCATAATATTTATAGGCTTTATCAAATGTCTGCGTATAATTGTATGCAATCAGTGCTGCCTTTCTCAATGATTGAACATAAAATTCAGAGCTCCCCATTTTTATGAGTCGCTCATAGTCTTCAAGACTGCTCTCATATTTTTTAAGCAGAGTATTTGATTCTCCTCGATAATAAAATGCCTTGACTCTGTTGAGTCCATTAGGATATTTGTCGATATAATTGTTAAATCCGGATACTGCTTTTTCATACTCTCCTTCATTATAACGAATGACACCTACCATATATGCCAGTGAATCTGCAGCACTTTCTGTAATCTTAAATCCGGGCATTGAGCCTACAAATGCGACATATTCTTCAGCTTTGCCGAGGTCATTAATATAAATTTCCTGGAGACCCAACAGAGCACTTTCTGCTTCCTTTGCAGATGGATTGTTCTGAAATACTGACTTGTAATGAGTTATTGCAGTATTGAGATCCCCCTTATTGTATGCCAGAAGTCCCAGCTTGAGATATGCCCCATTTTTCAACGAACTGTTTTTATATTTGGCAACCAGTTCACTAAATGACAGATATGCATTTTCCACATTATCAAGCTCAAAGTATGTGTCACCCAATTGCATCAATGCATCATCCGCATAATCAGAACTGGAATAGCTTTTAGTAATTTCTTTAAGAGTCAGTATTTTATCGTAAGCATCACCGAGCAGACCCTCTATGATTCCTTTTTGATAGATAGCATACACAAAACTACCCTGGCCTTTTTTAATAGCCAAATCGTAGTAATTCATAGCATCCTGATATTTCCTGTTTTTGAACAAACAATCCCCCGTTCTCAAAAGAGCGTCAGGCCATATTTTATTTATAAGATCGCTATTTTTTAACTTTTCCCCAATCAAATTAAAGCCGACAATAGCATTTTTAAAACTCTTTTCAGCATTATTAAAATCTTTTTGCAAGAGATAATTATATCCTTGGGTGTAATGTCCACTTATGGGAGAAGATTCTTCCGGAAGACCTTCAAGGCCATTAGTAATGTCAAAATAATCTTCAAATCCTTGGATAGATACCTTCATATTCCCATTTTCATGTTGAATCTGACTTATCCAAAAAGTATTTTGGGCCTGGACGATCTTACTCAGGTTATATTTTTTTGATTTTTCAAAATATTTTAATGCCTCATTGGGTTGGCCACTATTATATGTTTGCATACCGTACTTCAATGCTACATTCTGATAAGTGATTTTCACATTATCTGAAGGAGATGACATTCCTTCTATTATTTGTATGACAGCTGCAAAATCACTCATATTTTCAAGCAAATTGCTTATGATTTTATCTGCTTCCTTGTAGTATGAAGAATTTTTTTCAATTTTTAATAAGGTATTAATTGACTCTCGTTCGAATCCTGATTCGGCAGACAGCTTTCCGTAATTAAATGTGGCTTCTTCCTGCATTTTTTTTTCGTATGTCATTTGAGACACCTTCTTAAAAGCGGCTCTTGCAGATACCAGATCGCCTGTTTTGTAATAGCAGTCTGCCAGATAGTAATTTACCAGCTGACCCAGCTTCGAATCAAGGAGATGAAGTTCTCTCAAATTTTTAATGGCGGCTTGAAATTTTTTCTCTTGGTATTGTGCAAATCCCAGCTGATAGAATTCTTCTATTGTCAATTTTTCCGTACTTGCCTCATAAAACTCAAGGTGCGGAAGAGCTTTTTCATAATTGCCACTTTTAAAATAGGATTGTCCGATAAGCTGCCGGATTTCTTTCCTGTTGCGAAGGTTTTGATCTTTAAGTGCTTCCTCGCCGAAGGAAATCACTTTATCTGATTGGTTTTGCGCAAAATAAATTTGTGTTATGTAGTAAGGAACAAATGACCTGTACGTTTCCGAATCTTTTACCCGCTCAAAAGAATTGACTGCTCCGGAATAGTTTCCTGTGAAATAATCACAAAGACCGTAGTAATAATTGGCAGGATAGTAAAATAAATTTTTTACCTCTTTTGTCCTTGCCAGGTCGTTTTTACCCTCTTTAAATTCTTTGATGGCAAAATGAGAATATCCCTTCTTAAAACTTGCCTCTGACTTATCGAATTCGGGTAAGTTATCAAGTTTTATCAATCCGTAGATATCGACTGATTTTTTAAACCATTTCTGATTATAATAATGACTTCCCAACTCGAGAATAGCGGGTGATGTGGTAGGATCTGGATATTTTTGTGTGATGAAGGTTAGTAGGTCATTCTCTCCGCTGGTAAGATCCAATCTGAGTCCTGAAATCGCATTCATGGCTCCTGCATCATCTCTGAGCATCGAAAAATCATCTTCTGGAAGAGGATGAACTTCGTGAATAAATCTGGTCTGAGCATATCGGGCAGGCCCATACAAGCTATTGTCAAAAAAAAAATGCCCCATCCTATAAAGTTTCAATCTGTCGACAGAAATGCTATTTTCCTGTCCAAAAATTTGAGATGATAAGCTTATAAAACAAAGAATGCAAAGAACAATTCTCATTTTAACTCTATTATGTGATCATGATACAATAATAAATAAAACGCAAAATTAAATAAATTATTACCAAATAATGCATAATGAGCAAAATACAAATTATCATTTATTAAAATACGAATATATTTTATTGAGATAAGTTTTATAACATATAACCGAAAATTTTTTCTATTTACTAAATCAAAAAGTAAAAATCCTGTGCTATCTTAAATATTTATCAGGCCGAATATTGCCTTATGAAGTTAGCTGGTGATAAGTTCATTCGAAGAAATGCCCATCACCTTTTAAACAGCCCGATTCAATCTAACTTTGGAATAAAATCCAAAATTATAGTCTTTACCAACCAAGGTTAGATTTTTATTTTCGCTGATAGAATAGATGTGTTTGTTTTAAGGTTTTTGGCCAAATCGGATAAAGATAATTTTGGATCGAGATAAGACATATTATTGATCATACATGTTTCTATCTTATTTTTTCAATCTGTGATATCCACATCTGACCTACTTTCATCCAATTACTTAAGGGATCGAACTCTGTTCCTATAAAACATTATTGATCTAAATAAAAATACAAGATGTTTTTCACCTTGTATTTTTAATGAGAGCGTTAATATCAAACTACTGGTTTTTTGCTACTTTATTTTATTCTTATAAACAACAAATCAAATTTTTTGAATTTACTTAAATAGACTAACATTACCTTTTTTAATAAATCTATCACCGCTTAAACATGTACCTTTTATGTAATAGGCGTAAACATCAGGAGACACTTCATTGCCCTCAAATTTTCCATCCCAACCTTCATTGATATTGGTTGTCTTAAACATCTCCTGACCCCATCTATTATAAATGACAAATTCCAACTCTGTAATGACAGTTGACTTGACAAGTAATATATCATTTTTACTATCACCATTAGGTGTAAATGCATTCGGCAGATATTCGTCATTTTCGGTACAAGGTATGACCCTTACATTCACAGTAATCTGACCGGAACCGGTACATCCGTTGGCATCACTGACAGTGACAGTATACGTAGTTGTGGTTAGCGGTGCAACTTTGATTGACGTACCTCTATCGCCAGTATTCCATGTGTACGTTGCGCCTGATATTGGATTTCTAACAAAAATATCAGTACTTGCTCCCTGCTTGATTTCTATATTTGGTTCAGTAAATATTACTGTTAATGGTGGCAGCACTTGAGGATTGTACGTAAGTTCCTCTGAGCATCCGGTTGCCTTATTTGTCACCAGTACTTTTAACTGTTGACCAGCCGTAACTCTTATTATGGGTGTATTGGTAGCACCCCCGGAAACGATGGCTGTTGCAGGTGTCCACAGGTAAGTATAATCATTAGGATTAGTAATATTAAGTGTTACAGTTGATGGGCTATTATTACATACAGTTCCAACAAAGTTAAATACCAAAGGAGCTTTAATTGCCGGAGTAATTTCTTTGGTTTCTTTACAACCTGTTGCTTTATTAGTAATCTCTACCTTTACTGATTTACCTATAACTGCGAGTAGTATGGGTTGACTTGTAGTTCCTCCATTTAATACGACATCAGCCGGAGTCCAGCTAAAGGTATAATTTTCAGGATTTGCAATAACCAATTTCACCTGATATTCAGTCTTAGGACAAATAGTTTGTGGCAATTCTATTGTATAGTTAAATTTGAATATGGTAACATTTACGGTCAAAGAATCCTGACATCCTTTTCCATTGGTTCCTTGTACTTTTATACTCATAATGTTCATAGGATTCACAGAAAGAGATGGCCCGGAGCCAATCAATTTACCTGTGGCGTCAAACCAATTATAAGTTGCTTCCGGAGCATTAGATGTCGCATTAAATGTAACGTTTTGTCCTTCACAAACAGTCTGATTTGCGATTGGGTTTAATGCAAACTTAGGTGTTACAATAACGTTTGTTTTTACTTCTTTAAAAGGACATAAAACATTCTCATTTTTAAGAGTTACCATATAACTACCCGGTGCAGCAAAATTATGGCAAGTCTCCCTTAATGCAGATGTATTGGATGAACTTGTCGGATCACCAAATTCCCATTTTATGTTTCCAATATATTTACCATTGATACTAAAACAAACATCGTTGCTTTTACAAACATCCTGTTTAATATTGACTGATACTATTGAATCGCCAATTTCAGGTACTGTGATTTCACTTTCTACTGGGCTAAACGGGCATTCAGAATTTAAATTAGTCAGATTAACTTTGTATTTACCAGCCTTACCAAAATTAAAACAAGGGCTTTTTTGACTGGAAGTGTCGTTGGCCAGACCGGAACCAAATTTCCACAATACATTGCCTTCATATGCCCCATTGATAGTAAAACACATGGTAAAATCTTTACATGACTGCAGTTGGGCGACAAATGTGGCAGGCTTCTGATCTTTTACAGCAAATCTAATGCTAATAGGTTGACTACAGTTAAATTGATTAATTACACTCCCCTTAACTTCAAATGAACTACCATCAGCTTCCAAGGAAGTAACTTTGATAATATTTCCATTCACAGAAACTATATGCGGGTCATTCCAGGTAAATACCAGATTATGTCCAGGATTTAGATTTTGTATTGAAATGTCTTTTGTTGACCTTTTACAGATGTTGCCACCATCCGGTACTGAAATACTTATACTTTGATTTGTCACAGTAATAGAATCCAGATTATTGGGACAATCAGACCCCGGAGACCTTACAAAAAAAGTTTCAGTTTTGGACTTTAAAGTCGCATCTAGTCCCGAAGCCGTACCAATAATCATCTTAAAATCATTTGAAGAGCTCCACTCATATCGTCCATTGCCTCCTGAAGCCGTTAACTTTATTTTATCACCGCATATATTTCTGTCCCCTGATATAACCACTGGGTAAATAATTGTAAATAAAATACTTATGTCCTGTGAACAGTTAAACTGATTGGTGACTTTTGTATTTAATGTAAATGAAGCTCCATCAGAAGGCAGATTTTTTACTTTGATAACATTTCCAACGATCGAAACTATATGAGGGTCATCACCGGTAAAAGTAAGATTATGTCCGGAATTTAAATTATCAACTATTATATCTTTGGTTGAACCGCT